>JAUHXZ010000024.1 GCA_030426725.1 Actinomycetes bacterium
CCAGGGTGGCGGTCAGCAGCGCGACCACGTCCATGCCGTCGAACACATTGCCGTCGACGGCGGCCTCGCCGCCCTCGCCCAGCTCCTTGACCTGGCCGGCGACGAGCACCTGCTCGGCCCCGGCCGCGCGGAGCGCCTCGGCGACGGCGACGCCCTGCCCGGCGTAGACCTTGGCGCTGGAGCACAGGACCGCGATCTTCGATCCCGACTCGGTGAACTGCCGCACGAAGTCCTCGGGGGACGAGCCCTCGGCGAGGACCGTGTCGACCCCGCCGACGTGGAACAGGTTCGAGGTGAAGCCCTCGCGCCCTCCGAAGTCGCGGCGGGCGCCGAGGCAGGCCAGCACGACCTTCGGCGCGTTGCCCGCGGCGCGGGCCTCGGCGGACCGGTCGCGGAGATCCTCGAACACCTGGGAGTCGCGGACCATCGACAGCCCTGCCTGCTCGAGGGTGACCGGCCGGGCCTTGCGCTCGACCGGGGCCTCCTCGTGGTTCGGGAACATCGACACGCCCGTGATCGGCAGCTTGCGCGTCGCGAGGCGGGTCGCGCGGGCGGCGTTCAGCTCGTCGAGCTGCGCCTTGACGGTGCCGTCGGCCAGAGCCTTGGCGAAGCCCTCCGCGTCGAGGCCCTGGAAGAACGCCCAGGCCTTCTCCGACAGCTGCGCGGTCAGGGACTCCACGAACCAGGAGCCACCGGCCGGGTCATTGACGCGGCCGACGTTCGACTCCTCGGCGAGCACCACCTGCGTGTTGCGGGCGATGCGGCGGGAGAAGTCGGTCGGGAGGCCGGCCACGGTGTCGAACGGGAGCACGGTCTGGATCTCCGCGCCGCCGGCCGAGGCCGCGAAGCAGGAGATCGTTCCGCGCAGCATGTTGACGTAGGCGTCGTCGCGGGTCATCTGGCGCGCGGAGGTCACCGCGTGCTGAACGGCGCCGCGCTTGGCCTCGGCGACGCCGAGCACCTCGCCGACCCGCGACCACAGGCCGCGCAGCGCGCGGAGCCGGGCGATGGTGGCGAACTGGTCGGTGGTGGCCGACACGCGGAACAGGATCGAGTCGAACGCCTCGTCGGCGGTCAGGCCGGCGTCCACCAGGGAGCGGACGTACTCGACGCCGACGGCGATCGCGTAGCCGAGCTCGCTGATGTCGCCGGCGCCGGCGTTGTGGTACACGGTGGCGTCGACGACCACCGGGCGCACGTTCGGGTAGGGCTTGGCCAGCTCGACGGCCTCGGCCAGGACGCTGAGGTCCGCCTCGGTGCCGGCGACGGCCGCCAGGCCGATCGGGTCGACGCCGAGGTTGCCGCTCACGCTGTCGGGCGCCTTGCCGGAGGCCGCGAACACGTCGACCAGGGCGCGGGCCGCGTCGAGCTGCTGCGACGACGAGGTCAGGTAGACCGGCGCGAGGTCCAGCAGGACGTCGCTGAGCACCGTCGCGACGTCTGCCGCGGCGAGTGCGTCGGGGTCGACGCGCAGGTAGACGGCGGTGCCGCCACGCTCGAGGTCGGTGACGACGGCGCGGCGGGTGTCCGCGACATCGGGATCCTCGTGCAGCTGGGCGATGTGCCAGGCGTCCATGTCGCCGGTGCGCACCGTGGTGCCGCGAACGAAGGGCGCGACGCCCGGGAAGCCGAGCTCCTCGGGCGCGTCCTCCTTGGTGTACAGGGGCTTGATGACGAGCCCGTCGACGGTGGTGCTCGTGAGGCGCTTGTACGCGGCCTCGATTCCTAGTTCCTTGCCCTCGGGGCGCCTTCGGTTCAGAACCTTCAGGACCTCCTTCTCCCAGTCTGCCTGGGAGGGAGTGTCGAAGTCTGCGGCCAGGCTGATGTCGGCCGCACTGGTGGCTTGATCGCTCATCGCTCTCCGTCTTTCTAGGGGTGTTGACCCACGGATTCCACACTAAACCAGCGCAGGGCCGGTCGCACCGGAGGGGCGGTGAAAGGTCGGACCGATTGAGGCGCTAGGCTCAGTGGCCGCGTTCGGCGCGGAGCGGAGCACGGTCGCCCCTCAGCGAGGCCACCATGTCCAGGGCCCTGCGGGTCGCCCGGACGTCGTGGGTGCGGAACACCGTGGCGCCGAGCCAGGCGGCGACGGCCGTGGCGGCCAGCGTCCCCTCGAGGCGGTCGTCGGCGGGCAGGTCGAGCGTCTCGCCCACGAAGTCCTTGCGGCTGATCGCCTGCAGTACGGGGAAGCCCAGTTCCACGATCCTCGCCGTGGCGGCGACCAGGGCGAGCGAGTCATGGGTGGTCTTGCCGAAGTCCAGCGTCGGATCGACGAGCACGGCGGCCGGGTCGACCCCGGCGGCGACCGCGCGCCGGGCGCCCTCGGACAGCTGCCGGAGCACGTCGGCGACCACGACCTCGCCATCGCGCGGGGCGATGCCCGACGGGTCCGTCCGCGGCGGCAGCCCGTCGGTGTGGGAGACGACGTACCCGGCGCCCAGGCGGGCGGCGACGCCCACCAGGTCGGGATCGGCGCCGGCCCACGTGTCGTTGACCAGGTCGACGGTCCCGGCGCACGCGTCGGCCACCTCGGCCCGCCAGGTGTCCAGACTCAGCAGGACGTCGGGGAAGCGCTGCCGCAGCGCAGCCAGCAGCGGCCGGACCCGCGCGATCTCTGACGCGGGGTCCACCCAGTCCCCCTGCTGACCGGCGCGCACTCCGCCGACGTCGATGAGGTCGACGCCCTCATCGATCATCTCGGCCGCCCGGGTCAGGGCGGCCTCGTCGTCGGCGAACCTGGCCTTCGCGTAGAACGAGTCCGAAGTGCGGTTGATGATCCCCATGACGGCGGGGCGGGCGGCATCGAAACGTCGGCCCCGGAGGACGAGGGGGGCCGGCTGGGGGAGCGTCACGTGGCCAGTCTAGGTGCGGTGCCCCTTTCGCCAGGTGCAAGGATGGGGCCGTGAGCAGACCCGCGCGCGTGACCCTGGTCGGGGTGAACGGCCACGGTCGGAAGCACCTCGCCGCGATCGTCGCGGCGGAGGCCGCCGGTCGGGCGCAGTTCGTCGCGGCGGTCGACCCCCAGCCCGCCGGGTTCCTCGCGGTGCCCACCTACGCCAGGCTCGAGGACGCGCTCGCCGAGCAGGAGTCCGACGTGGTCGTCATCGTCGCGCCCATCGGGGAGCACACCGAGCTCGGCACCACTGCCCTCGAGGCGGGGGCCGATCTGCTGCTGGAGAAGCCTCCCACCGCATCCCTGGCGGACTTCCGGGCCCTCGAGGCCCTCGCGCGGCGTCGGGGCCGCGCGGTGCAGGTCGGTTTCCAGGCTCTCGGCTCCGGCGGCGTCGACGTGCTCCGCAGCGCCCTCCGCGAGGGCGTCGTGGGCGACGACCCGAGGGTCGTCGCCTGGGGGGAATGGCGACGCACGGACGGCTACTTCGCGCGCAATGCCTGGGCGGGGCGCCGGGTGCTCGACGGCCGCAGGGTCGCCGACGGCGTCGTGACCAACGTGCTCGCGCACACCGTCTCCACGGCCCTGGCGGTCACGGGCACTACCAGGGAGGACCAGGTCGCGTGGGTCGAGACCGAGCTGTACCGCGCGCACGACATCACCACCGACGACACGGCCTGGGTGGAGGTCGCAACGGCCTCAGGTGTCCCCGTGCGGGCCGCCGTGACCCTCTGCGGCAGCGGGCAGGCGGAGGAACCCCCGTGGGTGGCGCTCGTCGGTTCCCGCGGTCGGGTCGTGTTCCGGTACACCCTGGATGAGCTGGTCTGGGAGATCGACGGCGACTCGACGGCGCAGCGCGTGTTCCGGTCGGGGCTGCTGGACAATCTCCTCCAGCACCGGGAGCGGGGCGTCCCGCTGGTCGCACCATTGTCGGACGCGGGTGCGTTCATGTGCGTCCTGGAGGCAGTCCAGGCGTCTCCGCCGCCGACGCGGGTCTCCGACGACCAACTCGTCTGGCGGGGCATCGGTGCGTCCCGAACGCCGGAGATCGTCGGGATCGCGGACGCTCTGAGGGAGTCCCTGGCCGCGGGCAGGTCCTTCTCGGGCATCGGAGTTCCCTGGGCGACGGCGAGGCCCGTCAAGTGGGTCCGATAACAAAGTGATCACAATGTGTGTACAAACGCATGACATTCGGGAAAGCGCTTGCTACGCTGACGGCACCTGATCGACGTAGGAGTCGAGGGTCGCTGCCAAAGACGGCGTGTGAACTTTGGAAGGAGTTCCAGTGCTTACGAAGCGCTTCACCATCGGCGTCGCCATGACGCTGCTTCTGCCCCTGGCCGCCTGCGCGGGCGGCTCCGAAACGACCGACGGCGGCTCCGAGGCCCCCAGCGGCGAACCGTTGCAGTTCTACCTCTCCGGTGACACCTCCCAGGGCGGCGGTTACGCCAAGCTCGCCGAGGAGTACATGGAGGAGACCGGCGTCGAGGTCGAGGTCGTCGACATCGCCTATGACGACCTGCCTGTCAAGATCAAGAACGCCGCGCTCGCCAACGACCTGCCGGCGCTCGCCCGGATGCCATCAGTCGACCCGACCTGGATGGATCAGCTCGCCGACCTCTCCGAGATCGGTGAGGCCAACGACGTGATGATGGACCTGGCCAAGGTGACCGAGGACGGCGAGGCGCTCTCGCTGCCGAGCGATCTGACCGCCGTGGGTCTCTACCTCAACAAGACGCTGTGGGACGAGGCGGGCGAGACCTGGCCCGAGTCCGGCGACGACGTGTGGACCTGGGACGAGTACGTTGCGGCGACCGAGCGGGTCCAGGAGGCGACCGGCGCCAAGTACGGCATGGTCATGGACCGGTCCTCGCACCGTCTGAAGTCCTTCCTGTTCCAGTTCGGCTCCGAGCTGTGGCTGCCCAACGACGAGGGCGTCTACGAGACCAACGACGCCACGCAGCCCGCGATCGAGTACTTCAAGTCCCTCAACGACGACTCGTTCATGCCCCGTTCCGTCTGGCTGAGCGCCGACGATCCGGCCGCTCTCTTCAAGTCGGGACAGGTCGCGTCCTACTACTCCGGCTCGTGGCAGATCGCCTCGTTCGCGGCGGAGATCTCCGACTTCGAGTGGGTCTCGGTGCGCATGCCCGCCCAGCCCGTCCGCGCCACCATGTTCGGCAACGCGGCTGACATCGTCGTCTTCGCCGAGACCGGTCAGACCCAGGAGGCCCTGGACTTCGTCAACTGGCTCTACACCCCCGAGAACTACACCCGCCTGATGGAGTACTCGTCGATGCTTCCGGCCGCGTCCGGCATCGAGCCCACCTACTCCGGCAACCAGGACTCCTTCGAGATCTACAACGAGGAGATCGCCGTCTCGCCTGACGCGGTCGGCATCGCCCTGGCCAACGACATCAAGAACGCCGTCGAGGGCAAGACCACCGAGGGCGACCCCATCCGCGACGAGACGGTCAAGTACCTGAACGACGAGATCACCATCGACGAGACGATGGCCAACATCTCCGCTCAGATGACCGACGCCCTGAGCTAATCGGCCGAGGAGGTCAGCGCCCATGAGCACGCACGTGGAAAGCCGGAAGCGGCGGGGTACACACATCCCGCAGCTGGCGCCCTTGTCCTTCACCGTCATCACGATGGTCCTGTTCGTCCTGTTCTTCGTCATGCCCGGCGGTCTGGGTCTGTACTACGCCTTCACCGACTACAACGGTGTCGGCTCCCCCGACTGGATCGGGCTGGAGAACTTCGCGAACCTCTTCCAGGACGAGGACTTCTACAGTGCGCTGCTCAGGACGCTGACCTACACGGCGCTCACCGTGCCGCTGGGCTTCGCCGTCTCCCTTCTGTCCGCGTGGCTGCTCACGCACCCGCGGACGAAGGGGGTCGGCCCCGCCCGTGTCATCTTCTTCCTGCCGTGGCTGGTCTCCCCGATCGTCGCCGGCGTCATCTGGCGCTGGCTGTTCGGTGAGAGCTTCGGCCTCGTCAACTACCTGCTGAGCCTCGTCGGCCTTGCGCCGGTCTCCTGGCAGTCCAACGCCAACCTCTCTCTTGCCGTGGTCATCATGGCCGGCATCTGGGGCGGCATGGCCTTCAGCATGCTGCTGTTCATCGCGGCGCTGAAGAACATCCCACAGTCCTACTACGAGGCCGCCAGCATCGACGGCGCCTCGACCTGGCAGCAGTTCTGGCGGATCACCCTCCCCCTGCTGCGCCCGACCTCGTTCATGGTCGTCCTCCTCAGCACGATCGCCGCCATGAAGGAGTTCGCCCTCATCATCTCGATCAACGGCGGCGGGCCCGGCACCGAGAACTACCTGATGGTGCAGTACATCTACTCGACGGGCTTCGAGCGGGCCAGGATCGGCTACGCATCCGCGGCCTCGATGGTCCTGATGGTCCTGCTGCTCATCATCGCCGGAATCCAGATGCGCTTCGACAAGGGAGCTGAGTACGAATGAGTACCGACACGACCACCCGTCCGAGTGCCGACACCACCCCTCGTCGCCGGAGCAGTTCGGAACCGCGGCGATGGGGCCCGGTCGTCTTCCAGACTGCCGCGCTGTGGATCATGGCCTTCGCGTTCATCGTGCCCCTGGCCTGGTTCATCCTCAGCTCGTTCAAGCCGGCGGGTGAGCTCTTCCGCTACCCGCTGACGCTCTTCCCGGAGAACTGGTCCGTCGAGGGCTACACCACCGCGTGGTCGCGCTACGACTTCGCGCTCTACTTCCGTAACACCGCGGTCGTCGCCATCGTGACGACGGTCCTCACCGTCATCGTGAGCGCCATGACCGGCTTCGCGTTCGCGAAGTACAAGAACAAGTGGCTGAAGGTCTTCTTCATCTGCATCCTGGCGACGACGATGCTGCCCACCGAGGTCATCATGCCGTCGACGTTCATCGTCATCCGCGACCTCGGCCTGTACAACCGCATCGCCGGTGTCATCGTCCCGTCGATCATCACCGCCACCGGCATCTTCATGTTCCGTCAGTACTACCGGAGCGTCCCGGACGAGCTGCTGGAAGCCGCCCGCATCGACGGCGCCAGCGAGATGCGCATCTTCTGGTCGATGATGCTGCCGCTCGCCAAGCCGATCGCGTTCACCCTGGCGATCTTCTCGTTCCACTGGCGTTGGAACGACTTCATCTGGCCTCTGCTGGTGCTGAACGATCCGAACCTCTACACGCTGCAGGTGGCTCTGCGATCCATCGTCGGAGCGGAGAACATCGACTGGTCCGTGCTGCTCTCGGCTTCGGTCATCTCCATCATCCCGATGGCGTTCGTCTTCATCCTGTTCCAGCGCTACATCCTCAACGCCGACCTCAACAGCGGCCTCAAGGGATGAGCGTGACGATGCGGGAGCGCCTGGTCGCCGACCTGCCGGGAGTGTGGGCCGGACCGGACGTCGTCCTGGCCCCCCACATCCCGCATCGGACGATGCAGCACCTCGCCGAGGCGGCCTCCTACTGGCTGCTGCTGGCCGGGGCCGAGGCGGAGGGCGCCGACCACGCGCGGCGCCGGATCATCGAGGCACTGACCGCGCTGGCGGAGCAGCAGGACGACGCGACCGGGCTCTTCGTGGTCGGCGACAACGTGCTCTCCCCGCCGGACAGCAGCTTCACGATCAACGGCCTCGGGCGGCTCGCTCTGGTGCTGCGGGCCGCAGACGCGACAGGGCCGTACTGGGACGACGTGGGCGCACGCATCCGCGGGATCCTCGCGGCCGTCGCGGGTGCGCTGCGCGCCGGCGGGGTCCACACCCCCAACCATCGCTGGGAGATCGCATCGGCGCTCACCCGCTCGTGGGCGGTGCTCGGCGACGACACCCTGCGGGATCGCGCCGAGCAGTGGCTCGCCGAGGGGCTCGACGTCCAGGCCGACGGACTCTACTCCGAGCGCAGCCCCAACTACGCCGTCCACGTCAGCAACCCGTCGCTCACCGTGATGGCCCAGCTCCTTGCTCGGCCCGGCTTCCTCGAGATCGTGCACCGCAACCTGCACGTCCACAGCATCCTCACCGGCGCCGACGGCAACGTCTGCACTCTGCAGTCGAGGCGGCAGGACCAGGGCCACGACTTTCCCCTCGCGGCCTTCGAGCCCGGCTACCGGGTCGCGGCCCACGCCTTCGGCTGCGCCGAGTGCCTGGCGATGGCCGAACGCGGCGCCGCGCTCGGCGGTGGAGACCCGGTCGAACTGGCCGCCGACCTTCTCTCCGGGCACATCGACGACCAGCCGGCCGGCTCGGCCCCGCCTATCCCGGGCGGCTGGACCGACCTCGACGCCAGCGAACTCGCCGTCCATCGCGCCGGCGACGGGATGCTGGTCGTGCGCGCCGCGTCGGACGTCGCCGCGGTGGGTCGCGTGTGCTCGGGCACCAACCACGAGCCGTCGATGGTCGCCTACGCCGCCGGGGCCCTGCGGGTCGCGGGTGCTCGGCTGTCGCGACGGTTCTTCGGTCTCGGGCCGTTCCGCGCGTCGTCCATCGAGCGTGACGGCGACACCGTCACGCTGAGGGAGACGGCCACCGCCGGCTACTACCAGCCGCTTCCTCCGGACCGGCACAGTGCGAACGGCGTCTACCCCCTCGAGTTCGAGGGACGTTTCGCCGCGCGAATGGCGTTCTCGGAGAGATCCTCGAACGACCTGTCCCTGGACACGCGGATCGACGTCACGCGTCTCGCTGACGGGCTGCGGATGTCGATCGCGACATCGGGGCCGGCCGTCCCGCTGTGTCTCGAACTCGCCCTGGGCGCCGCCCCGGTCGCGGTCGACGGGGCCGTCGAGATCGTCGAACCCGGCCTGTGGGAGGTCCGTGGCGACGCGTTCCTCACCGTGGCGGACGAACAGTGGGTCCTCGAGCCCAGCGTCGCGGACCTCGTCGGCGACGGGTTCTACGAGCCCGGCGAGGAGGTCCGGTACATGGCCGGCAGCGATGCGTCCGCCGGCCCCCGGATCCGCCTTGCCTGGCGCTCCGGACAGGCGCTCGACGTGCGACTCCGCCGGTTGGATGCCTGACCTCACAGTCACCGAAGCCGCGGGCGAGCTGACGTTCACTGCCCGCGGCCGTACGCTCGCGCGTTACGTCCACGACGTCGAGCAGGAACCGAGGGGCGAATCCCCGCGCCCGTACATGATGCTCCGCACGCTCGCGGGGCGGGAGGCCAGCGGGCATCGGCCGGCCGACCACGTCTGGCACCGCGGCCTGTCGCTGGCGCTGCCCAACGTCGGGCCGCACAACTTCTGGGGCGGACCCACCTACCTTCCCGGCCGTGGCTACGTGCAACTCGACAACAACGGCACCCAGCGCCACCTCTCCTTCGACCGCATCGACGGCGGGGGCGTCGAGCGCGTCTCCTGGGTCGGCGCCGACGGGGCCGAGGTGCTCACGGAGGAGAGGACCCTCGTCGCGAGACTATTCGACGGCCACGCCTGGGCCCTCTCCTGGCGCTCGGTGCTCACCAACGTCGGCGACGAGCCACTGGCCTTCGGTTCCCCCACCTCCAACGGGCGCCCGGACGCCGGGTATGCGGGCGTGTTCTGGCGCGGCCCGGTGAGCTTCACCGGGGGGCGCATCCTGGCCGAGGCCGGACCCGGCGGGGACGACGCGAGGGGCGGCCGGCACGACTGGCTCGCGTTCGTCGCCCCCGAGGCCGGGGTCGGTGTGCTGATGGTCGACGACTCGCAGTGGCGGAGGCCGACGTGGTTCGCCCGGAGCAAGGATTATGCGGGCCTGGGCCCGGCGCCGTTCTTCCACGAGGAGGCCCAGCTTCACCCGGGCGGAGCAATGTGCCTCGGCGCGGTGATCGCCGTGTGCGACGGTGACCCGCTGCCCCACCTCGAGGCCGCGGGTCGCCTGAGGGGTGGATCCCGGTGACCGTCTCGGCCGCTGGGAGCGCTCCCCGTGTGGTAGTGTTTACGGTAAGCGCTTTCCAGGGTTGGATCTGCGCTCGCCTCCGGGGGGGACCCGAACAACGGGCGCTGGGGATTCGAGGACTGGACCGATGAAGACGACCACCGGATCGACCGCTTCGGCGATCGACGCCGACGTGCGTGTCATCGGGCTCATCATGAACGGCGTGACCGGCCGCATGGGCTACCGGCAGCACCTGGTGCGCTCCATCCTGGCCATCCGCGACGCCGGCGGCCTCGTGGCCGCGGACGGAACGAGGTTCACGGTGCGCCCGCTGCTGGTGGGGCGCTCCCTCGATGCGGTGGCCGGCGTCGCACGTCGCCACGGCATCGAGGACTACACCGACGACCTCGACGCCGCGCTGACCGACCCCAGGTGGGAGATCTACGCGGACTTCGTCGCCACCAAGGCACGCCCCACGACCCTGCGCAAGGCCATCGCGGCCGGCAAGGCGGTCTACACCGAGAAGCCGACGGCCGCCACCGCGGCCGAGGCCCTCGACCTGGCCCGGCTCGCCGCCGCGGCCGGTGTGCGCAGCGGCGTCGTGCACGACAAGCTCTACCTGCCGGGCCTGCTCAAGCTCCGGCGCCTGATCGACGACGGGTTCTTCGGGCGGGTGCTCAGCGTCCGCGGCGAGTTCGGCTACTGGGTCTTCCCCGGGGACGACCAGCCGGCCCAGCGCCCGAGCTGGAACTACCGCGCGGAGGACGGCGGCGGGATCGTCACCGACATGTACCCCCACTGGAACTACGTGCTGGAGAACCTTTTCGGGCCGGTGCGCAGCGTCTACACCCACGCGGTCACCCACGTGCCCCGCCGCTGGGACGAGGACGGTGCCGAGTACCGGGCCACCGCCGAGGACGCCGCCTACGGCATCTTCGAACTCGACGGCGGGGTGGTCGCCGAGATCAACTCCTCCTGGGCGGTGCGGGTCCACCGCGACGAACTGGTCGAGTTCCAGGTCGACGGCACCCGCGGGTCGGCCGTCGTCGGGCTCTTCGGCGGCAAGGTCCAGGCCGCCGGGGCCACGCCCCGGCCCGTGTGGAACCCGGACATGCCGGACACCCACGACTACCGGGCCGACTGGCGCGACATCGACGGCGCGGCGGGCAATGCCTTCCGGGCCCAGTGGGAGGACTTCCTGCGCAGCCACGTCGACGGCACGCCCTACCCGTTCGACCTCCTCGACGGTGCCCGCGGCGTGCGCCTCGCCGAGGCCGCCCTCGTGTCGAGCAGGGAGGGCCGCAGGATCCGGCTGGACGAGCTGAAGCTGGGCTGACCAGTGAGTGCACTCGTTCTGCTCGGCGCCGACGGGACCCTCACCCGCGCACCGCTTGCCGACTCACCCGGCTTCTCGAGGCCGGCAGGTCCCCTGAGGAGCCGTAGCGCCTTCGCGGCCGTGCACGTCGTCCCCAAGGCCTGGGCCGACAACACCCCCGGGCGGCCCGCCGACATCGACTGGGACGCCACCCTGGGCTTCCGCCGCCACATCTTTTCCTGGGGGTTGGGCGTCGCCGACGCCATGGACACCGCACAGCGCAACATGGGCCTCGACCCGGCGGCCACCCGCGAGCTCATCACGCGGTCGGCCGCCGTTGCCCAGGAGGAGGGCGGGGCCCTGGTCGTCGGGGTCAACACCGACCACGTCGACGAGCCCCGGCTCACGCTTCGGCAGGTGACCGATGCCTACCGCGAGCAACTGCACTTCACCGAGGACCGAGGCGCCGACGCGGTGCTCATGGCCAGCCAGCATCTCGCGGCCGCGGCCTCGACCGCCGACGACTACCGGCGCGTCTACGGCGACGTCCTCCGGGCGGCGGGCAAGCCGGTGCTGCTCCACTGGCTCGGCCCCGTCTTCGATCCGTCGCTGGCCGGTTACTTCGGCCACGCGGACTGGCAGCCCGCCGCCCGGGTGCTGCTCGACATCGTCGCCGACGCCCCCGGGAAGGTCGCCGGCGTGAAGATGAGCCTGCTCGACGCTTCGGCGGAGCGCTGGGTTCGCGACCGGCTGCCCGACGGCGTGCGGATGTACACGGGCGACGACCACCACTACGTCTCCCTCATCGCCGACGATCCCGAGGCCGGGCCACGTGGGCACTCCGACGCCCTGCTCGGCGCCTTCGCGGCACTCGCCCCGTCTGCTTCCGCAGCCATCCAGGCGCTCGACGACGGCGACCCGCAGCGCTTCCTCGACGTGCTGGGACCCACCGAGGAACTCAGTCGGCAGCTGTTCGCCATTCCGACCTGGTTCTACAAGACCGGCGTCGCCTTCCTGTCGTGGCTCAACGGGCACCAACCCGCGTTCCAGATGGTCGGCGGGCTCCACGCGTCGCGCAGCCTTCCGCACCTCTCCCGCCTGATCGAACTGGCCAACGCGGTGCGCGCGCTGGAGCGGCCCGACCTCGCGGCCGCGCGCTGGACGTCGCTGCTGCGGCTGAACGGGGTGGAGGCATGACCGCGCATCCCCGGCTCTCCCTCAACCAGGCCACGATCCGGCGCGCCTCCCTCGCCGAGGCGCTCGACGTCACCGCCGGTGCGGGGCTCGGCGCCATCGGGCTGTGGCGGGAACCCGTGGCCGAGGCCGGTCTCGGCCGGTCCGCCGCGCTGCTCGCCGCGTCGGGGCTGAGGATGTCCTCCTACTGCCGCGGTGGCTTCTTCACCGCCGTGGACGGCGCCGAGCGTCGCCGCAGCCTCGACGACAACCTGAGGGCTATCGACGAGACCGCCGAGCTCGCCGCCACCGGGGCCGCCGGGTCCCGGGCGGTGCTGGTCCTTGTCGTCGGCGGGCTGCCCGACGGCTCCCGCGACCTTCCCGGCGCCCGCGACCGGGTCCTGGGCGCGCTCGAGACGCTGGCGGGGCCGGCGGCCGCGGCAGGAGTGACCCTGGCTGTCGAGGCCCTCCATCCGATGTACGTCTCCGACCGGGCGGTGGTGTCGACCCTGGGCCAGTCGCTGGATCTCGTGTCCCGACTCGACCCCGCCGTCGCCGGCGTCGTCGTCGACACCTTCCATGTCTGGTGGGACCCGGAGGTGCTGACGCAGATCGACCGCGCGGGCCGCGAGGGGCGGATCGCCGCGTACCAGGTGAGCGACTGGCACACCCCCCTGGAGGCCGACGTGCTGCTGTCGCGGCACCAGCCCGGCGACGGCGTGATCGACTTCGGCCGCCTCACCCGCCGCGTCGAAGCGGCCGGCTTCACCGGCGACGTGGAGGTCGAGATCTTCAACGACACCATCTGGGGAAGGGCGCCGCGTGCCGTCGTGCGCGACACCGTGACTGCCTTCGACGATGCCGTCGCACCTCACCTCGCCCGAAGGACGGAACAACCGTGAGCGATCAGATCACGCGCCGCTACGGGACGGCGACCCTCGAGGACGTCGCGCGGGAGGCGGGGGTGTCCCTGGCCACCGCGTCCCGTGTGCTCAACGGCTCCACCCGCAAGGTGGCGGAGTCGTACCGGGAGAGGGTCCGGGAGGCGGCGGACAGGCTCGGCTACGCGCCCAACGTCTCCGCCCAGGCCGTCGCCAACGGCGGATCGTCGCTCATCGCGCTCGTCGTCGCGGACATCGCGGACCCCTACTTCGCGCAGATCTCGGCGGGCGTCGCCCGCGCCGCCGACCGGGAGCAGTGCTTCATGACGATCGTCACCACCGGTCGCGATCCCCGGCGCGAGGCGGCGATGCTGCGCGTGCTGCGCGGCCAGCGGCCCCGCGGTGTCATCCTCGCGTCGTCGCGCTCGGCCGAGCCCGACGCGATGGTCCAGCGGGAGATCGAGGCAATCGGGGAGCTCGGCGGCACGGTGGTCGCGCTGGGGTCCGGGGCCGGCGGCCTCCGCTCGGTGCTCATGGACAACAGGGACGGCGGTCAGCAGCTCGGCGCCGCGCTGGGTGGGCGCGGCTACCGGCACGCCGTCGTCCTCGCCGCCCCCACCGGCCTGCTCACCATCGACGAGCGCCTCGAGGGCTTCATCGCCGGCTTCACCGCCGCCGGCGGGCGCATCGACGCCGTGCACCGGGCGCCGTTCACCCGCGAGGGCGGTGCAGAGGCCATGCGCGCCGCGCTCGAGGCCGGGCTGGAACCGGGCACCCTGGTCTTCGCGCTCAGCGACGCCATGGCCCTGGGGGCGCTGCGGGAACTGCGCGCCGCCGGGCGCGAGGCGGGCGAGGACATCGCGCTCGCAGGCTTCGACGACATCGACGCCTCCGGAGACGTCACGCCGGCCCTCACCTCTGTGCACGTGCCGCTCGAGGAGGTGGGGGAGCAGGCCGTGCAGGCCGTGGTGGACGCCGACTGGAAGCCGGCCAGCCTGCCCCTGTCGATCCACCTTCGGGACAGCACCCCCGCCCGCCCGGTGGGCTAGGTCAGCTCCGGAGATTCACGTGGAGCGCCACGGCCGACATGCCGGGCATCTCCACGGTGACGCTACCGTCGGCGACGATGAACGGGCCGTCAACGCACCGGTCGTCGGTACCGGGCGGTGACGTGACGTTCGCCGCGTCGCAGTACGCGCCGTCGGGGAGGTTCGTCGTGAGGGTCGCGGTGACGGGGTTCGAGTTGTCGTTGACCGCCATGAGACCGAGATCGCCGCGGTCGAACGCGACGGAGTATCCCTCGTGCCACACGTTCTCCACCGGGGCGTCGCCCACGACCGAGACCCACTCGGCCAGGCCCGCGGCGTCGCGGTGCTGGCACAGCCACGCCCCATCGGCGGGGTCCTCGGAGGGGGCGGCGCAGGTGACGTCGTCGACGAGTCCGTCGGTCGAGATCGCGCCGGCGTCGCGGTCCGAGTAGGCGTAGCCCGAGTACAGCACCGGCGTGCCGTAGTCGAGGCCCGTGAGCAGCGCGGTCCCGACGCGGAACTTGCCCGGCTCCTCCCAGTTGAGGGTCCGGCCGTTGCGTTCGGTGTCGTGGTTGGTGACGAACGTGTACGCCTGCTCGGACGGGACCTCGCCGTCGCGGAGGTCCAGGGCGCGGTAGACGGCGCCTCCGCTGACGAGTCCGGCGAGATCCTCGGCCACCTGGAAGGCGAACACGGAGCCGGCGCCGAGGTAGTCCTCGGGTTGGATCGGCTCGCCCGCGGCGCGGATGACCTCGGAGATGATGCGGGGTTCGCCGTCGAGCCGGTCGACGATGGCCGTGACGTCCGTCGCGGACATGTGCTTGGCGGCGTCGATGCGGAAGCCGTCGACGCCGAGGCCGGTCAGGTCGTCGAGGTAGGCGGCGATGGTGTCGCGGACGTGCTCGCTGCCGGTGTCGAGGTCGGCTAGGTTGACCAGTTCGCACTCCTGGACCTGCTGCTGGTCACGGTAGTTCTCGATGTCGCCGGAGAGGGTCTGCGGGCAGGTGTGGAAGTCGTCGGCGGTGTAGAGCCCGGGGTACTCGTAGTGCTCGAACACGGTGCCGGCGAACCCGACCCCGCCGTCGATCCCGGCCATGTGGTTGATCACCGCGTCGGCGATCACCTCGACGCCCGCGTCGTGACAGGCGGTCACCATGGCGGCGAACTCGTCGCGCGTGCCGAGCTTGGACTCGAGTTGGTAGCTGACCGGCTGGTAGGAGGTCCACCACTGGTCGCCCTGGATGTGTTCCTGCGCGGGGGAGAGGAGTACGAAGTCGAAGCCGTAAGGGCCGAGGACCTCGCCGCACTCGCGCCCGACCGATGTCCATGGCCACTGGAACAGCTGCACACCGGCAGCCGGTTCCATCTCGACGGCGGGGGCGGACGAGCAGGCGCCCAGCGCGAGCACGGGAAGGGTCAGGAGGGCGGCGGCGCGGCCACGGTGCGGCATGGCGCAAGCCTACGGCGCCTCCCGCGAATCCGCGCCGGGCGCGTCGCGGGCCGCCCATAGACTGGGGCCATGAGCAGAGTCGGCGTGTTCCTCAAGGCGGCCACGGGTGCGATCGCCACGACGGTCACGCTGGTGACCGCCCTCCGCGAGAACCCCGAGATCGCGAAGAGCCTCGACGGGCTCGTGACCAGGGTGAAGGAGACCACCGACGGGGACAACCCCAAGCGGCGGTTCGACACCAAGATGGCGGCGATCAACACGGCCGCCGACGCCGTCGAGTTGGCCTTCCCGGAGGCGACGGAGCCCGCGGGCTGGCGTCGTCAGGCCCAGGCGCTGAGGGCGCGGGGCGAGCTGATCTGGGGCGCCAACGCCGGGGCGACGCGTCGCAAGGCCATGAAGTCGCTCGATGCCGAGGTCACCGAACTCCTCGACCGGATCAACGAGCGCCTCGCCCAGCTCCAGGCCGACCTCCCCGCCGACGACCCCCGCGCCAGCTGACCCTCCTCCCGCCCGCCCCCCGCCCGCTCCGCCCCGCTTTGCCGTCCGCGTGCCCCTTCGGGGCCCCCGCGTTGAGCAATTGGCAAGGTTCGCTGAGAGGCCCACGCTCAGCTCAGGCGTGGGCCTCTCAGCGAACCTTGCCAATTGCTCAAACCCCCACCCCCGGGGACGGCGAAGACCCCACCCCCGGGGACGGCGAAGGGCGCCACCTGCGCGGTGCAGGCAGGGCCCTTCGTCGTGACCGGTCGTGTCAGGAGCGCGACCGGGGTTCAGGGGGTGCGGCTCACGGGGCGGGGACGAGGAAGTCACGCACCAGGGCGTCGAGGTCCGCGTCGGCGGCCAGGAACTGGCGCAGCGTCTTGCGAGTGGGACCGAAGCTCTCGAACTCCTCGACGGTCATGCCGTCCTCCTCGTAGGCGCGGTTGAAGTCCGCGAGCTGGCGCAGCGACGTGAGGATCTTCTCGTCGACGGGCTCGTCGATCTTCGCCACGGGCACGTAGGCGGAGTCGTTGATGCGCTTCTGCCACTTGAACGGCGGGGAGACGACGAGGTCCCCGCCGACGAGCTCGCTCCACTGGAGCACGTTGCGGAAGGCGGCGGCGAGCACGCGGGAGCGGAAGCCGCGCTTGACGAAGATCTGGTGGGCCTTCTTGATGGCGGCGATGCCGGCCCACTCGAGGTGGCCGGGGTCGATGAACACCTGCTGGCGTTCGGCCTCGCTCTTCAGCCAGTCGTCGAGGCGGCCGACCATGAGGGTCACGACGGGCCACATCCTGTCGATGGACTTGCCCTCGTCGACGCGGCGCTGCAGGCCGCGCTCGATGGCCTCGGCCGACTTGACGACCTGCGGCACCGAGAACGACACGGTGACGTTGATGACGGCGCCGCGGTAGGTGGCCTCCTCGATGGCCTCGATGCCCACCTTGGTGGCGGGGATCTTCACGATGATGTTCGGCGCGAGGTTGTGGAACTCCTCCGCCTGGTCGGCAAGCTTCTGGGCGTCGCGGTGGAAGCGCGGATCGGTCTGGACGGAGAGGCGCCCGTTGCGTCCCTCGGTCTGCTCGAAGATCGGGAGGAGAAGCTCGGCGGCCTCGACGGACATGTCCTTGATGGCCTGCCAGCCGATCTCGGACTCGCCCCACGTCGGGTTCGTGTCGGCGATCGCCTTGATGCGCGGGCCCCAGATCTCCTTGTGCTTGTTGATCGTGGTGTAGCCGATCACGGGGTTGCACGTGGCGCCCACGCCACCGAACGAGATCGACTGGCGCAGCTCCTCGAGGTCTGCCGAGTCGTTCCAGAGAGCAGTGGGGGTGTTCTGAGCCGCGGTCAGCAGCGGCCCTTCAGTGAACTCGATGGTCATGCCATTTCCTTCTTCGACGAGGTGAGGTCTCCACGATGAGGCCCGCCACCATTGGACACCAGGATGATTTGTCCTGTCAAGCCTATGTCAGAACATTTCTGGAGGCAAATGGCGACACCGGCGTGGGGGGGTGCGGCGCCACCGCGACGGGGTGCGGGTCAGCTCCCGGAGTGTCAGGGAGAAGGGTGTGCCCGGGGCAGTCGGGGAGGGGTCAGGCGACGACCGTCTGGTCGTAGGAGTACATCGACGCCCGGTACACGTGCATGCCGAACTCGACGGCGCGCTGCTGGCTGTCGTAGGCCGTGCGCTGCATCGTGAGCAGGGCCGCGCCCGTCGGCTCGTTGAGCAGGCGTCCCTCGTCGGCGGTGGCGAGCCTGGCGCTGATCTGCTGGAACCCCACGGCCACCTTGACGCCCCGCTCGCGCAACCGCGCGTAGAGGCCGCCCGTCTCCAGTTCCTCCCGGGTGGGCGCGAACGCCACCGGGATCCAGTTGCTCATGATGGCGAGCGGATCCTCGCGGACCATGCGGAGCCGCCGGATGTGCACGACGGGGGAGCCGACCGGGATGTTGAGCGCGGCCGCGACCCCCGGGGCCGCCTCCTCGGTCTCCCAGTCCAGCACGATCGTGCTGGGCTCCGCGCCGGACTTCTGCATGTCGTCATTGAGGGACGTGAGCGACATCGGGCGGTGCACCCGAGTGGGTGTCACCTGTGTGCCGGCGCCGCGGCGGCGCACGATGAGGCCGCGGTTCGTCAGGGTCTCCATCGCCCGCCTGGCCGTCGGTCGGGACACCTTCAGTCGCTCCGCCATCGACACCTCGTCCTCGAGCCGGGTGCCCGGTTCGATCTCGCCGGACTCGATCAGCTTCGCGATGGGCTCGGCGATCTGGGCGTGCAGGGGCGTCTGGCTGGACCGGTCGATCTCGATGTGGGGGACGTAGGCGGTGGTGCTCGGCATATCTTCTCTTCACGTCGTTGTGCTTCGACATTGTATGGGGCCCCGGGGCCATTTGCTAGGTTCATTGTCAGGATCAGTGACGCTCCGACGCCATGAGCGCCCGCGCCGGGCGGGCCCAGGCCGGCGGTCGGCGCCGGCGGCGGACATGAAGATTCTTTGTCTTGACAAATAGGCTCGGCTTGTTACGATGGACGGGCAATCACCTCGAAGAAGCGGGTTACACCATGGGACTGTTCGGCACGCGCAGTGTCGATGTGCTCACGATGGGGCGCATCGGCGTCGACATCTACCCGCTGCAGTACGGGGTCGGGCTCGAGGACGTCGAGTCGTTCGGTAAGTTTCTCGGTGGCAGCCCCACCAACGTTGCTGTGGCTGCCGCCAGACTCAGGCGGTCCTCGGCCGTCGTCACCGCCGTCGGCGACGACCCCTTCGGACGGTTCTGCCGCGCGGAGATGGGGCGCCTGGGCGTCTTCGACGACTACGTCAAGGTCGACGGGTCCCTCAACACCCCCGTCACGTTCTGCGAGATCTTCCCGCCGGACAACTTCCCGCTCTACTTCTACCGCCGCCCCGTCGCGCCCGACCTGCGGCTGCGCCCCGAGGACATGCCGGTCGAGGCCATCGTCCAGGCGCGGGTGTTCTGGATCACCGCCACCGGCCTCAGCCGCGAGCCGAGCCGGGCGGCCCATCTGGCGGCGCTCGAGGCCAGGGGGCGCCGCCCGTTCACCATCCTCGACCTCGACTACCGCGAGCAGTTCTGGGCCGCCCCCGAGGCCGCCCGCGCGGCCATCGCCGAGGCCCTGCCGCACGTCGACATCGCCGTCGGCAACCGCCAGGAGTGCCAGGTGGCGGTGGGGGAGTCCGACCCGTACCGCGCCGCCGAGGCGCTGCTCGACCGCGGCGTGGACCTCGCCATCGTCAAACGGGGCGCCGACGGCGTGCTCGCCATGGACGCCAACCGCGTCGTCGAAGTGGCGGGCACCCCCATCGACGTCGTCAACGGACTCGGCTCGGGTGACGCGTTCGGCGGCACCCTCTGCTTCGGCCTCATCAAGGAATGGCCGCTCGTCGACACCCTCGTGGCCGCCTCGGCCGCCGGGGCGCTCGTCGCCACCAGGCTCGAATGCTCGACGGCGATGCCGAGCGAGCCAGAACTCCTCGCGGCCGTGCGCCGCAATCCCGTCACCACCAAGACCCGTCACCGCGTCAAGGAGAACTGATGTCCAACCATGTCCTTCCCGCCGGCTCCACCGGCGCCGCCCCGCTCTCCGTCGACGTGACACCGGCCAAGGCCGGCTGGACGTACTCCGGCCTGCAGATCGCGGTGCTCGACGCGGGCGAGTCGTACTGGTTCAACACTGGCAAGTCCGAGTATCTCGTCCTGCCGCTCGAGGGCGCCGCGACCGTCGCCGTCGGTGACACCACCTTCGAACTCGCCGGCCGGGGCACCGTCTTCGGCGAGGTCACCGACTACGCCTACCTGCCCCGCGGCGTCGACGTCGTGGTCACCTCCGAGGCCGGCGGCCGGTTCGCGCTGCCCAGCGCCCTGGCCCGCGAGACCCTGCAGCCGCGCTACTGCCCGGCGAGCGAGGCCTCCGTGGGCCTGCGCGGCGCGGGATCGATGTCGCGGCAGGTGACCAACTACGCGCTCAACAACGAGCTGCACACCGACCGCCTGCTCGTGTGCGAGGTCATCACCCCCGGCGGCAACTGGTCCAGCTACCCGCCGCACAAGCACGACGAGACCACGGCGAACGAGCGGGAACTCGAGGAGATCTACTACTTCGAGATCCAGGGCGACGACCACGGCCCCGGCATGGCCTTCCACTCCACCTACGGCACGCCCGAGCGCCCCATCGACGTGTCGCTGCGCGTCGGCACCGGCGACGTCGCCCTCGTGCCCCACGGCTGGCACGGCCCCTGCGTCGCGGCCCCCGGCTACGACCTCTACTACCTCAACGTCATGGCCGGACCCGGCGGAGCCGAGTGGCTGTCCGTCGACGACCCCTGCTACGGCTGGCTCCGCCAGACCTGGGACGACGCCGACGTCGATCCCCGGCTCCCCTACACCTCCTCCCGGCACGACGCCTGAGAAAGCGAGTCTGAGACACCCATGAGCACCATCCGCCTTTCGGTCGCCCAGGCCACCATCCGGTACCTGGCCAACCAGTACACGGAGCGCGACGGCGTCGAGCAGCGCTTCATCCCCGGCATGTTCGGCATCTTCGGCCACGGCAACGTCGCCGGCATCGGCCAGGCGCTGCTGCAGCACGAGATTGACCCCGCCTTCGACGAGCCGTTCGACTACTGGATGGGCCGCAACGAGCAGGGCATGGTCCACACCGCCGCCGCGTTCGCCAAGCAGACCGACCGCCTCCGCACGCTGGCCGTCACGTCGTCCATCGGCCCCGGCGCCCTCAACATGGTCACCGGTGCGGCCCTCGCGACCACCAACCGCCTCCCCGTGCTGCTGTTCCCCTCGGACATCTTCGCCAACCGCGCGCCCGACCCGGTGCTGCAGCAGATCGAGGACCCGACCAACCCCGACGTCAGCGCCAACGACGCCTTCCGCCCCGTGTCGCGGTTCTGGGACCGGGTCAACCGTCCCGAGCAGCTGATGGTGTCGCTGCCGCGCGCCATGCGCGTGCTGACCGATCCCGCCGAGACCGGCGCGGCCGTCGTCTGCATGCCCGAGGACGTCCAGGCCGAGGTCTACGACTGGCCCGAGGAGTTCTTCGCCAAGAAGGTCTGGCACATCGACCGCCGCGTCCCCGACCGCGCCGCCCTCGCGCGCGCCGTCGACATGATCCGCGCCGCGAAGCGGCCCCTGGCCATCGCTGGCGGCGGGGCCATCTACTCCCAGGCCTCTGAGGAGCTGCGGGCGTTCGCCACGGCCACCGGCATCCCCGTCGCCGACACGCAGGCCGGCAAGGGCGCCATCAACTGGGACCACGACGCCTCCGTCGGCGGCGTCGGGGCCACCGGCGCCAACTCCGCCAACGCCCTGGCCGCCGAGGCCGACCTCATCATCGGCATCGGCACCCGCTACTCGGACTTCACCACGAGCTCCCAGACGCAGTTCAAGAACCCGGACGTGACGTTCGTCAACATCAACGTCGCCTCCTTCGACGCCGCCAAGCAGGGCGCCGAGATGGTCACCGCCGACGCGCGCGAGGCGCTCGTCGCCCTGACCGCGGCGCTCGAGGGGTACCGCGTCGACGACGCCTACTCCGCCCGCATCGCCGACGAGCGCGCCGCCTGGGCCGCCGAGACCGACAAGTGCTACCACGTCGGCCAGGAGCCGCTGCCCGCCCAGACCGAGGTGTTCGGCGCGCTCAACGAACTCATGGGCGACGAGGACGTCATGATCAACGCCGCCGGCTCCATGCCCGGCGACCTGCAGTGCCTGTGGCGCGCCCGGACGCCCTCGCAGTACCACCTCGAGTACGCGTTCTCGACGATGGGCTACGAGATCCCCGCCGCGCTGGGCGTCAAGATGGCCCGGCCCGAGTCCGAGGTCGTCGCGATCGTCGGCGACGGCACGTACCAGATGCTGCCGATGGAGCTCGCCACCATCGTGCAGGAGCGCGCGAAGGTCATCTTCGTCCTGCTGCAGAACTACGGCTTCGCGTCGATCGGCGGGCTCAGCGAGTCGCACGGGTCGCAGCGCTTCGGCACCAAGTACCGCATGCGCGGCGAGGACGGCAGCCGCACCGACGAGATCCTCCCCGTCGACATCGCCGCCAACGCCCGCTCGTGGGGCATCGACGTCATCGAGGTGAAGACGATCGCGGAGTTCCGCGATGCCTACGCCGCGGCCGTCGCCTCCGACAAGGCAACCATGATCCACATCGAAACCGACCTGTACGGACCCAACCCGCCGTCCATCGGCTGGTGGGACGTCCCCGTCACCGCCGCGTCGACGCTCGAGTCCACGCAGAAGGCACACGCGGAGTACGCCGAGGGCATCGAGGCCCAGCGCCGCTTCTTCTGATCATCGATCCACCCATCACCGAGAGGAATCCACTCGATATGTCCACCATCACCATGCCCCACTGGATCGACGGGGCCGAGTACGTCGAGGAGGGGGCCGAGGTCATCGCGATCGACAACCCCGCCACCGGCGAAGTCATCGGCGGGGTCACGGAGGCCAGCACCGAGCTCGTCGACCGCGCGATCGCGTCGGCCCGCAAGGCCCAGGCCGAGTGGGGCCGCACCTCGCTCGCGAAGCGCACGCGCGTCATGTACAACTTCCGCCAGCTGCTCATCGACCACCAGGACGAGCTCGCCGACATCATCCTGCGCGAGGGCGGCAAGACCCGCGGCGACGCCCTCGGTGAGATCGCGCGCGGCCTCGAGGTCGTCGAGTTCGCCTGCGGCATCCAGAACGCCCTCAAGGGCATGCACACCATCGAGGCCGCCACCGGCGTCGACGTGCACACCATCCAGCAGCCCGTGGGCGTCGTCGGCGCGATCGTGCCGTTCAACTTCCCGATCATGGTGCCGATGTGGATGCACCCGATGGCGCTGGCCACCGGCAACGCCGTCATCCTCAAGCCGGCCACCCCGGTGCCGACCGCCTCGCTGGTCATCGCCAGGCTGTACAAGGAGGCCGGCCTGCCCGACGGGCTGTTCCAGGTGGTCTGCGGCGACAAGCCGGTCGTCAGCCACATGCTCGACCACCCCGGCATCGACGCGATTTCGTTCGTCGGCTCCACCCCGGTGGCCAAGATCGTCGCGGAGCGCTCCGCCGCCACCGGCAAGCGCTATCAGGCGCTCGGCGGCGCGAACAACCACGCCATCGTGATGCCCGACGCGAACCTCGACTTCGCGGCGCAGCACATCGTCTCCGGCGCGTTCGGCGCGGCCGGCCAGCGCTGCATGGCGCTGCCCGTCGTCGTCACCGTCGGCGAGGCGCACGACGCGCTCATCGAGCGGGTCAAGGCGCGCGCCGAGGGCCTGAAGATCGGCCCCGGTTCCGACCCGGCCAACGAGCTCGGCCCGGTCATCTCCGACACCTCGCGCCAGCGGATCCTGTCCTGGATCGCCGACGCCGAGGCCAAGGGCGCGACGGTCGTCCTCGACGGTCGTGGCCAGGCGCCCGACGCCGAGGGCACCGGCAACGGCTACTGGATCGGCCCGACGATCGTCGACCAGGTGCCGCTCGAGGCGTCGCTGTACTGCCAGGAGGTCTTCGGGCCCGTGCTGGTCATCATCAAGGCGGAGTCCTACGAGGAGGCCATCTCCATCGTCAACTCCAGCCAGTTCGGCAACGGGTCGGCGATCTTCACCGAGAACGGCCAGATCGCCCGCCAGTTCCAGCTCGACGTCGAGACCGGCATGGTCGGCATCAACGTGCCGATCCCGGTGCCGGTGGGCTACTACTCCTTCGGCGGCTGGAAGAACTCGCTGATCGGCGACACGAAGATCCACGGCCAGGAGGGCGTGCACTTCTACACCCGCCAGAAGGTCATCACCACCCGCTGGGCCGGCTCCGGCAGCCACGGCAAGATCGGGCTCGACTTCGTCGCGTCCCACAGCTGACCCCACCGCGAGCACTTTCCCGGACTCGATCCGGATCGAGTCGGTTGGCACGTGCCAGCCGACGTCCGGTCCGGGAAAGTGCTCGCCGGGTCCGCCCCCCGGTCCCCGCAGCCGGACCGGCGTTTCGCACCGTTGGCTAGGGTGCGGAGCATGAGTACCCCCATCGAGGACTACGCCGTCGTCGGGGACATGCGCACGGCGGCGCTCATCAGCCGCGACGGCTCGGTCGACTGGCTCTGCCTCCCGAAGTTCGACTCGCCCGCCTGTTTCGCCGCCCTGCTCGGCCGCCCCGAGCACGGCCGCTGGCTGCTCCGGCCGACGGCCGAGAGCCGCACCACGCGCCGGTACCGGGACTCCACCTTCATCCTGGAGACCACCCACGAGACCGCCGACGGCACCATCCGGGTCACCGACTTCATGCCGCTTGCCGACGGTCGCGCCGACCTCATCCGCCGCGTCGAGGGGATCTCCGGCGCCGTCGAGATCGAGCACGAGTGGATTGTGCGGTTCGGCTATGGAAAGGTGCGCCCCTGGGTCTTCCGGTCGGAAGGCCACGCCCGGGACGTCGAGGTGATCCAGGCCGTCGCCGGCGCCGACATGGTCGTGATGCGCGGCACCAGGCTTCCCCGGGCCGACGAGGGGCGCCACCTCGACCGGTTCACCGTGACCGAGGGTGAACGCTACGACTTCACCCTCAACTGGTTCCCCTCCTGGGACCAGGTGCCCGAGCCTCTCGACATCGACGACCGCGCCCACCGGACCTATGCGGAGCAGCAGGAGTGGGCGGACCGCTGCACGTACGAGGGGCCGTACCGGGAGGCCGTCGTGCGCTCCCTCCTCGTCCTCAAACTGCTGACCGACAGCCTGCGCGGGGGCATCGTCGCCGCCCCGACGACGAGCCTGCCCGAGGACTTCGGTGGAGAGCGCAACTGGGACTACCGCTACTGCTGGCTGCGCGACGCGTCGCTCACCCTCGAATCGCTCCTCGAGTACGGCTACCTCCGGTCGACGGAGCTCTGGCGGGCATGGCTCGTGCGGGCGGTCGCCGGCGACCCCGAGGACATGCAGATCATGTACGCCGTCGACGGGGGCCGCGAGCTGCCGGAGCGGACCCTCGACCACCTGCCGGGCTACGCCGGATCGACGCCCGTGCGAGTCGGCAACGGGGCGGTCGGCCAGACCCAGCAGGACGTCCTCGGCGAGGTGATGATCGCCCTCGAGGCGGCCCGTGCCGCCGGCATCGACGAGACCGAGCAGTCCTGGGCGGTCCAGTGCGAGCTGCTCGACCACGCCGGCCGCCACTGGCAGGAGCCCGATCACGGGATCTGGGAGATCAGGGGACCCCGGCGCCACTTCACCCACTCCCGCGTCATGGTGTGGGCCGCGTTCGACCGCGCCGTCCGCGGCGCCGAGGAGCACGGCCTCCCCGGACCCGTCGACCAGTGGCGAGCGACGCGCGACGCCGTGCGCGCCGAGGTCCTCGAGCGGGGCTACGACCCGGAACGCAACACCTTCACCCAGCATTACGACACCACCGAGGTCGACGCCTCGCTACTGGTCATGGCCGACATCGGCTTCCTTCCTCCCGACGATCCGCGGTTCCTCGGGACCATCCGCGCCGTCGAGGAGGACCTCCTGCGCGACGGCCAGGTGCTGCGCTACCGCACGTCGTCTGGCGTCGACGGGCTGAGCGGCGACGAGCATCCGTTCCTCGCCTGCTCGTTCTGGCTGGTGTCCGCGTACGCCGAATCGGGGCAGCTCGACAAGGCGCGGGACCTCATGGACCGGCTCGTCGGACTGTGCAACGACGTCGGCCTCCTCGCCGAGGAGCACGATCCGGTGGCCGGGCGGATGGCCGGCAACTTCCCCCAGGCCCTGTCGCACCTGACGCTCATCGCGGCGGCCCGCGAGCTGGCCCGGGCCGAGCGCGACGCCGCCCGGTAGCCCCGACACCAGGGGACAACCAGGGACAATCCCGAGCCGCGGCGGTGGCGGGGGTCGCTACCCTCGAAGAATGAACCTCTTCCTGCGTCTCCTGGCCTCCGCCGTGGCCACCGCCGTCGCCGTCTGGCTCGTCCCCGGCATCACCCTGACGGCCGACGACACGACGGACCAGGTCCTGACACTGCTCGGTGTCGCCGTCATCCTCGGCCTGGTCAACGCGATCATCCGCCCGTTCGCCTGGGTGATGGGCGCCTGCTTCATCATCCTCACCTTCGGGCTCTTCCTCCTCGTCATCAACGCGCTGATGCTGATGCTGACCTCCTGGCTCGCCGGCGAACTCGGGCTCGGGTTCCACGTGGACGGGTTCTGGTGGGCCCTCCTCGGGTCGCTGGTGATCTCGCTGGTGAGCGCCGTCGTCGCCTCCGTGCTGGGGGCCGAGCGCTGATGTGAGCCGTGAACGCGCCCGGGTGGACCTGCCCGCCGCCGTCGATCTCGCTGCACGAGGGTTCATCGGTGTCGACGATGACGTCCACCAGGTCTACTCTCTTGAGGACGTCAACGAAGGCTACAAGCGGCTCCGTGAGGGCACCATGGCCGGCCGCGGCATCGTTGACATGAGTCCCTGACGGGTTCCCGTCAAGGGCTCATGAAGCACTGAGGGGTGGCCCTGCGACGGCAGGACCACCCCTCAGTGGTGTGTGGAACCCGGTCAGGAGGCGAGCGCCTTGAGCGCCTCGAAGGAGGCCGCGGCCTGGCTGACGGGGCCGCCGTCGGCCGGGGGCTC
This sequence comes from Actinomycetes bacterium, assembly GCA_030426725.1. GTDB lineage: Bacteria > Actinomycetota > Actinomycetes > Propionibacteriales > Propionibacteriaceae > Arachnia. Next base: position 26,697 of record JAUHXZ010000024.1, read on the forward strand.
CTCGTCGAGCATGATGTCCTGCTCGAGCACCCAGTAGCCGTCGAAGCCCGCCTCGTCGAGGAGGGAGACGAGGGTGGCGAAGTCGATGTCACCCTGGCCGATGGGAACGAACATGCCGGCCTTGATGCCCTGCGACCAGTTGATCTCGCCGGGCAGCAGCTTCTCGGCCAGGTCCATGCGGACGTCCTTGGCGTGGACGATGCCCACACGGTCGGCGTACTTGCGGGTCAGCGCGACGACGTCAGCCCCGCCACAGGCCAGGTGGCCCGTGTCCAGGCACAGCCCGACGGTGGAGTTGTCGAGGACGCGCTCGACCTCGTCGACGTTCTGGACCATGGTGCCCCAGTGGGGGTGGAGGACTGCGGTGACGCCCTTGGCGCTGCAGACCTCGCTGATGCGGCTGAGGTTGGAGAACAGCGTCTGCCAGCCCTCGTCGTCGAGGACGGGGCGAGCGTCGTAGCCGTCCTGGCCGGAGTCGGCCGCCAGGACGAGGAACTCGCCGCCGGCCACCTCGAAGGCGCGCAGCTCGGCCTCCACCATCGGGATCGGGTAGAAGTCGGGATCGTGCATGACGGCGAGGAAGAACGAGCCGACCGGCTTGAGGCCGTACTCGGCGACGGCTGCGGCGCGGGCCTCGGCCTCGATGGGCAGCCAGCCCTGGGGACCGAACTCGGTGGCGGTGAGGCCGATCTCCTTCATCTCGGTCAGCACGCGGTCGGGGGTCATCTGGTGGCCCCAGCCGGGGACCTCGCACACGCCCCAGCTGATTGGCGCTCCGGCGATCTTCATGTGGGCAGCTCCTTTGCGGCTCTCAGCCGCACCGTGCGACTGTCGCCTATATATTATGTCCTGCCAATGATACTTTCGCCAGAGGGGTATCGTACGCTTATCCTGTGGGGCGACGGGGCCCCGTGCTCGTCATCTTTCGCTTTATGTGCTGACAAGGAGAGTCAATGATCCGTTTCGCCATCATCGGCGCCGGCCGAATCGGTCAGGTCCACGCCCGGGCGGTCGCGGCCCATCCCGAGGCCGAACTGGTGCTCGTCTACGACGCCTTCGAGGCCCCGGCCAAGGCGCTCGCCGAGGCCTACGGCGTCCGCCACACCCTCGACATCGACGAGGTCTACGGCGCCGGTGACGTCGATGCGGTCATCATCGGTTCGCCGACCGCCATGCACGTCGAGCACATCCTGGGCTCCGTGCGGGGTGGAAAGCGGGTGATGTGCGAGAAGCCGGTGGCGCTCGAGCTCGACGAGGCGACGCGCTGCGTCGACGAGCTCGGCGACGAGGCGGGTCGCGTCATGCTGGGATTCAACCGCCGCTTCGACCCGAGCTTCGCCGAGATCCACGCGCGCGTCGCCGACGGCGAGATCGGCCAGCTGCAGCAGCTCACCGTCACCTCGCGCGATCCCCAGGGCCCGCCCGCCGAGTACGTCGCGGGTTCAGGCGGAATCTTCAAGGACATGACGATCCACGACTTCGACACGGTGCGCTTCTTCCTCGGCGACATCGTCGAGGTGAGCGCCTTCGGCACCAACGCCGACGAGGCGATCAAGGCCGCCGGCGACTTCGACCAGGCGATGATCATGCTGCGCAACGCCGACGGCGCGCTCGCCACCATCGTCAACTCCCGCACCTGCTCCTACGGGTACGACCAGCGGCTCGAGGCGTTCGGTTCGGACGGCGCGCTGTCCGCGGAGAACCTCACCGAGACCAGCGTGCGAAAGGCCAGCGCGTCCCAGACCCAGGCGCAGGGCCCGGTGCTGAACTTCTTCCTGCAGCGCTACGAGGCGGCCTACAGCCGCGAGCTCGGCGTGTTCATCGACGCGGTGAACAACGACGCCGAGGTCTCGCCGAACGTCGTCGACGGCGTCGAGGCCCTGCGGCTGGCGCAGGCCGCGACGCAGAGCGCCCGCGAGGGGCGCACCGTCCGCCTCTGACGACCCGCGGGGTCAGGACACCCGAGCTGTGGGGCGGATGTGATCGCCCCACCGCTCGATCGTCCATCCGGACGACATCGAGCCGGTGAGCACGATCCACTGGGTGTTGCGCAGCGGGGGAGCGTGCTCCATCCCGAGGCTCGGATCCTGCGCCAGGGCCCATACGCGCAAGGCCGCGCCGTGGCTCACGAGGGCGACCGCCTCGTCGCCCGCCTGCTCCATGGCCGCGACCGCGTTGGTGAAGCGCGTCAGGAACTCCCGGGCCGTCTCCCCGCCGTCGATGCCGACGTCGAGGTTGTCAGGGGCCCACGAGTTGAGCACGCCGATGTAGACCGACCAGTCGGTGCTCATCTCCTCGACCCCGGCCGCGATCTCCTTGATGCCGTCGACAACCGTCACATCCAGCTCGCGGGCGCGGGCGAGCGGGGCCGCGGTCTGCTGTGCGCGGGTGAGGACCGATGCGTAGAGCGCGTCGATGTGCTCGTGTGCCAGCGCGTCGACCAAAGCGTCCGCCTGCGCGAGTCCCTGCTCGTTGAGCGGCGCCCCGGGGAATGCGGTGTCGAGCTGGCGGTTGACGTTGCTCTGGGTCTCCCCGTGGCGGATCAGGATTAGGCGCATGCTCCCACGGTACAAGGGAGGCAGCGGGGTGGCCGCCTCAGGTCCCGCCGTGAGTCTCGGCCCGGTGCTCGCTGCGACGTGCGCCACGTCGCACCCCGTCGTGTTCCTCGCACGTCGCATGCGCTGTGCGACGTGCACCCAGGTGTGCGGCGTGCACCCAGGTGTGCGACGTGGGGTCAGGGCAGGTGCGGGACCTCGCCGCGCAGGCCCGTCGACGTGACGATCGAGTCCGGCTGCCCGCCGCTGTGGGTGATGCTGCGGTCGTCGTCGTGCACCGTGAGTTGTGTGCGGTGGTGCCGCAGCGCCTTCGCGACCCGGGGTCGTTGGCCCTCGAGGTCGAACCAGCGCGACGCCACCTCCCGGTTGGTCGTCAGCGCCGCGAACGGCAGGCCCAGCTGCTCGGCGGCGGCGCGGCTCAGGTGGTGCATGCGCACGTGGTCCGGATGGCCGTAGCCGCCGTCGTCGTCGTAGCTGACGACCAGATCGGTGCCCACCTTGCGCAGGAAGGCCACGATGTCGGCGACGGCCTCCGCCTCGTCGGCGGCGCACAGCGAGTTCTCGTCGGACTCCTCGGCCGGGCCGGCCAGGCCCTCCCGGATCCAGCGCATCCCCGAGTCGACGTAGCGTCGCGGTTCCTCCTCCGCCCGCGCGGGCGGCATCCCCAGGTAGGCGTGTGCGTGCACGCCCAGCGAGTCGAGGGCGCCGGCCAGCTCGGCCTCGCGGCGCTGCTCGAGCGCGGGGGTGCCCGCGAGGGCCGACAACGGCCCGGGCACGACCTCGCCCATCTCGCCGCGGGTGGCGGTGAGCACCGACACCTTGAGGCCCTCGTCGACGAGGTGGGCGATGAGCGCACCTGACGCCAGGGTCTCGTCGTCGGGATGGGCGTGCAGGAACGTCACGTGCTTGACGGCGCCGTTGGCGATGGCGCGCCGGTACGCCTGCAGGGTCCGGTCGGCGACGTGTGCCCAGGTCATCGTCTCGGCCCTGGTGCGCGCGGTGGCTCCCATCCGGCGCCGGCGTTCCGGGTCGCGGATGAGGGAGAGGAGGGCAGCGGCCCAGTCCTCCGGCTCGTGGCAGCAGACGAGTTCGCCGGTGCTGTGGTTGGCGACCGCCTCGGTGAGCCCGCCGGCGGACGCCGCGACCGTCGGGACTCCCGATGCCGACGCCTCGAGCGCCACGAGGCCGAAGGTCTCGGAGTGCGAGGGCACCACCATGATTCCCGCGTGCCGCATGATGCGGGCGAACGACTCCCGGTCCTGGCCGGGCAGGAACGTCACCTTGCCGGCGAGGCCGAGCTCGTCGACGAGGCCGTGGAGCTCGGCCTCGTAGGCCGCGAAGTCCTCCGAGACCTGGCCGACCATCACGAGGTCGGGGCGCTCCTCGGCCGGGATGAGGGACAGGGCGCGGATCGCGACGTCGGGGCCCTTGAGGGGCTGCAGCCTGGCGGCGAACAGCAGGTAGCCCGCCGCGACGTCGGGCGCCGGGGTCCACGTGTCCCCGGGCTTGGCCGGGTGGAACAGCTCAGTGTCGACGCCGGGGCGCACGATCATCACCTGCTCCGGGTCGGCCTCGCAGCGGCCGATGACGACGGCGGCCTCGTGGCGGCTCACGGCCAGGATGAGTTCCGAGTGGGTGGCGCAGTACACCTCGCCGTCGATGCGTGCGGGCGACTCTGGCGGCTCGCCGTCGCGCAGGGGCGAGTTGGGGTGCGCCGCGACGGAGTGGAAGGTCATGAGGTGCGGGATGCCGGCCTCGCGGGCAAGGGGTATCGCCGCGACGCCCGACATCCAGTGGTGCGAGTGGACCAGGTCGAAGCCGGCGAGGGAGCCGAGGTTGGCGCGGAACTCGTCGATGTGCTGGTCGATGCGGCTCTTCGGCAGCGGGGTGGCCGGCCCGGCGTCGACGTGGTGGAGCACGATGCCGTCGTCGAGGACGTCGACGTCCGGCTGCTGCGGCGACGAGCGGCGGGTGAAGAACTCGACGTCGACTCCCGTCCGCCGCAGCGCCTTCGCGAGGGCGCGGATCAGCACGTTCATGCCTCCGGCGTCGGCGGTGCCTGCCCGCTCGGCCGGTGACGTGTGGAGGGAGATGAAGGCGACGCGCATGGGGCGGAATCTACACGCAACGCGGAAGCGAAGCGCTGGTGGCCAACGGCATCTGCGGAGCCCCTCCCACCGGGACTAATCTGATGTGCGTGGCCCGTCGCGGGGCCGAAGCTACGCCACGAAGGAGTGTCGATGAAGACGTTCAACCTGGGCCCGACCGACCTCGAAGTCCCCGCCGTCGTCACGGGTGTGATGCGCATCCAGGACAAGACCGACGACGAGGTGCGTTCCCTCTTCCACGCCTCCCGCGAGGCGGGTATCGACTTCTTCGACCACGCGGACATCTACGGCGACGCGCCGTTCCACGGGTGCGAACGCCGGTTCGCCGAGGCGCTGGGGCTGACGACGTCGGAGCGCGAGGAGATCGTGCTCCAGACGAAGGCGGGCATCGTCAAGGACGGGCCGTATTTCGACTTCTCCTACCACCACCTCGTCTGCCAGGTGGAGGGGTCGCTGCGCGCGCTGGACACCGACTACATCGACGTCCTGCTCCTGCACCGCCCCGACGCCCTCGTCGAGCCGGAGGAGGTGGCCCGCGCGTTCGACAAGCTCTCCTCGACCGGCAAGGTGCTGCACTTCGGCGTGTCCAACCACACGCCAGGCCAGATCGAGCTGTTGAAGCGGTACGTCGACCAGCCGATCGTCGCGAACCAGCTGCAGCTGTCGATCACGCACGCGCCGATCATCGCCCAGGGGGTGGCGGCGAACATGGCGGGCCTCGACCAGTCGGCGTCGCGGGATCTCGGCATGCTGGACTACTGCCGGCTCAACGACATCACCGTGCAGGCGTGGTCGCCGTTCCAGGCGGGCTTCTTCACCGGCGTATTCCTCGGCAATCCCGACTACCCGGAGCTGAACGCCGTCATCGACCGGCTGGCCGCCAAGTACGACGTGCGCCCCGAGGGGATCGCGACGGCGTGGATCACGCGGCATCCGGCGAACATGCAGGTGGTGCTCGGAACCACGACGCCCGACCGTGTGACGTGGGCGGCCGCCGGCGCCGACGTCGTCCTCACCCGCCCCGAGTGGTACGAGCTGTACCGGGCGGCGGGATACCTCGTCCCCTGAGCCGGCTCCGGGCCCGGCCGTGAGCACTCTTCCGGACTCGGCGTCGGTTGGATCGTGCAAGGGGGCCTGATCGGCGGTCCACTCCGTGAAAGTGCTCACGGCCGGAACGCCAAACGCCCCACCTGCGGTCGGCAGGTGGGGCATTGCTCGTCGGGATGGATCAGCGCGGGAAGTTCGGTGCGGCCGGAGGCACGAACCATCCGGGCTCGTCCGTCGGATCGATCCTCTCGCCGCGGGCGTTGACGGGGTTACCGTCCTCGTCGACGCGCCGACCTTCGTGGTCGACGCGGTTGCCGAACTCGTCTCGCCAGTAGCCGTCGGCGTCGGGCTCGTTCTCGATGTGCGTGCCGGCTTCATCGCTGATCATGGTGTGCTCAACCTCCGGGGGGCTCTCGTGGCCACCGGGATGCTGGTGCTCATGGTCGGTCGGGGTGGACTCGGGCTTTCGGTCAGTCATTCTGCTCACTCCTTCCGTTTCCCGAGGGTCTACCCAGTTTACGCCGGTGGTCGCCGTTCCCAATCTGATCGGTAGATCCGGCGTCGGGCCGCTCGCTTGGGTGTGCTCAGCGGAAGTCCCTTGCGATCGGCGGGACGTCGACGCCCGAGTCGTCCTCGGGGTCGATCTTCTTGCCGTGTGCGTTGATGGGGTTGCCGTCCTCGTCGACGCGTTGGCCCTCGTGGTCGACCCGGTAGCCGAACTCGTCTCGCCAGAACCCGTCGGCGTCGGGCTTGTTCTCGATGTGTCTGCCGGAGAATGCTCCGGGGTGCTCGTTCGCCACTTGGATCACTCCCTCCTCACGAGTGGGTCTACCCACTCTACGCGCTGCCTGTGGTCCGGGGGCTCTCGCGTGGGGGCGGCCGCACCCGCGCGGTGGCTTGAGTTGCCGACCGCGGGTGGGCTCGTGCTATTGTTTGGCGTCGGGTCGCCGAGCGGCCCACTGCGCGAGTGGCGGAATGGCAGACGCGCTGGCTTCAGGTGCCAGTGCCCTTCGGGGCGTGGAGGTTCAACTCCTCTCTCGCGCACTTTTCTTGACCCCTAGTCAGGACGGCGAAACGCCGATCTGACTAGGGGTTTTACTTTTCCCACGCTCCGCCACGGTCCGTCAGAGCACGCCACTCGGTACCATTTTCATCGCACGTTCATCGCACGCCCGTCGCACGAATCGCACGGCTGGAGGTGGGGGAGATGAGATTCGGATACGTCCGCAAGCTGCCGAGCGGCCGGTACCAGTCCAGCTACCTGGGGCCCGACGGCAAGAGACACAACGCTCCCGCCACCTTCACGCACAAGGCCGACGCCCAGGCCTGGGTCACGGCCGAGCGCCGTCTCATCGAGTACGGCGACTGGACGAGCCCAGGCGCTCGAGTGGAGGAGCTCAAGGCGGCCGAGCGGGCCGAGGCGGAACGACAGGCCGCGGAAGCCCGCGCGGCCGAAGCGCGGCGGACCATTCCGACGGTCAGCCAGTGGATGGAGATCTGCATCACCGAGCGCCAGGCCCGGTCGCGCCGACCGATCAAGCAGACGACCGCCGACAACTACCGCAAGCTCGCCCGGCTCAACGTCCACGGCACCCGGCTGGGCAACATGCGGATCACCGAGGTCAAGCGCGCCGACATCCACGAATGGCGGTGGAGCGGCCCGCCCAGCAGGACGCGGACCCAGGGGCCGAAGTCCTACGAACTGCTGGTGTCAGTCTTCGACGACGCGGTCGTCGCCGAGATCATCGACACCACTCCCTGCACGCTCAGAGGCGCCGGCTCCCCGGAACGGGTCCGTGAGCCAGAGTCACTGTCCATGGAGGAGGTCGACAGGTTCCTCGGCGCGGTCCAGGAGCCCTGGGCTCGAGCTGCCCTGACACTCCAGGTGACGTGCGGTCTGCGGATCGGTGAGGTCCTTGCACTGCGGTCCAAGGATCTCGATCTCGAGGACGGCACCGTCACGGTGGCGGGAACGGTCGCCAAGGTGGGGCCGACGGGGGAGCGGCAACTCGTCGTGCAAACACCGAAGACCAGGGCATCGCTCCGCACCCTGTCCCTGCTGCCCGACACCATTCCCGACCTGCTCCGGTGGCGTGAGTCCCGCGGCGATCTCAAGCCGAACGCCCTGCTGTTCTGCGATGCCTTCGGCAAGCCGCTCAACGACGACGTTCTCCGTCGGCTCCAGAAGAAGGCGGCCGCGAGCATCGGCCGTACCGAACTTAAGGACCACGACCTGCGATCAACGGCGGCCACCCTCGCGGCTGCAGCCGGCGCATCGGTGCGCGAGATCCAATCGATGCTCGGGCACACCACCCCATCGATGGCGTTGAAGTACCAGACGGCGACGCGGGAGAGGGACGCTGAACGTGCCAGGAACATGTCGCGGAGGTGGCGGGACGCTCGCCAGTCGGGCGGCGCCACCGCGACGTAGACCGCGTCGCGCTGTACTCACTCTCATGCCGATGACAGGAAGTTGTTCTCGGGGGTGGGGAGACTCTCTTGTCCTAGCCGTGGGGTGCGCTGGGTGGTGTGCAAGGATTCGGTTGCTGCCCGATGGTGGGCACTACGCGGGCAACATGCAACCGCCCTACTGCCTGCCACGAATGCGGCTGGCCGTAGGCGCAAGCGTGATGACCTTTGTCATCTCATGCGCCGCAAAGGCAGACGGTCGAGACTCGGGTCCCTAGTCGGTCGCGTCGGTTGCCCCGGCCTGTGGCGCATCACGCCTCGCCCAGGCGTCACCCATTCCGTCACGGACGGCCTTGCGGACCACGACGTAGAGCACATACATGGCGACGAAGAACAGCACCAGATTCAGCACGAGCGCGGAGATGGCATCCATGGCACGCCAGTCTGTCAAGGATCAGTACTCATGTCACGAGCGCGTGTAAACACACTCACGGTTGCTTTCACCCTGCGGTGGACTGCCGCCACCTTATCCGAGGATGGTTGAGTCCGTGTCGGTTGCTGCACACATCCGCACGAAGTGCTCAGCATCTACCGAGCGTAAGAACTCCATGCTTCGCCGGATCTGCCGTGACGATGGAGCGGCTGTGCTCAAGAAGCTCGTCGGCGTGACCACCATCGCCAAGACGCGAGCATCACCGCCGCGGTCGTGAGTAGCCACCAGAGTTGGTCGATCCCAGGCGGATCGGCCCACGGGCCGAAGTAGAACATCGTGACCATGACGGCCGCCGTGATGATCGCCGCCAGGGCTACGCCGACTATCAGTTCGAGGAGGAATCGCACCACCCCTGGCCTCCTTCACCCGCCGACCCCCGCACTACGTTACCTGAGGCCTCCGTTGCCCAGCGCTGATGCGGTCACATCGGGCTCCTCGTAAAGACGTCCTCCCCTGCCGCACCCGGCGCGGGCGATCGCCCCGACTAGAGGTCATCCGCAGGTGGCGGTGTCCGAGATGCCCATGGCAGCTACGGCCGTCTCAGGTCGAAGGCATGGCGCCGATCCCCACCGCCGCTAGAGTCAAGACGTATCGCTGCAGGTGTCCTGCAAGTAGGCGAGGGGATTTGGTGACTACCCGAACGACGGAGCGCGGCACATGGTCTGTTCGGGTGGCGCTCGTCGGTACCACGGTCGTGGTGGCCTACGCGGTGGTCGCGGTCGTTCAGGTTCTGGTGCTGAACCCGCTCAGCGCGGTCCCGGGACAACCTCTTGGTCAGATCTACGCGGACGTGGAGGCGGCCGGTGAGTCGATGGGTGTTGGATTCGTGATCGTCTTCCTGGCCTTGGGGCCCGCGATCGCGATGGCGCTGTTGACGCGGGCACGGAAGGCGCCGCGATCAGTTGTAGCTGGCTGGTACTTGGCTCTCGTGGCGTTGGGCGCGCCCGCCTACTTCTGGGCGAGCTTCGGGCCGGGACTGGCCCTGGCGGACGCCTACCTCGCCAGCGGAGGGGATCACTCGGCATGGGGGCTTGTCCTGTATGCCTTGAGCGGCCTCGCGTTGGTGGCGTTGATCGCGGTCGCGGCCAGACGCCTGAAAGGGCACGTTCCCACCAATCCGGCCGGGCCTGCTGCGAGAACCAACGACAGCTGACCGACCGGATCGACACATCAAACGTCCGACTCTGGCGGTCTGCGAGGCAAGCCTGTCGGCTGCTTCCACAGCTCGCCGCACATCCGGACATGCCGCACGCCGCGCGGATGTTCGGGATTCGGTCAGGCCACATTCTTCGAGTACTTCTGGCGTGCGGCTTCGCCGCTGGTTCCCAGGAAGGATCCGATCGCGGACCAGGCCAGGCCCGCGTCTCGAGCCTTCCGCACGGCCTCCACGAGATGCCGCTCCGCGTCGGACCGCTCGACCACCGCGGCCCTCAACATCGCCACAGCGTCGGCGTCGAGCTCGTCGGCGGGGTCCGGTTCGT
>JAUHXZ010000025.1 GCA_030426725.1 Actinomycetes bacterium
TGGTCGATCGGCCCGGGTGACCGGATCGGCCTGGTCGGTGTCAACGGCGCCGGCAAGACCACCCTCCTCGACCTGCTGGCGGGGGAACGCGAGCAGGACTCGGGCAAGATCAAGCGCGGCCAGACCCTCCGGCTGGCGTACCTGTCGCAGACGGTCGGCGAGCTCGACGACGAGGACCGCGTCCTGGAGTCGGTCAAGCGGCTCAAGGAGGAGACGAAGCTGGCGACTGGCCGCGAGGCCGGTGCATCGTCGCTGCTGGAGGAGTTCGGTTTCACCGGCGACAAGCTCGTCGCGCGGATCGGCGACCTCAGCGGCGGCGAGCGGCGGCGGCTGCAGTTCCTGCGACTGCTCCTCGGGGAGCCCAACGTGATGATCCTCGATGAGCCCACCAACGATCTCGACATCGACACGCTCACCATCATCGAGGACTACCTCGACCGCTGGCCGGGCACGTTGCTGGTGGTCAGCCACGACCGGTACTTCCTCGAGCGCATCACCGACTACACCTACGCCCTGATGGGCGACGGTTCGTGTGTACTGCTGCCCGGCGGCGTCGACGAGTACCTCGACCGGCGGCGGGCCGCGAAGGCGTCAACCGCGCGGCCGTCGAAGGCCCCAGGCCAGACACAGCCGTCGAAGTCCGAGGCGGCCGCCGAGCGGCAGCGGAAGAAGGACCTCACCCGCATCGAGGGCCAGCTGGAGAAGGTCGAGGCGGAGATCGCGAAGCTGCACGACGCGATGGCCTCGGCCGCGACGGACTTCGAGAAGCTGGCGTCGCTCGACGCCGACCTCCGCGACGCCGAGGCGCGCCGGGAGCGCCTCGAAGAGGCCTGGCTCGAGACCGCAGACTGAAGGGCAACCCCACGACCATCCACCTCGCCGGCGACCCGATCGTCGCCGCCCGGTACGTCGCCGAACAGCTGCGCGCCGTCGAGCGCCTTGACGACGGCAACGCCCCGCTCGGCGCCAGGCTGATGCTCCCCTGAGGTCGCGTCAGCGGTCCACCTGCCGTTGGAGTTCGCCCTGGTCGAGCAACTCCCACACGTCGCTGATGAGGTCGCCGGCGAAGTGGAAGAAGAACGCGTGGGCAACCTCGATGGCGCGCCCGGTGGGCGGTGAGCCGCGCCACGTCCCGGTGTTGGTCCCGCGGAGGGTGGCGCGCACCGCGACGTCGTCGCCGGAAAAGACGACGGTGTGCGTCTCGAACGCCAGATCCGGGAACCCCTCGTGCCACCCCGCGACGATTCCCCGCAGGTCGCTCAGCCCCATATCGACGGTCCGTCCGCCGATATGGAACCTGAAGCGCGCCAGCGCAGCGGCCACGGAGTCGTAGTGTTCACGGTTCCATGCCTCGTCGAAGATCGCCCGGACCAGTTGTTCGCGTTCCATCGTCCGACGCTACCGCCGACCCGCAGGGTTGTCGGTGGGCGCGCCTAGGGTGGCGCGCATGTACCGAACGCTCGCCGTTGCCGGCTACCGATCCCTGCGCGACGTCGTGGTCCCGCTGGGCCGGGTCACCGTCGTGACGGGGGCCAACGGGTCCGGGAAGTCCAGCCTCTACCGTGCACTGAGGCTGTTGGCCGGATGCGCCCTCGGGGACGCGGTCGGCTCGCTCGCCCGGGAGGGCGGACTGTGTTCCGTGCTGTGGGCCGGGCCCGAGTCGCTGGCGGGCGCCCGCCGCGGTCACGCCGTCGAGGGCACGCGGCGGGCGGGGCCGGTGTCGCTTCGGCTGGGTATCGGCGGCGACGCCCTGTCCTACCTCATCGACCTCGGCCTACCCGTGCCCAACTCCACCACCGCGTTCGGTCGGGACCCGGAGATCAAGCGGGAGGCGGCGTGGGTCGGGCCGGTCATGCGCGCGGGCACGATGGTCGCGCGCCGGCTGCGCGCCGCCGTCGAGATCCGCGACGACGGGCCCTGGTCCGAGCTCCCCTACCGCCTGCCCACACACGCGTCGATGCTGGCCGACGCACCGGATCTGCGGCCACTGCGCGACGAACTGTCCTCCTGGCGGTTCTACGACGCGCTGCGCACCGACGCCGACGCCTCGGCCAGGAGGCCGCAGGTCGGCACCCGCACCTGGGCGCTGGCCTCCGACGGGTCGGACGTCGCGGCCGCCGTCCAGACCATCCTGGAGCGGGGCAAGGAACCGCTGCGGGAGTCCATCGCCGACGCGTTCCCGGGCAGCACGGTCGCCGTCGACCAGCGCGACGGCATCTTCGAGCTCACCCTGACCCAGCCGGGGATGCTGCGCCCCCTCCGCGCGGCGGAACTGTCCGACGGCACCCTGCGCTACCTGATGTGGCTGGCGGCCCTGCTGGCGCCCGTCCGGCCGCCGCTCATGGCCGTAAACGAGCCGGAAAACAGCCTCCACCCGAGCCTCCTCGGCCCTCTGGCCAGGCTGATCGGCCGCGCGTCGACCGACACGCAGGTGGTGGTGGTCACGCACTCCCAGCCGCTGGTCGACGCGCTGGAGGCGGCGGTCGCCTCCAGCGAGCTCGCCGTCGTGGACCTCGTCAAGGACCTGGGTGAGACCGTCGTCGACGGCCAGGGCCTGCTGACCCGGCCCGCGTGGGAGTGGGGACGTCGCTGAGGCTCAGCGCCGGTTGACCACCGCGGTGCCGACCAGCAGGTCGGTGAGCGCGCGCCGCTCGGCGCCGACCACCAGCGCGGGGATGACGAGGCACTTGAGGGCCGTGCGAACCACCGGCCGCCACCAGCCGAGCGGTCCGCGGTCCACGCGGACGATCCCGATGCGGGCGATGAGCTGACCGAACGAGCCGCCGGTCAGCGCCGTCAGCAGGCTGGCCTCGACGAAGTAGACGGCCAGGATCATGAACGACTCCCACCCCGAGCCCGTCATGACGTCGAAGCCGAACAGAGCGATGGCGACGATCATGCTGGCCGCCCAGTCACCGATCATGGCCGCCACGCGGGCGCGCCACGACGCCAGCGATCCGGGACCCGACTCCGGGAGTCCGATGGTGGAACCTGGGTAGGCGGGGCTCGTCACGGATCGGAGCCTAGCAGCGCTCCGGCGACCCGCCCGCTCGCGGCACCGACGCCGCGCAGCCGGAGTAGATTGCCCAACATGGCAACGTCAGCCGCCGAAGCCCGCGCTCTCGTCGTCCACCGGGGCCGGACCGAGATCCTGCACGGGCTGGACTTCCAGCTCGAGCCGGGCTCCGTCACCGGTCTGTTCGGCCCCTCCGGCTGCGGCAAGACCACCCTCATGCGCACGATGGTGGGCGTGCAGCGCATCACCTCCGGCACCATGGAGCTCCTCGGGACGCCGGCCGGGGAACCGCGGCTGCGCCAGCGCGTCGCCTACACCAGCCAGAACCTCAGCATCTACCGCGACATCTCCGTGATCGCCAACGTCCGCTATTTCGCCCGTCTCCACGGGCTGCCGGACTCGGCCGCCGACAGCGCCATCGAGGCGGTCCACCTCACCGGACACGCGGGGCAGCGCGTCGAAACGCTGTCGGGCGGTGAGGCAAGCCGGGCGTCGCTGGCGTGCGCGCTCGTCGCGCAGCCCGAGATACTGATCCTCGACGAGCCCACCGTCGGCCTGGACCCGCTCACCCGCGAATCGCTCTGGGAGCACTTCCGGGGCCTCGCCCATGCGGGCACCACCCTGCTTGTGTCCAGTCACGTCATGGACGAGGCGACGCGCTGCGACACCGTGCTGCTCATGCGCGAGGGGCACTTCCTCGCCACCGGCCCGATGGCCGAACTGCAGGAGCGCACCGGGGAGCGCACCCCCGAAGAAGCGTTCCTCGCCCTCGTGAAGCGGGAGGCGGCGGCATGAGCCAGGCCCGGCACGCCGCGCCCCCGCGCCGACGGGGTCGCCACTTCGCGACGGTCGCCCGGATCGGGGCCCAGCTGCACTCGGATCCCCGCACCGTCGGTATCGTCATGCTGCTGCCCGTGGTGCTCATCACGCTGCTCTACTTCGTGATGATCGACCTGCCCACTCCCCCGGGCGCGCCGGAGCCCTTCGACGACATCGGCCCGATCATGCTCGCGGTGCTGCCGATGATGCTGATGTTCCTCGTCACCTCGATCACGATGCTGCGGGAGCGCACCTCCGGCACGCTGGAGCGCCTGCTCACCACGCCGTTGACCCGCTGGAACCTACTGGCCTCCTACGGGCTGGTGTTCGGGCTGCTGGGAGTGGCGCAGGCGTCGCTACTGGCCGCGTTCGTGCTGGGCGTCTACGGCGTAGACATCGAGGGGCCACTGTGGGTGATCCTGCTCATCTCCCTGCTCGACGCCCTCGTCGGCGTCTCCTTCGGACTGCTGGCGAGCGCCTACGCCCGCACGGAGTTCCAGGCGGTGCAGTTCATGCCGATGCTCATCGGCCCCCAGTTGTTCCTGTGCGGGCTGTTCGCTCCCGTGGACCAGATGCCCGACGTGCTGGCCGCCGTCGCACGGGTCCTCCCGATGACCTGGGCGGCCGACGCCGTGCTGGACGTGACGGCCAACGCCGAGGTGTCGGGCGGCACCTGGCTCGGCATCGGACTGCTCGCCGGTCTGGTGTTGGGCATGCTGGTCGTCGCCGCGTCATCGATGCCCCGCCGGACCCGATAACCGGCTCCCTCCTCCGGAAAAGCTGTAACAGCGCTGTTACATATCGGCAACTGCGGGACCCAATTGCTGCCTTAGTGTCTAAGACAAGCAAACCCGACCAAAGGAAGAACGCCCATGTTCCAAGGCCAAGACGACCTTCTGGCTTACATCAAGGAAGAGGGCATCGAGACCATCGATGTGCGCTTCTGCGACCTCCCCGGCGTCATGCAGCACTTCACTGTCCCGGCCTACAGCTTCGGCCCCGAGGTCTTCGAGGACGGCCTGAACTTCGACGGTTCGTCGATCACCGGCTTCCAGAAGATCCACGAGTCCGACATGTCGCTGTTCCCGGATCCGACCACCGCGTTCGTCGATCCCTTCCGGAAGTCGAAGACTCTCAACATCAACTTCTTCGTGCACGATCCGCTGACGAAGGAGCCCTACTCGCGTGACCCGCGCAACATCGCGCGCAAGGCCCTGGCCTACCTGTCCTCGACCGGCGTCGGCGACACCGCGTTCTTCGCCCCCGAGGCCGAGTTCTACGTCTTCGACGACGTCCGCTTCGGCAGCACGCCCAACGAGGGCTACTACCACATCGACTCCGAGGCCGGCGCCTGGAACACCGGCCGCGTCGAAGAGGGCGGCAACCGCGGCTACAAGGTCAAGTACAAGGGCGGTTACTTCCCGGTCGCTCCGGTCGACCACTTCGGCGACCTGCGTGACGACATCGTCCGCCACATGAGCGCCGTCGGCCTCGAGGTCGAGCGCGCGCACCACGAGGTGGGCAGCGCCGGCCAGGCCGAGATCAACTGGAAGTACGACACGCTGCTCAAGGCCGCGGACGATGTCATGAAGTTCAAGTACCTCGTCAAGAACACCGCCTGGGAGGCCGGCAAGACGGCCACCTTCATGCCGAAGCCGGTCTTCGGCGACAACGGCTCGGGCATGCACTGCCACCAGTCCATCTGGAACGAGGGCAAGCCGCTGTTCTACGACGAGAACGGCTACGCCGGTCTGTCCGACATGGCCCGCTGGTACATCGGCGGCCTGCTCAAGCACGCCCCGTCGCTGCTGGCTTTCACGAACCCGTCGACCAACTCGTACCACCGTCTGGTCCCGGGCTTCGAGGCCCCCGTGAACCTCGTGTACTCGCAGCGCAACCGCTCGGCCTGCATCCGCATCCCGATCACCGGTTCGAACCCGAAGGCCAAGCGCATCGAGTTCCGTTGCCCCGACCCGTCGTCGAACCCCTACCTGGCGTTCGCCGCGATGCTGCTCGCCGGCCTGGACGGCATCCAGAACCGCATCGAGCCCATGGCCCCGATCGACAAGGACCTCTACGAGCTTCCCCCCGAGGAGCACGCCGCCGTCCCGCAGGTGCCGACGACCCTCGCCGAGGTTCTCGACTCCCTCGAGGCGGACCACGAGTTCCTGCTCGCCGGTGACGTCTTCACCCCGGACCTCATCGAGACGTGGATCGAGCTGAAGCGTGAGGAACTCCTCGCCATCCAGCTGCGGCCGCATCCCCACGAGTTCGACATGTACTACGCGCTCTGATCGCGAAGTTCCGACGCGAAGGCCCCGACCTGCTCCCGCAGGGCGGGGCCTTCCGCTTCCCCCACACCAAACATGTAACAAACCTTGAACAATTTCCGGAAGATGGGTGAAATCTGCTTCACCTGAGCCCTATGCTGGGCACGTGTCCAAGACCCGTCTCGCCCGCATCCTCATCCCGGCAGCGCTCATCCTCGTCTGGCTGACCGCAGCCGGGATCGGCGGCCCGTACTTCGGCCGCATCGACGAGGTCGCCACCAACGACCAGGCCGCGTTCCTGCCCACCAGCGCCGAGGCCACGGTCGTGGGCGAGCGCTACCTCGACTTCGTCGACACGTCGACGGTTCCGGCCATCGTGCTGTTCACCTCCGAGGAGACGCTCACCCCCGACGAACTCGCTTCCCTCGGGGAGATCGCCTCGTCACTGGGCGACGTCGAGGGGGTGGAGACCGTCTCGCCTCTCATCCCGTCGGAGGACGGGACGGCCGCCCAGGCGTTCGCGGGCGTCGGCTCGGAGGCCGAGTTGAGCGAGGTCGTCGAGACCATCAGGACCGACGTCGCCGCGGACCTGCCGTCGGGGATCACGATGTACGTGACCGGCCCGGCCGGTTTCGCGGCCGACATCAGCGAGGCGTTCAGCGGCATCGACGGATTGCTGCTGGCCGTGACCCTCGCCGTCGTGCTGGTGATTCTGCTGATCGTGTACCGGTCGCTCATCCTGCCGTTCGCGGTGCTGGCCACGAGTCTGTTCGCGCTCGCGGTCGCCCTGCTGGCCAACTGGTGGCTGGCGAAGGCGGAGATCCTCACCCTGACCGGCCAGACCCAGGGCATCCTGTTCATCCTCGTCATCGGCGCGACCACCGACTACTCGCTGCTCTACACGGCCCGCTACGCCGAGGAACTGAAGCGCCGCGAGCACCGGGCCGACGCCACCCGCGCCGCGCTGCGCGGGGTCATCGAGCCGATCCTCGCCTCCGGCGGCACCGTCATCGCGGGCCTGCTGTGTCTGCTGCTGAGCGACCTGGGCTCCAGCCGGTCCCTCGGGCCGGTGGCCGCCATCGGCATCGTGTTCGCGATGCTGGCGGCGCTGACCTTCCTGCCCAGCGCCCTGTTCCTCATGGGCCGCACCTCGTACTGGCCCCGCCGGCCGAGGTTCGACCCTGACCGTGACGAGGAGGCGCAGGTCTCCTCGGGTGCGTACGCGAAGGCCGGCCGGCTCGTCGCCGCGAGGCCCCGGACGGTGTGGATCGTGTGCGCGCTGGCCCTGGCCGCCGGCGCCGCGTTCGTCCCCACCCTCAAGGCCGACGGCGTGCCGCCGAGCGAGTTCGTGCTCGGTACCTCCGAGGCCCGCGACGGGCAGGAGCAGCTCGCCGAGCACTTCCCCGCCGGCTCCGGCAGCCCCGCCCGGGTACTCACCGACGAGGGCGATCTGCAGGAGGTGGCCGACATCCTGCTGGCTGCCGACGGCGTGGACTCGGTCTCCGTCGTCGCGACGGACTCCCCCGCCGGCACAGCCCCGGTGACGGCCGACGGCATCCAGCCCCTCGGGCCTCCGGGGACGCCCGCGCCGCAGCCCACCGTCAGCGACGGCCAGGTCATGCTGCTGGCCACCCTCACCGACGCACCCGACAGCGACGCGGCCGCCCAGACGGTCATCGACCTGCGCACCGAACTCGACGGGCTGGCCCAGATCGGCGGCGAGACGGCCACAACGGTGGACACCCGGGAGACCACCATCCGGGACCGCAACCTCATCATCCCGTTGGTGCTCGCGGTGATCCTCGTCGTGCTCATCGGGCTGCTGCGCTCCGTGCTGGCTCCCGTGCTGCTCATCCTCACCACGGTGCTGTCCTTCGGCACCGCGCTGGGTACCGCGGCGATCGTGTTCAACCACATCCTGGACCTGCCGGGAGCCGACCCGTCGGTGCCGCTCTACGGGTTCGTGTTCCTCGTCGCGCTGGGCATCGACTACAACATCTTCCTCATGACCCGCGTGCGTGAGGAGTCGTTGACGCACGGCACCCGGAAGGGGATCCTGCGCGGCCTCGCGGTCACCGGCGGTGTCATCACGTCGGCCGGCCTGGTGCTGGCGGCGACGTTCGCCGCGCTGGCCGTCCTGCCGATCCTGTTCCTGCTGCAGCTGGCGTTCATCGTCGCCTACGGCGTGCTCATCGACACGTTCCTCGTGCGGACGCTGCTGGTGCCGGCGCTCGCCTACGACATCGGCCCGGCCGTCTGGTGGCCGGCGAAGCTGCCGGCGGACAGGGCGTCCCATGCGGAGGGCGCGGCCCCGCCGGAGGAGCCGAGCACTGTCGAGGAGGCGCAGCACGCCGACCTCGACGCGGACCACCCGGAGGCGCGGCACGCCACATCCTCGGCCGGCTGACGCACCCCGGCGGGCCCGTTCCACCGCACCCCGTAGGCTGGCCCCATGCGTGGAATCGTTGTGCGGGATGAGGGCGTGGCCCTCGAGGACGGTGTCGAGGAACTGCTGAGTGACGAGGGCATCCTGGTCGAGGTGGCCTACTCGGATCTCAACTACAAGGACGGGCTCGCGGTCACCGGCCGACCCGGCGTCGTGCGGCAGAAGCCGCTCGTCGCGGGCATCGACATGGTGGGCCGCGTGGCGGAGTCGAACGACGAGCGCTGGGCGAAGGGCGACTGGCTCGTCCTCAACGGCGCCGGGCTCTCCGAGACGAGACACGGCGGCTACGCTGAGCTGGCCCGCGCCGACTCCGACCTGGCCGTCCGCGTCCCCGACGGCCTGGAGCCCGAGCAGGCGGCGGCCCTCGGCACCGCCGGCTACACCGCCGCCCTCTCCGTCCTGCGCCTCGTCATGGAGGGGCTCACCCCCGAGGACGGTCCGGTGCTCGTCACCGGCGCGACCGGCGGGGTCGGCTCCGTGGCCGTCATGCTCCTGTCCGCCGCCGGCTTCGAGGTGACCGCCCTCACCGGGCGCCCCGACAAGTTCGGCGACTACCTGCGCGGCCTGGGCGCGGATCAGATCGTCACGCGCGAGTCGCTGGGCCAGCCCGGCCGGCCGATGCAGAAGGCACTCTACGCGGGCGTCGTCGACTCCGTCGGCGGGCAGATCCTGGCCAACGCCATCGCGCAGACGATCCCCCATGGCACGGTCGCGGCGTGCGGGTTGGCCGCGTCGCCCGACCTCCCAGCGTCGGTCCTGCCGTTCATACTGCGCGGTGTGACGCTGGCCGGTATCGACTCGGTGTGGGCCACCGTCGAGGACCGCGCCGACGCGTGGCGTGTGCTCGCCCGAGGGGTCGACCTGGACCAGCTCGACGCCATGACCAGCAGGGTCGGTCTCGACGATGTGATCACGGCGGGCGAGGACCTGCTCGCGGGCCGCCTCCACGGCCGCACTCTCGTCGAGCTCTGACCGCCCGGAGACGTTGAGCCTGACTCGCGGGTCGTGGACCGGCGATGAGCCTGATCCATGGCTCGACCGCGGTTTCGGCGGATTTCGGGCCGAATCGGTCGACGACACATGGATCAGGCTCAACCGTCCCCGTTGAACCGCGAGTCCGGCTCAACCGTCCCCGTTGAACCGCGTGTCCGGCTCAACTCCTCCCGACGAACCGCGTGTCCGGCTCGTGCCGGTGCCGCGTGACGGGCGGGGTGTCAGGACAGGTCGAGGTCGACGTAGGGGTTCTCCGGGACCGACTCGATGATCCCCGCCTCCGCCAGGAACTCGCCCATCCGGTCGAACGCCGCGGTATCCAGCGAGACGTCAACCGCGCCGTCGCGCATCCACAGCTCGGTGGTCGCAGCGAGCACCGCCTCGGCCGACGCCCGCTGCGCGGGGTCGCTCAGCGCGGGCACCTGCTCCGCGGTGGCGTCGAGCGCCGCCTCCGGGTCGGCGATGACCGCCTGCTCCGCCTCCTTCATGGCGAGTGCGACAGCGGTGAGCACTTCGTCGGACACCTCCGTGCCGACGGTGATGAGGCTGGGGCCCACGAGCCGCGGCGACGCCGGGTCCGAGATCGGCACCGACGCCACGTCCTCCCCCGCGGCCTCCAGCTGCACCAGTTCGTTGTTACGGAAGCCCAAGATGAAGTCCACCTGGTCGGCCGCCAGGGCACTGAGCTGCGTGTAGCCGATGTCCTGCAGCGTCACGTCCTCCTCGGTGAGCCCCGCCTCGTACAGCGCCGCGAGGGCGGCGTAGTAGCTCGAGCCGTAGTGGCCGGGGATGCCGACGGTGCGGCCCTCCAGCGCGGCCAGCCCGTCGGCGTCCAGGCCGAGGCCGGCACCACCCATCACCTCGATGGGGTAGGTCTGGTAGCTCGTCGCGAAGGTACGCAGGTCCTGCCCGGCGGCAGCAGCGACCATCGCTTCGTCGGCCGTTGCGAACACGACGTCCTCCTCCCCGGCCAGCACCGCGCCGAAGACGTCCTCCTGCTGTCCGTGGTGACGCAGCGTCACGTCGAGCCCGTGGCGTTCGAAGATGCCCTCGCTCACGCCCAGGTAGAACGCGCTGAACTGAACGTTCGGGATGTAGGTCAGGCCGACGGTGATCTCCCCGTCGGGGAGCATCGTCGGCTCGGAGGCGGGCGTGCTCGCGGTGCTCGACGACATCGAGGCGTCCGAACTGGTCGGGGCCGTCGATGCTCCCGCGCAGGCGGTCAGGGTCAGGGCGCCCGCGCAGGCGAAGGCACCGATGACAAGGGATCGGCGGAGGGTGGTCATATGGTTTCTCCTTGAAGTCGTGCGACGGCGGCCCGTTCCAAGGCGTGGACGAGCGCGTGCAGGGTGAGGGCGATGAGGCTGATCCACGCGACGACGGCGAACAGCCCGGCGGTGTCGGCCGCCTCGCGGGTGAGGGTGAGGAGCGTGCCGAGGCCGGCGCCGCCCATGACGAGTTCCCCGACGACGGCGCCGGTCATGGTGAGGACCACGCCGCCGCGCACACCAGCGAGAATGGCGGGTGCGGCCATCGGACCCTCGATGTGCCACAGCCGCTGCCACCCGGTGGCCCCGTCGAGCAGGGCGTTCTCGACGACGCGCATGTCGAGGGACCGCATCCCCACGACGGTGGTCGTCACCATCGGGAAGAAGGCGATGACCGCGCACAGCACGGCGATCGGCACGGTCCCGTAGCCGATCCACAGCACCAGCAGCGGCGCGATGGCCACCAGCGGGATGGTCTGCGACACCGCGACGAACGGTTCGGCGACGGCGGCCAGCACCCGGGAGTGCGTGATGACGACGCCCAGCGGGATCGCCACGGCGATCGCGATGGCCGCGCCGAGCAGGGCCGCCGCGAGCGTGGGGGCCATGTAGTGCCAGGCGATGCCGGTGGTGAGCTGCAGCCACATCCGCGATGCGACGTCGACGGGGTTGGGGAGGTAGAGCGGGTCGATCACGCCGGACGCGGTCGCGGCCCACCAGAGCAGGAACACGACGGCGAACGACGCCAGGCTGGTCTTCCAGCGGCCGGCGGCGGGACGGGTGCGCGCGGGATAGGCCGACCACAGCCCCAGGTGGGCGAGTGTGCGGGCCCTGCGCCGCTCCTCGATGGTCATCGACCCCGTCCTTCTGCTCAGGTCCGGGGTGCACGCAACAGCGACGGGCATGCGGGCACGGAAACGTGCGCGCGCCGTCGTGGCGCGTGTTCCTCCCATCCAGACTCTGACTGTCGGTCTCGGAGTTCCACCGAGTCAACCCGTTGGCCACGAGGGCCGCGGGGGTCGCGGACTATCACCGCCGGTTCGGACTTTCACCGACCCCGGAACACGTTTGGCCGCATTCTAGCACCGGGCCCCCAGCCCCGCCGCGAGGTCCCGGCGGCCTACGGCTGCCCCTCCCAGAAGACGTGCTCGACGACCTCCTTGGCACGGCGCAGCAGCCGTCGGGTATCGTCCAGCAGCTTCGATGCCTCCCCGGGGCCGTACCCGAGCAGCACGGCGATGGCCGCCAGTTCCCGGTAGTCGGCCGGCAGCGAATCCCCCGCCCGACCGCGCACGAGCATGACGGCGTCGCGCAGGTTGCTGGCCCGCGCCCAGCCTTCCTCCAGGCGGACGGCCTGTTCATCGGTGACGAAGCCCAGGCGGGCGAGCAGGCGCAGCGTGTCCAGCGTCGAGGTGCTGCGCAGCCCCGGATGCTCGTGGGCGTGCTGCAACTGCAGGAGCTGGACGGTCCATTCGACGTCCGACAGTCCCCCGGGGCCGAGCTTGAGGTGCCGCTCGCGCGGGACGCCCTTGGGGATGCGTTCCTTCTCCATCCGCGACTTCAGCTTCCGGATCTCGGCCACCTCCGCCCGCGACAGGCCCGACGGCGGGTAGCGGAAGTCCTCCACGTCGTCGAGGACGGCCTGCGCGAGCTCCACGTTCCCGGCCCCCGGCCGGGCGCGCAGCAGCATCTGCGCCTCCCAGGTGGAGGCCCACTTGCCGTAGTAGGTGGCGTACGACGAGACCGTCCTGGCCTGCGGCCCGCCCTTGCCCTCGGGGCGCAGGTCGGTGTCGATGAGCAGCGCGGGCTCCGGCCCGGGCTTGCCGAGCATGTCGCTCATGGAGCGCACCAGGTCCCACACGCGGGTGAGGTCCTCGCCCTCCACGCCGTCGGGGACGACGAACATGCAGTCGGCGTCGGACGAGTAGGACATCTCTCGGCCACCCCAGCGGCCGAGCGCGATCACACCGACGTCCGGCGCCTCGATGTTCCGGCGGGCCAGCGCCAGGCCCGCGTCGATGGTGGCGGAGGCCAGATCGCTCAGCGCCTGCCCGACTGCTGACAGGTCGGCGAGCCCCAACACGTCGCTCAGCGCGATCCGGCACAGTTCCGCGCGGCGCATCGCGCGCAGCGACGCGACGGCCTTGTCGAGGTCGTCCTGGCGGCTGGCGGCCCGCAGCATGGTGTCGCGCAGCTCCTCGACGGTGCGCG
Organism: Actinomycetes bacterium; assembly: GCA_030426725.1. GTDB lineage: Bacteria > Actinomycetota > Actinomycetes > Propionibacteriales > Propionibacteriaceae > Arachnia. Next base: position 13,024 of record JAUHXZ010000025.1, read on the forward strand.
GCCGCAACTCGTCGTTGCCGGCGAGCATCTGGATGTGGTCGGGGTTGCGCTTGAGCAGGTCGACGACGTAGCGGCTGGTCGACGAGATCCGCGCCAGACGGTGCGCCATGTAGCCCTCGTCGCGCATCGCCCGCATGTACCAGGCGGTGGTCCCCAGCGACTCGGACAGCTGCCGGAACGCCAACAGGCCGAAGTCCGGGTTCGGGCCCTCGGCGAACCACTCGAGCATGGCCGGCATGAGCTGTCGCTGGATCTCGGCCCTGCGGTCGGTGCCCTTGATGAGGGCCTGGATGTGTCCGAGGGCGGCCTTCGGATCCGCGAACCCCAGGGCCCGCATGCGCGTGGTCGCCGCCTCGGTCGTGAGCCGGAGCTCCTCGGTGCGGACGGTGCTCACGGCGTCGAGGAGCGGCGAGAAGAAGATCCGCTGCTGCAGCCGACGCACGTGCCGGGTGGAGTCGCGCCACTTGGTGTGCAACTCCTTCGCCGAGAGCCCGAGCGTGCGCCCGATGTGCTCCCGGGCCAGCTCGTCGTCGGGGAAGAGGTGCGTGCGACGCATCCGGCGGAGCTGCACGCGATGCTCGAGCACCCGCTGGAACCGGTACGCGTCAGCCATCTCGGCCCCGTCGGCCCGGCCGATGTAGCCGTTGGTCACCAGCGCCTTGAGCCCGGCGAACGTGCCGCGCACCCGTAGCCGCTCGTCGGCACGCCCGTGGACGAGCTGGAGCAGCTGGACGGAGAACTCCGTGTCGCGGAGGCCCCCCGAGCCGAGCTTGATCTCCGCGTCGGCCTGCTTGGCGGGGATGAGGGCGATGACGCGCTCGCGCATCGCACGGACCTCGGCGAGGAACTCGGGCCGCTCCCCCGCCCGCCACACCATGGGCCAGACGAGGTCGACGAACCCCTGGCCGAGTTCGAGGTCGCCCGCGGCGGGACGGGCCTTGAGCATGGCCTGGAACTCCCAGTTCTTCGCCCACTTCTCGTAGTAGGTGCGGCAGCTGGCCAGGGTGCGCACGAGCGGACCGGCCTTGCCCTCGGGGCGCAGCGCCGCGTCGATCTGCCAGATGGTGCCCTCCGCCGTGTGGGCCGAGCAGATCCTCGCCTGTGCCGCGACGAGCCTGGACGCGACCGAGACGGCCTCCTCGGCGCTCGCCTCCCCCACCGGCTCCGCGACATACAGCACGTCGACGTCGGAGATGTAGTTGAGTTCCTCCGCGCCCGTCTTGCCCAGCGCGATGATCGCGAGGCGGCACTTCTCCCAGCCGGCCACTTCGGACCGGGCGTAGGCCAGCGACATCGACAGGACGGCATCCGCGACGTGCGCCAGTTCGAGGGCGATGTCGTCGGCGATCTCGGCCGAGTCCGGGGCGGCGAGATCACGTGCGGCGATCTCGATGAGAGCGGCCCGGTTGGCGAGCCGGAGGGCGTCCCCGTTGCCCCGGGCGACCTCGCCGTCGAGCCCCACCCGCTCGGCGAAGTACGCCTCCCAGCCGGTGCGACCCCTCGGGCGGGGCGCAGTGCGCAGCGCCTCCGCCTCACGCGGGTGGCGTACGAGGGTCTGCGCGAGCACCGACGACCCACCGAGGACGAGCGTGACGCGCCGCAGCCAGCCGTCGTCGGCGGAGAGCTCGGCGAACAGGTCGGAGTCCTCGGCTGAGATCCGTTCGAGGCAGTCCAGTGCGAGGTCGCGGTCGGCGACGGCGTCGAAGATCGCCAGGTCGATGGGCGGGTCGTCGTCGATCCGGCGCTGCCACTTCTCCCACACCGCGGCGCTGGCCGATGCGGAGTCGAAGCCGCGCCTGGCGAACTCGCCCGCCTGCGACTGGTTCCTTCTCACGCGTCCCACCCTAGCCAGCGCGGCATGGGGCGCGGGGCGGATATCCTGGGCCGGCCATGTTCAAACCCACACCGAAGGTCGTCGCCGCGCTGCGCGAGCGGCTCGGCACGGACGCCGCGCTGGAGACGGACCTGACCCGACGTCGTCCCGATCTGACGGCGGCGCTGCTGCGGGCCGCCGCGGACCCCGCCCCGCTGGGCCGGGACCTCACCGCCGCGGTGTGCCGGGCGGGCTGCGCCCTGCTCGGCGAGCGTCACCCCGGGGCGACGATCGAGGTGCGGGTGCCCCCGTTCGCGGCCGTCCAGATCGGTTTCGGCACGGGCCCCAGCCACACGCGGGGCACGCCGCCGAATGTCGTCGAGATGTCCGCGGACACGTTCATCGCGCTGGCGGTCGGACGCCTGGCCTGGGCCGACGCCACGATGAGCGCGTCGGGGGTGCATGCCGACGAAGCCTCCCGCGCCTTCCCCCTCCGGTCACCCGCGGGGGGTTGAGCAATTGGCTGGGTTCGTCGCGGGGGCCCCGCGGCGCCGCCGCGTGGGCCCTCCGGCGACCCTTGCCAATTGCTCAAACCACGGGACGCGGGCGGGTCACATCACGCGGATGTGGCGCTCCAACTCCCACGGCGTCACCTGGTGACGGTAGGCCGCGAACTCCTCGCGCTTGTTGCGCAGGAAGTACTCGAACACGTGCTCACCGAGCGTGTCGGCCACCAGCTCGCTCTCCTCCATGAGACGCAGCGCCTCGTCGAGGTTGCGCGGCAGTTCCTGCACCCCGATGGCCTGCCGCTCCCGCTTGGAGAGGCGCCACACGTCGTCCTCGGTCTCCTCGGGCAGCGTGTACTCCTCCTCGATGCCCTTGAGGCCGGCAGCCAGCATCAGCGCGTAGGCGAGGTAGGGGTTGACGCCCGAGTCGACGCCCCGGTACTCGATGCGCGCCGACGACGTCTTGCCCGGCGTGAACTGCGGGACGCGGATCAACGCGGACCGGTTGGAGCGACCCCAGCACGCGTACGCCGGGGCCTCGCCGCCGCCCGCGAGGCGCTTGTAGGAGTTGACCCACTGGTTGGTGACCGCGGTGATCTCCGGCGCGTGACGAAGCAGGCCTGCGACGAACTGCTTGGCGGTCTTCGACAGGTTGTACTCGTCGCTGGCGTCGTAAAAAGCGTTGGAGTCGCCCTCGAACAGCGACATGTGGGTGTGCATACCCGAGCCGGCGTGCTCGGAGAACGGCTTCGGCATGAACGTCGCGTGCACGCCCTGGCTCACAGCCACCTCGCGCACGACGACACGGAACGTCATGACGTTGTCGGCCATCGTCAGCGCGTCGGCGTAGCGCAGGTCGATCTCGTGCTGCCCCGGCGAGGCCTCGTGGTGGCTGAACTCGACCGAGATGCCCATCTGCTCGAGCATCGTGATGGCGTCGCGGCGGAAGTCCGTGCCGTCGCCGAGCGTGGTGTGGTCGAAGTAGCCGCCGTCGTCCAGCGGGACGGGCGGCATGAGCGACTTGAGCAGGTAGAACTCGATCTCCGGGTGGATGTAGTAGGTGAAGCCCATCTGGGCTGCCTTCTGCATCGAACGCTTGAGCACGAACCGCGGGTCGGCGAAGCTCGGCGAGCCGTCGGGCAGCTTGATGTCGCACAGCATGCGGGCGGTCGAGCGGCCCGACTGGCGCCACGGCAGGATCTGGTAGGTCGACGGGTCCGGGTGGGCCACCATGTCCGCCTCGTAGACGCGGGCGAACCCTTCGATCGCCGAGCCGTCGAAGCCGACGCCCTCGCTGATGGCGCCTTCGACCTCGGCGGGCGCGATGGCGACCGACTTCAGAGTGCCCATCACGTCGGTGAACCACAGCCGCACGAAGCGGATGCCCCGCTCCTCCATCGAGCGCAGCACGAACTCAGTCTGCCTATCCATGGCCCCAAGTCTGCCCGCACTTGGCAACTTCCGCATGTCTTACCACGCGGAAGCCACGAAGTGGACCTGATATGGGCCGCGGCCCACGACGCGGGTGGGGTAACTCCGCTTCCGCGCCTACCATGGACCGCATGGCAGAGCCCGGCTGGTACGCGGACCCGGCGGCGCCCGGAGGCAGGCGCTACTGGGACGGTCAGCGCTGGGCGGGTCAGCCGCGCCCACCGCGCCGCGGCGGCGGCATGGGCATGTGGCTCGTCATTGCCCTCATCGTCGTCGGCACCGTCGTGGGCGCCATCATGCTGTTCCCCCAGAGCGGCAACATCTTCGCCGCCACCCCGGAGGACCCCCGCTCCGCCCGCCCCACGGGCGAGCAGTGGAACGAACTGGAGCCCACCGCGACGCCGGAACCGGTCGAGACCGGCTTCGGGGCGCCCATCGACTGCCCGGTCGTGATCGAGCCGCCCCGCAGCGAGATCGTCGACGGCCGCCTGCACGGTGGGGGCCTGTCCATCGAGCCGCCGGCCGGGGAGGCCTGGATCGAGAGTTCGGCGTGGATGGAGTGGCTGCACGACTCCAACGGGATGATCCGCGACATCGCCCCCGGCTGGATCAGCAACGTCAATGTCGGCTACATCGACGCCGACGACGGGTTCTCCACGACCATGAGCGCCGCGGCCGAGCAGTTCGTCACCTGCATGGCCTCGTCGGGCATGTTCGAGGGCTTCGAGCGCCGCGAGATCCTCATCAACGAGGACTACGTGGTCTCCGACCGGATCGGCTGGCGGCTCACGTCGAACATCTACGTCGGCAACATGCGCCACGAGGGCATCGAGGGCGACGTCGTCGACGTCATCCTGGTCCCCACCGACGACGCGAAACGTTTCGCTGTCTACGTGTCCTGTGCGACGATCGACCACGAGGAGAACCAGCAGCAGGTGGCCTACTCCAGGGCCTCGCTCAGGTTCGACGGATGACGCCGGAGAAGTAGACTTTCCCTCCGTGAACCCCGTCATCGCATACCCCCAGACCCCCGTCCGCGACGTGCCGCGCAGCATCGCGCGCCCCGACTACGTCGGCAAGTCGGCGCCCAAGCGCTACACCGGCTCCGACGTGCAGACCGAGGACGTGATCGAACGGATGCGGGTGGCGGGACGGATCGCCTCCGATGCGATGTACGAGGCCGCCAAGGCCATCGCCCCCGGCGTCACCAGCGACCAGCTCGACGCCATCGCGCACGAGTACATGCTCGACCACGGCGCCTACCCGTCGACGCTCGGCTACCGCGGCTTCCCGAAGTCGTGCTGCACGTCGGTCAACGAGGTGGTCTGCCACGGTATCCCGGACCTCCGGCCCCTCGAGGACGGGGACCTGGTCAAGATCGACGTCACCGCGTTCAAGGACGGCGTACACGGGGACAACTGCGGCACGTTCTACTGCGGCGACGTCGACGAGGAGTCGCGGCTGCTGACCGAGCGCACCAAGGAGGCCCTCAACCGGGCCATCAGGGCCGTGCGCCCCGGGCGCCCCATCTCCGTCATCGGGCGGGTCATCGAGTCCTACGCCAAGCGCTTCGGCTACGGCGTCGTGCGCGACTACACCGGCCACGGCGTGCACACCGCGTTCCACTCCGGGCTGGTGATCCTCCACTACGACGAGCCGCGCCTGGACACCGTGATGAAGCCCGGCATGACCTTCACCATCGAGCCCATGCTGACCCTCGGCACCGAGGAGACCGAGGTGTGGGACGACGACTGGACCGTCGTGACCACCGACGGGTCGCGCGTCGCGCAGTGGGAGCACTCGCTGGTCGTCACCGACACCGGCGCCGAGGTCCTCACGCTCGCGAGCGACGCCGAGTGACCGCCCGGCTCGTCTCCAGCCACCTCCGGGTAGAGGTCGCCCAGCCGGCCGACCTGATCTTCTCCGTCACCGTCTCCACCGACTACGACGACGTCGACGAGCAACTCACGTTCCGCGTCGCCGACGAGCCGGTCGATGCCGAGGAGCTCATCGCGCCGTCGGGGACGAGGCTGCACCGGATCCGACAGGCCCCGGTGGGCACCCTCAACGTCGCCTACCGTGCCACCGTCGCCTCCCGCGCGCCGGAGCCGGAGATCCAGGGCATCGACGAGATCCTGTACACCCGGCCGTCGCGCTACTGCGATTCGGACCGGCTCGCCAACCTCAGCCACACTCACTTCGCGGGTCTCACCGGCTTCGAGTTGATGAGCGCGGTGACGCAGTGGGTGCGCACCAAGATCAGCTACCGGCCGGGCTCGAGCCGTGTCGTCGACGGCGCGCTCGAGACCTACCTGAGCCGCACCGGCGTGTGCCGGGACTCGGCGCACCTGGTCATCGCGTTCCTGCGCGGGCTCGACATGCCGGCGCGTCTGGCGTCGGTGTACGCGCCGGGGCTGACGCCGATGGACTTCCACGCCGTCGCGGAGGCCTACTGGGACGGGCGCTGGCACCTGCTCGATGCGACGGGGCTGGCCCCGCGCCAGTCGATGGTCCGGATCGCCACCGGCCGCGACGCGGCGGACTCCGCGTTCATGACCACGCTGGGCGGCAGCGCGCGTCTGACGGATATGTGGGTCGACGCCACGCTCGACACCGCCCTCCCCTACGACGACAGGTTCAGCTTCGTCACGCTGACCTGAGGGATCTCGTCGACCGTCATGGGGATGACGTCGACCCCGACCCGCAGCTCCGACGAGGGCGCCTCGGTCTCGACCACCCCCCGCAGGGGGCTCACGTCGGCGAAGTCGCGGCCCCACGCGGTGACGATGTAGCGGGAGTCGGCGAACTGTCCGTTGGTGGGGTCCAGGTCGATCCACGACCCGTCGGGCGCCTCGGCGGAGATCCAGGCGTGTGAGGCGTCCGACCCCTCCAGCTTCTCCTTGCCGGGCGGCGGCGCCGTCTCGATATAGCCCGACACATACCGCGCCGGGATGCCGAGCGAGCGCAGGATGGCGATCCCGACGTGGGTGAAGTCCTGACAGACGCCCTCGCGGCGCTCCAGCAACTCGTCGACGGTGGTGCGCACGGAGGTCACGCCGGGGCGGTAGGCGAAGTCGCGGCGGATGCCACGGGTGAGCTCGGTCAGTGCGTCGCCGAACCCGAGCCCGGGTTCAAGGATGGTCTCGATGTAGGCGTCGAGCCGCTCCCGGGCCGCGACGCGCACCTGCCGGGACGGCAAGCCGAACATCGCCCGGTCGAGGCGCAGCGCCGTGGAGTCGGCGAGGGCCCGCCGCGCCGTCGCGAGGGTCCAGCGGTTGAGGAACGTCATGTCGACGGCGGGCCAGGCCACGTCGACGACCGCCTCTTTGACCACCTCGAGGTGCGTGTGGGGGAAGTGGATCTCCAGGAAGTGACTGGCGTTGCCGAACCGGTCGAGGTGCCGGGTGCGCAGGAGCGGCTCAGGGGTGATGCCGACGTCCTCGGCCACCACCCGCTGGCTGGGGGTGTCGCGGGGGGTGAGGAAGCCCCGTTCGTAGCAGACCGTGACCGGTTCCGGGTAGTCGTAGCGGGTGCGGTGCTTGACGAAGTACCGGCGCGGCTCGAGGTGTTCGGTGCGTTGCATCAGGCGTCCGCCATCCTCTGCGCATCGGTCCACCCGCCTGCGACGGTGGAGCGGCGCGGCGCCGACCTGGCCAGGTGACGACGGCGGAACTCGTCGGCCAGGCCGCGCAGGGCCTCCAGCCGGGTGCGCGCCATGTCGGCGACGGCGCTGCGGGGCCCGTCGAACAACGCGCCGAGATCCGTCGCGGCCAGGTCCTCGGCAAGGGCCCTGGCGGACGCCGCGAGCGGTTCGTCGCCGATGATGTCGAGGTCCTCGGCGAGGCGTTCGAGCTGGTAGGCGGCCGACCTCGGGTTGCTGCGCTCGGCGAGCAGCAGGTGCGCGGCGGCGAGCGACGCCCGCTCCGGGCCTTCGCCCGCGGCGGCGCGACGGCGGTGGGTGATGAGCGACTCGCACGACGCGAGCAGCGATTCGGCCACCTGGTTCTCCACGACGACGGCGCGGTCGGCGCCGAGGGCGTGCCCGATGAGTGCCGTGGTCCGCTGGGCGCGCTCGATCCTGGTGCCGGCGTCGATGAACGCCCAGGTGACGTCGCGGGTCATGGACTCGTTGTTGATGCCGGAGACGGCCAGGGTCAGGCTGACGAAGTCGCGCAGGACCCCGGCCAGATCGTGGCGGTGCCCCGAGCCGGCGATGAGGCGGCCCAGCCGGCTGAGGACGTGCCAGAGGTCCGCCGACATGATGTCGGGCACCTCCCTGGCCGCGTCGATGAGGCGGCGGACGCTGTCGGCGACCGATCCCGTCGTCGCGCCGTGGGTGACGGCCAGGTGCAGCTGCGCCTCGGCGCGGGTGACGTCGCCGCTGGACAGGTCGAAGCCCGACAGCTTCTCCCCCGCGGTGAGGATGGCGGTGAGCACCTGGGCGCCGCGGGACTCGGGGCGGCGGCCGTGGTCCTGCGCCAGGTCGGAGGCGACCCGCAGCAGTCGCGCGGTGCCGTCGGCGCGCTCGGTGTAGCGACCCAGCCAGAACAGGTTGCTCGCGACGCGGGGCGCCAGCGCCCTCAGACCGTGCACCGCCACGGCGCCGCCGTCGACCGAGGGGATCCACGACTCCTGGGAGTCGGACGGGTCCAGCACCCACACGTCCTTCGCGTGGGCGCCGGTGCCGTTGGCGATGCGGAAGCCGTCGTCGTGCGCGACGCGGGCCAGGCCGCCGGGCAGCATCGTGTAGGCGTGGTCGACGAGCGCGCCGAAGGTGCGCAGCACGACGCGGCGGGGTTCGAGGCCGTGGTCACCGACGACGGGCGCGGTGGACAGCTGGACGGCCTGCTGCGCGCACCACGCCCAGGGCTCGTGGGCGATGCGCTCGCGGATGCTGTCGCGGCCGGCGGCGTCGAGTTCCCAGCCGGCGGTGGCCACGGACCGGGAGCGCCCGATCGGCTTGATGACGAGGCTGTCCAGGTTGGCGAGCACGTGGCTGCGTGCGGCCGGGTCGCCGCACCACCACGTCTCGGGCGACGGGAGGCGCAGTTCCTCGCCCAGCAGCTGGGGCGCCAGCCGCGGGAGCAGGCCGAGCAGCGCGGGGTTCTCGAGGACGCCGCTGCCGAGCGGGTTGAGCGTCGCGACGGTCCCCTGCCGCAGGCCTTCGAGGAGTCCGGCGACGCCGATCTCGGAGTCGCTGCGGAACTCGAGCGGGTCGGCGAGCTCCGACGGCACGCGCCGGATGATCACGTCGATGAGGGTGCGCCCCTCGGGGGAGCTGAGCCACACCTGGCCCTCGCGGAAGATGAGGTCCTCCGCCTCCACCAGCGCATAGCCCAGCAAGGTGGCGAGGAAGCCCTGCTCATAGGCGGCCTCGTCGTCGGCGCCGGACCACAGCAGCACCCCGCGGGGGGTGTGGCCCGGGCGCGGCACGAGCTGCTGGATTCCCGCACGGACCGCCGCGAAGAAGGTCCGCAGGCGCGACGGGTGGGCGTCGCGGTGGAGGCCGGCCATGACGCGCGTGGTGAGGCGCCGGGTGGCCATGGCGTACCCGACGCCCGACGGGGTGTCGGTGCGGTCCGCCAGCACGGTCCAGGCGCCGTCGCGGTCGCGGCCCAGGTCGGTGGCAATGAGAGGCAGCCAGGCGTCGGCCGGCGGAGTGATACCGCAGGCCTGGTGGAGGAAACCGGGGTGCCCCCACACGATCTCCGGGGGGATCTCCCCGGAGGCCAGTAGCCGCTGCTCGCCGTAGATGTCGCGCAGGACGAGGTCTAGGAGCCGGGCGCGCTGCTGCAGCCCCGTCTCAAGATCCCGCCATTCGGCGCTGTCGAGAGTGAGCGGCAGCGGATCGACGCTCCAGTGGTGGCCGCCCTCGCCGCCGAAGCGGATGCCCTCGTCCTCGGCGAGCCGTGCCAGCTCCTGACGCGCGGCCTGCAGCCCGTCGACCCCCAGTCGGTCGACGGCGTCGGCGAGCACCTCGCGGCCGGCCCGCACGCCCCCGGGGGCGGTGAGCTCGTCCCAGCCGGCGTCGGCCCGGCTGCGGTAGTCGGCCACCGTGCTGGTGGCCGCGGTCTGCGCTGTCACGACGGTTACCCTAGCGCCAGCCTGCGCGGGACGGGTCGCGGCGGCCGGAGGTGGTCAGCGGCCGCGAGCGGCTAGACTGTGGGGCGGACGAGTCGGCCAGATGATCGCGGCCACTTCGGTGGCTGAGGAAAGTCCGGACTCCACAGAGCAGGGTGGTGGGTAACGCCCACCCGGGGTGACCCGCGGGACAGTGCCACAGAAAGCAGACCGCCTGGCGACAGGTAAGGGTGAAACGGTGGTGTAAGAGACCACCAGCGTTCCGGGTGACCGGAGCGGCTCGGTAAACCCCACTCGGAGCAAGACCAAGAAGGCCGGCCCCGGCCGGCCGCGGACGCCGTTCGAGCGCTGCTCGCGCGAGGCGTCCGGGTAGGTTGCATGAGCCCGGCGGCAACGTCGGGCCTCAGATAGATGATCATCCGTCGACAGAATCCGGCTTACCGGCCGACTCGTCCCTCACCAACCGCCGCGCGGCATCCGTCGCGTGCGCTCCAGTGCTCACAGTTGCCGGGCTGACGCGGCAACTGTGAGCACTGGGCACGGCAAAGCCTGCGCGTCAGGGTGCGGCGCCGCCCGGACGTCGCCCGCGCAGGCCGTCGGAGCACTCCGGGCACCGGCGGAGGCCAGCCCGCCCGCCCTGCAGGGCGAGGGCCTCCGCTACCTGAGCTGCGACAGCGCAGGTGCTCCCCTCGACGGCGTGCCACCCGTAGCGCAACGTGACCAGCCCGTCGATGGCGTGCCGGTTGTCGCGCATCATGTCCTTCGACCAGTCCGAGTGATCCCGCATCCCGTCGAGTTCGACGATGAGCCGCTGCTCCCGGTAGAGACCGTCGACGCGTCCCTCGTTCGTCCGAGCCTGTCGCTCCGGGATGGGAAGGCCGTGCCGCATGAGCACGCGCCGATGGAACCGCCATTCCAGTGCGCTCTCGATCCCCTTGGACGACTCCTCACACAACCCGCGGATGACACGGGAGTGCCGGGTCCTGACCCGGCCGCCCAACTCGGTGAGGATCCGCTCGGGGCGGGTCTTGTGGTCGGCGAGCGCCGACGCCATGGCTGCCACCGTCGCGTTCTCCTCCGAGACGTCGGCCAGGTCGAGCAACGACACCTCGACGGAGGTGCGGGGCGGGCGGCCACGCCCGGTCCGACGCCCCCGCCGGAACCGCACCCTCAGATGATCCACCGCCAGATCGCCGTGGCACGTGGGGGCCCAGACGTGGAGGACGCGGGGTGGATCACGCAGGAGCCCGTGGGCGTTGGCCGCCGCGGCCGCTCCCAGGACGGCGCCCGCACCACCCCTGAGGAGTCCGGCCCAGGCAACCGCCTCCCACGTCACGGCACCGGTCAGATAAATGCCCTCTCCGACACGGCGCCAGTCTCTACTCAGGCGCGCCAGCCCGTGCCTGGTGATGCCTCCGGCCGCCAACTGGGTTCCAGACAAGACACCCGCCTGGTCGTCGGCCAGTCTCCGGAGGCGCGGTGTCAGACGCTGAGCCGAGTGCATGTCCCGAGTCTGTCCGGGTACGGGCCGGTGGAGAAGCAGTCCGCGCGTGCGGACAACACCGTCTCGATCCGGACAACACCAACTGCGTCCGGACAACACCGCGCGCCGTGTCCGCGGATCAGGAGGGGCACTCCAGTGTCGACAGATGCCGCACAGTCGCGGCAACTATGAGCACTGGAAGGCGCGCGGGCCCGTCGTCGGCCGCACGGTGTGCGAAGTGGCGAGGCGGTCAGTTGGGGCGCGACAGCGTCACGCGGCCGCGCGACACGTCGACCTTGTCCACCCGCACCCGCACCTCGGAGCCGACCTCGTCCCGCTCCGCCTTCACGCGCAGTTCGACGGCGGGCTCGGGCAACTGCACCGTGCCCATCCCCGTCTTCGGGTGGACGTCGGTCAGGACCCCGGTGAAGACCCGCCCCTCGGCGTCGTCGAGCACGAGCGCCTCGGCCAGGTCGAGCACCCCGTTCTCGTAGGCGCGGGCCCGGCGCGACGAGTCGGCCATCTCCCCCGGCAACGCGTCGAGCCCTTCGCGGGCCCACGACGGCACGTCGAGCCCGTTGAGCAGCGCGTGGCACACCTCGAGGACGTAGCGGTCGACGAGCCGGCGCAGCGGCGCGGTGGCATGCGCGTAGGGGGCGGCGAGCGCGGCGTGCCGCAGGTCGCCGGCGGGTACCTCGCCGTCGAAGGCCAGGTAGCCGGCGCCCCGGAACAGCATGGTGCAGCGGGTGAGGACGGCCAGTTCCCGCGGGTCGTCGGGCGAGAGCGCCCGCACGAACGCCGGGTAGCCCACCGACTCCGGCCACGAGACGCCCAACGTGCGGGCGGCACGTCGCAGCTTGGCCACCGCCCACTCCTCCGCGGCCGGCAGGGTCCGCAGGATCCCGACCCCGCCGTCGATCATCGTGCGTGCGGCGGCGAATCCGGTCATGAGCGAGATCTGGGCGTTGTGCCGTTCGACTTCCACCATCGAGCGGAACTCCAGGTCCCAGCCGCCGTCGTGGGAGACGATGTCCTGCTCCGGCAGGTTGAGGGAGACGCCGCCGCGCTCGATCTCGAGGCGCTGCCGCAGCTGCCCCACCTCGGGCAGCAGGGCGACGGCGGGGTGCGCGTCGCCGCGGTCGAGGTCGCGCTGCACGCCCTCGTAGCTGAGCTTGGCCCGGTTGAGCACCATCGCCCGCGTGAGCGACGTGCCGCGCACCCGGCCCTCGCCGTCGAGCCGGTGCTCCCACACCAGCGCGGGCCGCGGGCGGCCGTCGGCGAGCAGCGACGCCGCGTCCTCCGCGAGCACGGCCGGATGCAGCGGGATCCGGGCACCGGGCGCGTAGAGCGTCTGGCCGCGGCGGTGCGTCTCGGCCTCCAGCGCGGTCCCCGGTCGCACGAAATGAGCGACGTCCGCGATGGCGTAGCGCACCAGGTAGCCGTCGCCGTCGCGCTCGATCTGCATTGCCTGGTCGAGGTCCGTCGACTCGGCCGGATCGATCGTAACGAAGTCGATCGCCGTCATGTCGGCCCGCGACGACGGCGCGAGCCGCGCCGCCTCCGCGGCCTCGGCCTCCACCTCGGCCGGGAAACGCGACGGCAGGTCGAGCCGGTCGCGCAGGCCCACGAGGCCCTGACGCACCTCGTCGGGGACGTCCCGGAACTCGAGGTGCGTCGACGGCATCAGAGGCCGGACTCGGGCGTGCGCACGAGGATGCGGTCGCACTCCACGCAGCGCAGCACCTGGTTGGCGGGGGTCCGCCGGTACAGGTCGAGGTCCGACACGGTGACCTCCAGCTGGCAGCCGCCGCAGCGTCCCGCCTTCAGCGGTGCCGCTCCCAGGCCGGACGACGCGCGCAGCTTCTCGTACAGCTTGAGCAGGTCGGCGGGGACCCGGGCGGCGAGCGGGGCGCGGGTCGCGGCGAGGTCCTTCGCCTCCTGGCTCAGCTTCGCGACCGCCTCGTCGCGTGCCGCCACCTCGGAGCGCAGCTTCGTCTCGATCTCCCCCTTGCGGGCCGCGATGCGGTCGCGGTGCTCGGTGGCCTCCTCGAGGCGTCCCATCAGCTCCAGCTCGTTGTCCTCGAGCGTGGAGATCCGGCGACGCAGGTGGTCCACCTCCTCCTGCAGGGAGCGCAGGATCTTGCCGTCGGAGACGGATCCGTCGACGATCCGTGCCTCGTCGCGCTCGAGCCGGGCGCGCACCGGCGCCAGGTCGGTCTCCGACTTCGCCACCGCCACCTGCAGGTCGTCGGCATCCGTGCTGGACGCGACGAGCTCGTCGGCGATCTGCTGCCTGGCCGCCATCAGATCCGCGATGATCTTGTGTTGCGGCAGGGCCCGCGCGGCGTGCTGCACGCGGGCCACCTCGGTGTCGAGATCGGCGAGCGTCAGAAGCGTGCGTTGGTCGGCGGGGTCAGCGATCATCGGGAGGTCCTATTCGTCGGGTGCGGACCAGAATAGACCCGCGTCATGGATCAGAGCGCCAGTCGGGTCCGCACGGTGTCCGCGAGTTCCTCGGCGATGCGCCGGGCCTGCTCATCGGTGGGCGCCTCGACCATGACCCGCACCACGGGCTCCGTGCCGGACGGGCGCAGCAACACGCGGCCGGTCTCGCCGAGCTCACGCGACGCCGCCCCCACGGCCTGCTGCACGGGGAGATCGACACCGGCGCGCAGCTTGTCGACGCCGCGGACGTTGATGATCACCTGCGGCAGGACCATCATGACCGACGCAAGGTCCTTCAGCGACCGCCCGGTCCTCACCATCCGGGCCGCCAGATGCAGACCGGTCAGCGTGCCGTCGCCGGTGTTGGCGAACTCCGCGATGATGACGTGCCCGGACTGCTCCCCGCCGAGCGCGAAACCGTTGGCGTTCATCGACTCCAGCACGTAGCGGTCGCCGACCTTCGTCTGGTCGACGCGGATGCCGTGGTCACGCATCGCGTTGATGAGGCCGAGGTTGCTCATCACGGTGGCCACGAGGGTGTCGGCGGGGAGGCTGTGCTCCTCCTTCAGCGCGATGGCGAGGATCGCGAGGATGTGGTCGCCGTCGACGACGTTGCCCTCGTGGTCGACGGCGAGGCACCGGTCGGCGTCGCCGTCGAGGGCGATGCCCAGGTCCGCGCCCTCGGCCTTCACGCGCTCGATGAGATCGCGCATGTGGGTGGAGCCGCAGTTGTCGTTGATGTTGACGCCGTCGGGCTCGGCGTGGATGGGGACGATCTGCGCGCCCTGCGCGGCGAAGGCCTCGAGCGCGGTGGTGGAGGCGGCGCCGTTGGCGCAGTCGATGACCACCTTGAGACCGTCGAGGGAGCGGTCGCCGCCGAGCGACGAGACGAGGTGCGCGACGTAGCCCTCGACGGCGCCGAGGTCGCTGCGGATGCGGCCGACACGCGCGCCGGTGGGGCGGTCCCAGTCCTCGCCCATCCGCGCCTCGATGGCGTCCTCGAGGTAGTCGTCGAGCTTGACGCCGCCCTTGGAGAAGAACTTGATGCCGTTGTCGGGCATCGGGTTGTGGGAGGCCGAGATCATGACGCCGAGGTCCGCCTCGAGCTCGCCCACCAGGTATGCGACGCCCGGGGTGGGCGTCACGCCGAGCCTGACGACGTCGACACCCGCCGACGCGAGGCCGGCGACGACCGCCGCCTCGAGGAACTCACCGCTCGCCCGGGGATCGCGGCCGACGAGGGCCGTGGGTCGGTGTCCCTCGAAGGCGCCGGCCTCTCCGAGGATGTGCGCCGCCGCGACGCTGAGGTCGAGCGCCAGTTCGGCTGTCAGTTCACTGTTCGCGACGCCGCGGACGCCGTCGGTACCAAAGAGTCGTGCCACGGCGACGACTCTACCGCCGCTCAAAGTTCGTGAGCGAATACGCGAATCCCCGGGAACGGCAGAACGCCCACCCCGGTGCGGGATGGGCGTTCTGTGCGGGCTGGATCAGCGCTTGCTGTACTGAGGAGCCTTGCGGGCCTTCTTGAGACCGGCCTTCTTGCGCTCCTTGATGCGGGCGTCGCGGGTCAGCATGCCGGCCTTCTTGAGGCCGGGGCGCGAGGCCTCGGCGTCGACGGCGTTCAGGGCGCGGGCCACGCCGAGGCGCAGGGCGCCGGCCTGACCGGTGATGCCGCCGCCCGAGATGAGGGCGATGACGTCGTACGCGTCAGTCACACCGGCGACGACGAAGGGGTCGCTCACCAGCTGCTGGTGCACCTTGTTCGGGAAGTAGTCCTCGAGGGTGCGGCCGTTGATCGTCCAGGTGCCGGAGCCCGGGACGATGCGGACACGGGCGATAGCCTCCTTGCGGCGGCCGGTGGCCGCGCCGGGGGCGACGATGGCCGAGCGGTCCTCGGAACCCGCGGCAGCGGCGGGGTTCGAGTCGGACCGGTAGGCGATCTCGCGGTTGGCGTCGTCGACGAAGGGGGTGATCTCCTCCGCCGGGGTCTCTGCGGTATCAGTCTGGCTCATGGGATGCGTCTCGCTCTCGCTCACTGGGCGATCTGGGTGATCTCGAAGGGCTGCGGCTGCTGGGCAGCGTGGGGGTGCTCGGGGCCGGCGTAGACCTTGAGCTTGCTCATCATCTGACGGCTGAGCTTGTTCTTCGGGAGCATGCCCCAGACGGCGCGCTCGACGGCGCGGCGGGGATCGTTCTCGAGCAGTTCGCCGATGGCCTCGACGCGGAGACCGCCGGGGCGGCCGGAGTGCGAGTAGCGCTTCGAATCGGTGTGCTTGTTGCCGGACAGCGCGATCTTGTTGGCGTTGACGACGATGACGAAGTCACCGGTGTCGACGTGGGGCGCGAACTGCGGCTTGTGCTTGCCGCGCAGCAGGTTGGCGACCTGGACGGCCAGGCGGCCCAGGATCACGTTCTCGGCATCGATGACGTGCCAGTTGCGGGCAATCTCGCCCGGCTTTGGGGTGTACGTGGACACGATCCCACTTCCATTCGGTTCAGTAACTGATGGGGGTTGCCCGCCGGCCTTGCCTGAGCAGGGTCGATTCACGCGCGCAACAGCTACCCAGGCTACATCCCAGGACGGGGGCGGTCAAAACGCATGACGACACCTCGGCGGGGGCTCCCGGTGGAAATCCTTCGCGGGGTGTCTCCGGTGGCAGGTGGGCCGCCCCCGCTCCCCCAGCCTAGCCGTGCTCCCGCCCGTCCGGCCGCCCTTCTCACACGAGTTTGCCGGGGTCGCCCCATACGGCGACGACGAGGGGGCTAGGTTGGGTTCATGGCCTCAAAGACGAGTCCCCAGATCGCCATCTCGACGCCCGATGACGTACGCAACGTCGTCCTGGTCGGGTCGAGTGGCTCGGGCAAGACGACACTGTTCGAACATCTTCTGCGCGCCCGGATCGAGAGCTATCGCGGCGAGAAGGACACCCCGGAGCGGGGCGCCTCGCTGACGCTGGCCTCCATTCCGGCCAACGACGTGCTGATCAATCTCCTCGACGCCCCCGGGCACACCGAGTACGTCGGTGAGCTGCGGGCCGGCCTGCGGGCCGCCGACGCGGCGATCTTCGTCGTCGCGGCGGGCGAGGACATCGACGCCGGCACCGTCGCCCTCTGGCAGGAATGCCAGGAGGTCGGCATGCCCCGCATCATCGCCATCACCAAGCTGGACCAGGGCCGGGCGGACTTCGACATCATGGTGTCGACGGCGCAGGAGACCTTCGGCGAGGGCATCATCCCCGCGCTGATCCCCCTTGAGGTGGACGGCCAGAACGTCGGCAACCTGTCCCTGCTGAACAAGCGGGCGCACGACTACTCCTCGGGCGATCGCGTCTCCCGCGACGCCACCGAGGATGAGATGCTCCTCATCGACGAGGGGCGCACCCCGCTGCTCGAGGCGATCATCACCGAGATCCAGGACGAGGCGCTGATGGAGCGCTACCTGGAGGGCGAGGAACTGGCGGTCGAGGAGGTCCACGAGGCCCTGCGCTCCGCCGTCGAGTCCGGCCGGTTCTTCCCTGTGCTGCCCGCGCACACCACGTCCGACAAGGGCACGGAGGAACTGCTGCGCTGGCTCGAGCGCGGGTTCCCCGCACCGGCGTCGCACCACATTCCGGAGATCACCACCCCCAACGGCGCGACGCTGCCGCCGGCCGACTGCGACCCGGACGGGCCGCTCGTGGCCCAGGTGATCCGCACCACCAGCGACAACTACGCCGGCCGCACCAGCCTGGTGCGGGTGTTCAGCGGCTCGCTGCACGTCGACGACGTGGTGCACGTGTCCGGGCACCGCGAACTGTTCGGCACGCCGGCGGACCCGATGCATCCCGATCACGACGACGACGAGCGTATCGGTCCGATGAGCATGACGGTCGCGGGCGAGACGGTGGCGAAGACGGTGGCGATCGCAGGCGAGATCGTCGCGGTGACGAAGCTGTCGAAGGCGGAGACCGGAGACACGCTGTCGGCCCCGTCCCGGCCGGCGCTGCTGCCGCCCTGGGACCTGCCGCAGCCGCAGCTCCCGGTGGCCGTCAGGGCGACGAGCCGCGGCGACGAGGACAAGCTGGCGTCCGCACTCCACCGCCTGGCGCTGGAGGATCCGACGGTGCACCTCGAGCGCAACTCCGAGACGGAGCAGCAACTGCTATGGGTGATGGGCCAGGCGCACAAGGATCTCCTGCTAGCCCGGCTGCGGGACCGCTACCAGGTCGGCTTCGAGGAGGAGCCCGTGCGGGTGGCGCTGCGCGAGACGTTCCTGTCGGGCGCGAAGGGCCACGGGCGCAACGTCAAGCAGTCCGGCGGGCACGGCCAGTACGCGGTGTGCGACATCGAGGTGGAGCCGCTCCCCCGCGGTACCGGGTTCGAGTTTGTCGACAAGGTGGTCGGCGGGGCGGTTCCGCGCGCCTACATCGGGTCGGTGGAGAAGGGGATCCTGCAGCAGCTGGAGCACGGGACGAACTTCGGGGTTCCGATGGTCGACGTCCGGGTGACGCTGTTCGACGGGAAGTCGCATTCGGTGGACTCCTCGGACATGGCGTTCCAGGTGGCCGGGCAGCTGGCGCTGCGCGATGCGGCCGAACAGGGGCGCGTCGGGCTGCTGGAGCCCGTCGACAAGGTGAGCGTGAAGGTGGCCGACACCTTCATGGGGGCGGTGCTGACCGATCTGGCCGGGCGCCGCGCCCAGGTGCAGGGCAGTGACCTCGACGGCGAGGGCCACGCCGTCGTCGAGGCCATCGTTCCGCAGAGCGAGCTGGTGAACTACCCGATCGACCTGCGCGGCGTCGCGCAGGGCACGGGCAGCTTCACGCGCGAGTTCCACGGCTACGAGCCGATGCCGCAGGAGCACTGGCCGAAGAAGTAGCCACGGCGGAGGGCGTGACGGCGCCGGGGGTCTTGCTCCTCCGGCGCCGTCGCGCGTCGTCGGGGCTCGTCGCCTCCCGCCCTCCGACCGGGGGGCGATGAGCCTGACACGCGGCTCAATGCCCTTCGATGAGCCTGAGCCATGGCTGGAGACGGGATTTGGCGCAAAAGAGGCCGATTCGGGCCACGAACCGCGTGTCTGGCTCGTCGCCGTTTCCCAGGCGAGGCGGGCACGCGCGGGGGCGGGGTCAGCCACGCGCGGGGGCGGGGTCAGCGGGGGCGGGTCAGCGGGGCGGGGTCAGGCCCCGCAGGACGTCGAGGAGCGCGTCGGCCACGACGCGCTTGCTGCCCGACGCCTCCGCCACGACGGCATCGTCGCGGCCGACGACGAGCACGTGATTGTCGGCGGACTCGAAGCCCTTGCTCCATCCCACCTCGTTGACGGCCACCACGTCGACGTCCTTGCGCCGGCGCTTGCGCACCGCCCGCGCGACCAGTTCGTCCCCCGTCGAGGTCTCGGCAGCGAACGCGACGACGACCTGCCCCGGCTCGCGGCGGGCGGCGAGGCCTGCGACGATGTCCTCGTTCTCCACCAGGGTGATGACCGGCGTCCTCCCGGCTTCCTTGGTCAGCTTGGAGTCGGCGATATCGGCCACCCGGTAGTCCGCGACCGCGGCCGCCATGATGACGACGTCGGCACCGGGCGCGATGCCGGCCATCACCGTCGACAGGTCGGCGGCCGATCCGGCGCGCGTGACGGTGATCCCCGGCCGCTCAGCCGGCCGGAGCACGTCGGCCTCGATGTTGCAGGCGGCCAGGCGGACCTCGGCGCCACGCTCGGCGGCGGCGACGGCGAGCGCAATCCCCTGCCGACCGCTGGACCGGTTCCCGAGGAACCGGACCGGGTCGACCGGCTCGCGGGTGCCGCCGGCCGACACCGCGACGACGAGCCCTTCGAGGTCGTGCCTGCCGGCCAAGAGCGTCGAGGCGGCGGCGTGGATGGCCTCGGGTTCGCTCATCCGGCCCGGTCCGGAATCCCCGCCGGTGAGCGGCCCGGACTCGGGGCCGACGACGTGGACGCCCCGCGACCGCAACGTCGCCATGTTCGCCAGCGTGGCGTCGTGCTGCCACATCTCGGTGTGCATCGCGGGCGCCACGAGCACCGGAGCACGCGTGGCGAGGAGCGTCGTGCCGAGCAGGTCGTCGGCGATCCCGGCCGCCATCTTCGCGAGCGTGTTGGCCGTAGCGGGGGCCACGACGACGAGGTCTGCCTTCTGCCCCAGCGCCACGTGCCGGACCTGCGGCACGTCGTCGTGGACCGACGTGGTGACGCGATTGCGGGAGATCGCCTCCCAGGTGGGCAGGCCGACGAAGCGCAGCGCGTCGTCGGTGGGGACGACGTGCACCTCGTGCCCGTCCAGGACGAACAGACGGACCAGGTGGACGGCCTTGTAGGCGGCGATTCCCCCGGAGACTCCCACGACGATGACCATGCCCCGATTCTGTCAGGAACCGGCGTGGAGGGGAGGGGGTAGCCTTCCGACATGTGCACCGTCGTGATCCGCGTGCCGGAACCGGGCGAAGGCCCGACGCGCATCCTCGCCGTCCGGGACGAGGATCCCGACCGCCCGTGGCGTCCTCTCGGGCACTGGTGGCCGGACCACCCGGGGGTGCGCGGGATCATGGACGAACTCGCCGGCGGGGCGTGGCTGGCCGCCGACGACTCACGACTCGCGGTGCTGCTGAACCGCCCGGGAGGCGCGCAGGTCCCGGTCCCGACGTCGCGGGGCGGCCTGGTCCTCGACGCCGTGGCCGGGCGGCCGCTCCCGGAGCCCCTGACGACGCTGGGCTTCAACCTCGTCGACGCGCGGCCGCACAGCGCGAGCATCACGTCGTGGGAGGGCGGACATCCGCGTCGGATCGAGCTGAGTCCGGGGACGCACATGGTGGCCCACGAGGATGTCGACGACCCGACGTCGCCCCGGATCGCGGCCTGGCTCGACGCCTTCGCCGAGGCCCCCACCGAGGAGACCGACGGCGCCCCGTGGTGGAAGCACTGGATGGCGGTCCTCGAACGCACCACGCGGATGGACCCGACCGACGACCGGGCGATCATCCGCGACAACCGCCCCCACGGGTTCCCCACGCTCAGCCTGCTCGTCGCGGCCGCGTCGCTCGACGAGGGCGGCGTCGACGTCTCCATGGACGTCCTCGATCAGCCGGGCGGTTGGAGTCCCCTGCGGCTCACTCCCTGACCCCTCACCCCGGATCGCTCCGACGCCAGCCGTACGTCCCGACGCCCGCGCAATTGCGCTGGCGACGGGCAGGAACGCTGGCGTCCACTGGTGATCAACCGCCGGCCAACCAGGATGAGGGGGTCGAGGTGTGGGGCCGGGGCAGGTTGGGTGGGCGTCGCGA
>JAUHXZ010000026.1 GCA_030426725.1 Actinomycetes bacterium
TCTCGACGACGACGAAGTACGCGACGACCACGCTGAACATCTGGACCGGCAGCAGCGGCTCCGGCAACGTGGGCGAGGTCACCAAGGGCACCGCCATCCAGGTCACCGGCAAGACCGACAACGGCCGCGCCGAAGCCATCCACAACGGCGCCACCCGCTGGTTCACCGCCCGCTACCTCTCGTCGACCAAGCCCGTCTCGACGACGACCAAGTACTCCACCACCGTCCTCAACAAGTGGACAGCGAGTACGGGCTCGGACCACGACGGCGAGATCGCGAAGGGCACCGCCATCGAGGCCACCGGCAAGGAGGCGAACGGGCGCGTCCAGGCGATCGTGGACGGCGGGACCTTCTGGTTCACGGCCAGCTACGTCTCGTCCGTCAGCCCCGACGAAAGCCTCAACCACGGCTACTCGAGCGGCCTCGACCAGACCAACGCCTACGTCCAGGCGATCGTCCGCGACGTATGGGACCGTTACCCCGCCATCACGACGATGTACGGCTGGCGGCGGGACGTGACACCCGACCATCCGGCCGGTCGCGCCATCGACATCATGCTCCCCAGTTACGCGTCGAACCAGGCCCTCGGCTGGGAGATCGCGAAGTACTACCAGGCACACGCGCGGGAGTACAACATCAACTACATCATCTTCGCCCAGCGCATCTGGAACATCGAGCGCGACAGCGAAGGGTGGCGCTGGATGGCCGACCGCGGCAGCGACAACGCCAACCACTACAACCACATCCACATCACGACCTACGACGAGTGATCCGGGCCCGGTGTGGCGGCGTGCCTCCCCCCGATGGGCACGCCGCCACACCGACTCCGTTTGCGCCGCGCGTCGGCCACTCCGTAGACTGTCCACCACGCTGGTCCCCATCGTCTAGCGGCCTAGGACTCCGCCCTTTCACGGCGGCAGCACGGGTTCGAATCCCGTTGGGGATGCTCATCCCCTCCCCACCCGGGGAGGCGTTGAAACCGGTAACGACTAGGGATTTCACCCGATTTCCCAACACGGCGGGAATCACGCTATAGTTACCGGGCTGGCGCAGCCAGCAGGTCAAGAAATTGGCCCCGTAGCGCAGTTGGTTAGCGCGCCGCCCTGTCACGGCGGAGGTCGCGGGTTCGAGTCCCGTCGGGGTCGCTAGGTCGGCGGAAACGTCAGGCCACCTGGCCAGGTAGCTCAGCTGGTAGCAGCGTTCGCCTGAAAAGTGAAAGGTCGCCGGTTCGACCCCGGCCCTGGCCACCACAGCCCTCGCATCGCGAGGGTTTTTTCATGCCCGGCTCCCGGGTCGCGGCACGGCCGCTCAGACGTAGGCGGCGAGGAAGCGGCGGTACTCCCGGAACACGGCCTCCCGCACGTCGCGGCGCGACAGGGTCACGTCATGGACGGCGTCGGGGAAGCGGGCGATGACCACGAGGTTGCCCAGCTTCGGGGCCCGCTCGGCGATCCGGTCGACGTCCAGGACGATGTCGGCCGTCCGCAGGGCCTCGTCCCAGTTCCGCCGGAAGTCGCTGCGTTCCGCGATGGCGACGAGGACCGGACAGTCGATCCGGAGACCGGCGGCCACCCGGGAGTGGCCGTCCAGCACGGCCGCCAACCAGCCCACTCTGATGAGGAAGGCCTTGTCGCCCTTGAGGTTGCGGTTGTAGTCCCACTCCCCCTCGAGCGCGGAGGAGATGGTGCGGCGGTAGAAGCCGTTGTCCACCTGCGGGAGGGGAGTCGTGGGCGCCACGGCCCGCGCAGCCGTGAGAACCGTCTGCGTGGCGGGTCTCAGGAGCGTGTTGGCCTGGATCTCGAGCCACGGGGCGTTGAGCACCAGGGCGGAGAACTGCCCGGGCCTCTCGGCGGCATACAGGGCGGACACCAAGCCGCCGGTCGAGTGCCCCATGAGCACGATGTCGTCGTGGCCGTCGGAGCGGACGGTCTCCACCGCGCGGTCCAGTTCGACGAAGTAGTCGGTCATGTCGGCGATGTAGCCGGCCAACTGACCGTCGCGCAACGACCTGCCGTAGCGGCGCAGATCGACCGCATAGAAATCGAGGCCCGCGTCGGCCATTTCGTCGGCGAGGTGCCGCTGATAGAAGTAGTCGTTCCACCCGTGCACGTACAGCACGGCCCGCTCCCGGACAGGCCGGGACCTCCGGACGATCGTGGTGACGAGGCTCCCCTGGGGCTCCAGGGCGTAGGTCGGTTCATCCGGGAGGGGGATGACCAACTGCTCGTAGCCCGGCAGTTGAGTGTCGGGCTCCCAGTGACCAGGCGACTCGGCCGGGCGCTCAGGAGGACCGGCGCTCGTACTCGTCGTCGCCGTAGTCGTCGTTGTACTCGTCCGCCAGATCTGCGTACGCATCGGGGATGTCGTCCTCGGTGGTGTCGTCGACGACCGTGTCACCCCGGAGCTCCCGCTCCAGTGACGCGAAATCGGTGTCAACCGCGCGATACTTCAGATCGCGAGCCACCTTCGTCTGCTTAGCCTTTGCCCGGCCGCGCCCCATATCGGGTCGACCCCCTTGCTTTGTCCCTCGCGGTCTTACCGCGGAATCTGTCAGATACTCGTGGATACAGGCTACCCAATCCACGGGGTTCCTCCAAAGCACGCGCTCGTCAGGGTGGGCCGGTGTTCGCCACGACCGAACGGAGGCACCGGACGATAGGCTGTGGCCAGCCAACCCAGAGGAGTTCTTCAGCACATGGGCAAGATCATCTACACCCTCACCGACGAGGCCCCACTGCTCGCCACGTATTCCTTCCTCCCCATCGTCACGGCGTTCGCCGACCAGGCGGGCGTCGACGTCGAGACCCGTGACATCTCGCTGGCGGGCCGCATCCTGGCCCAGTTCGCCGATGTCCTGCCAGAGGATCAGCGAGTCGACGACGCCCTGGCGGAGCTGGGTGAGCTGGCGAAGGCCCCGGCGGCCAACATCATCAAGCTGCCCAACATCTCGGCCTCGGTGCCGCAGCTGAAGGCCGCGGTCGCGGAACTCCAGTCCCAGGGCTTCCAACTGCCGGACTACCCGGAGGACCCGCAGACCGAGGAGCAGCGCGACATCCGCGCCCGCTACGACCGGGTCAAGGGCTCAGCAGTCAACCCCGTGCTGCGTGAGGGCAACTCGGACCGCCGCGCCCCGGAGTCGGTCAAGAACTACGCGAAGAAGAACCCGCACCGGATGGGCGCCTGGACCGCCGATTCGAAGACGCGTGTGGCGACCATGGACGCCGACGACTTCCGGCACAACGAGCAGTCGGTCATCATGCCCGCCGACGACATCCTCACCATCCGGCACCGCGCCGCCGACGGCACCGAGACCGTCCTGTTGGACGGCCTGGCCGTGCTGGAGGGCGAGGTCGTCGACTCCACCGTCATGCGAGCCGACGCGCTCGAGAAGTTCCTGCGCTCGCAGGTGGAGGCCGCCCGCCAGTCCGGCATCCTCTTCTCGCTACACCTCAAGGCCACGATGATGAAGGTCTCCGACCCGATCATCTTCGGGCACGCGATCCGCGCCTTCTTCCCCGACGTCTTCGCCCGGTACGGCGACGACCTGGCGGCGGCGGGCCTCTCCCCCAACGACGGCCTCGGCGCCATCCTCGCCGGCCTCGATGCCCTGCCCAACGGTGCGGAGATCCGCGCGGCGTTCGAGAAGGGCCTCGAGGAGGGCCCGCGCCTGGCGATGGTGAACTCGGACAAGGGCATCACCAACCTGCACGTGCCCTCCGACATCATCGTCGACGCGTCGATGCCGGCCATGATCCGCACGTCGGGCCACATGTGGGGTCCCGCGGGTGACGAGGAGGACACGCTCGCGGTCCTGCCCGATTCGTCATACGCGGGGGTCTACCAGGCCGTCATCGAGGACTGCCAGGCCAACGGGGCCTACGACCCGACCACGATGGGGTCGGTCCCCAACGTCGGGTTGATGGCGCAGAAGGCCGAGGAGTACGGCTCGCACGACAAGACCTTCGAGATGGCCGCCGATGGCGTCGTCGAGGTCGTCGACTCCTCCGGAACGCTGCTGATGAGCCAGGACGTCGCCGTCGGGGACATCTGGCGCGCCTGCCAGGCCAAGGACGCCCCGATCCGCGACTGGGTCAAGCTGGCGGTGACGCGGGCCCGTGTGACGGGCTGGCCGGCCGTCTTCTGGCTGGACGAGGAGCGAGCGCACGACCGCAACCTCATGGCCAAGGTGCGCGAATACCTCGAGGAGCACGACACCGATGGGCTGCAGATCGAGATCATGAGCCCAGTCGAGGCGACGAAGTTCAGCATCGAGCGGATTCGACGCGGCGAGAACACCATCTCCGTGACGGGCAACGTGCTGCGCGACTACCTGACCGACCTCTTCCCCATCCTCGAGTTGGGCACGTCGGCCAAGATGCTGTCGGTCGTTCCGCTGATGGCGGGCGGCGGCCTGTTCGAGACCGGCGCCGGTGGCTCCGCCCCCAAGCACGTGCAGCAGCTGGTCGCGGAGGACTACCTGCGTTGGGACTCGCTCGGTGAGTTCCTTGCGCTGGCGGCCTCGTTCGACCATCTGGCCCGCACCGAGGACAATGCCCGCGCGGCGGTCCTCGCGTCGACGCTCGACCGAGCCAACGGCACGTTCCTCAACGAGAACAAGTCGCCCACCCGCAAGCTCGGCGGCATCGACAACCGCGGTTCGCACTTCTACCTGGCCATGTACTGGGCGCAGGAGCTCGCCGCGCAGACCGACGATCCGGAGCTGGCCGAGGTGTTCGCCCCGGTTGCGACGGCGCTGTCCGAGGGCGAGGGGCAGATCGTCGACGAGCTGCTGTCGGTGCAGGGCAAGCCCGCCGACATCGGCGGCTACTACCGCCCGGACGACGCCCGCGCCACCGACGTGATGCGGCCGTCGTCGACCTTCAACCGGATCATCGACTCGCTGGTGTGAGCCTCACCGGTTGACCGGACATGGCGGAGGCGCCGTCCCTCGAGGGGACGGCGCCTCCGCCATGCATGTGGTCGCCCGTGCGCACGAGGCGCGCCTCGCGCGTCGTCACGTGGCAAGACCGTGGACCCGATGTGCGCCCTGCGGGGTCAGCGGAAGAGCTTCTTCAGCCAACCGACGAACCCACCCCGGGCGGGCGAGTCGGTCGCGTCCGACGGGGCGTTCTCATCGGCACAGTTCTCGGCCGCGGCGGGCTTGTCCGCCACTGCCACCGCGGCGGTCTCGTCGGCGTTGCGGATGGCAGAGACCTCAATAGCGAGGTTGACCGTCTCGGAGACGAGCACGCCCCCGGTCTCCAGAGCGGCGTTCCACACGAGGCCGAAGTCCTTGCGGTTGACGGCGACCTCGCCCGAGAGGCCCACGCGCTCGTTTCCGAACGGGTCCGTGGCCACCCCTGCGTACTCGAAATCGATCGCGACGGGACGGGTGACGTCCTTGATCGTCAGGTCCCCCTCGACATGGAGCGTGTCGTCACCCACCGCGGAGATGTGCGTGGAGGTGAACCGGATGGCGGGGTACTGCTCGACGTCGAAGAAGTCGGCCGAAAGCAGGTGCCCGTCGCGGTCGGCGTTGCCGGTGTCGACGGAACCGGCCTTGATGGTCAGGTCGATGGTGGCGTTCCGGATCCCCGCCGCAGTGGAGGCGGTCCCCTCGAACTCGGTGAACGCTCCGCGGACCTTCGTCACCATCGCGTGGCGCGCGGTGAAGCCGATCTCGGAGTGGGTGGGGTCGATGGTGTAGGTCCCGGCGAGCTGGGCAAGACCGGCGGTGGCGAGGGTGGTGGTCATGAGGTCTCCTGAAGCTTGAAGTTCGTTGAATATGAAACCACCCTAACGCCACTTAGTTGAAGTGTCAATCACACGGGTCAGCGGCCCACCGGCTGGACCTGGGTCACGCGCAGTCGAGGCGGCAGTCCCCGCTCGACACCGAGCCGCACGCCGTCATGAACCACGAGATAGCCAAGCACCCCGAGCCCCGCGATCCCCGTCGCGAGGGCACCCGCGAGCACCATGGCCCGCGCGCCAAGGATCTCCCCCAGCCAGCCGATGACGGGAGCACCGAGCGGCGTGCCGCCGATGAAGATGGCCATGTAGACCGCCATGACCCGCCCCCGGTACCTCGGATCGGTTCCCAGCTGCACTGCAGCATTGGCCGTCGTCATCACTGTCAGCGCGAAGAAGCCGGACGGGATCAGCAGCAACCCGAAGACCTCGTACGTCGGCGCGACCGCCGCAAGTGCCGTGGACAGGGAGAACGCCCCGAGCGCGGCCAGGATGGTGCGCAGCCCGGGCCTCGTGCGACGGGTGGACATCAGCGCCCCGGCGAGGGTTCCGATGGCCATCACGGTGCCGAGCATGCCGTACTCGGTGACGCCCTTGCCGAACACTTCGGTGGCCATGGTCGCGTTGTAGATCTGGAAGTTCAGCCCGAAGGTCCCCAGCGCGAACACGATCACCATGATGACGATGAGGTCCGGGCGCCCCCGGAGGTACCGCAGGCCGTCCCGGGTGCCGCCTCGGCCCCGGGCCCGCGGGCTCGGATGCAGCTCCGCCGGCCTCAGCGCCACGACGGCGGCGAGCATGAACGCGAAGCTCACCGCGTTGATGAGCAGCGTCGGGCCGACGCCGAAGGCGGCGATGAGCAGTCCGGCCGCGCCGGGCCCTAGCAGCCGGGCGCCGTTGAACGACGTCGAGTTGAGGCCCACCGCGTTGGGCAGCAGCTCCGGAGACACCAGTTCCGACACGAATGCCTGGCGCGCGGGGTTGTCGAAGGCGGTGACGACGCCCTGCAGCAGGGCGAACACGAACACGTGCCACAGCTCGGCCACACCGAGCGCCACGACCGCCCACAACCCGAGCGCCGTGACGCCGAGGAGCACCTGCGTGACCGCCAGCATCCGTCTCGTCCGGACGCGGTCGACGAGTGACCCCGCGTACGGGGCGAGGATCGGGATGGCGAGGAACTGGAGGGCCGTCACCACACCGAGCGCCGCGCTGCTGCCGTCGGTCAGCTCGGTGAGGACCAGCCAGTCCTGGCCGATCCGCTGGATCCACGTGCCGAGGTTGCTGATGAGGGCCCCGGCGAAAAAGATCCGGTAGTTGCGCACCGCGAACGATGCGAGCATGCTGCCGCGTTCACTCGCCATGGGACACCTCACCCAGAAGACCGGCGGCGCGGCGGAGCAGCTCGAGGTCGTCCGGACCGAGTGCGGCCATGTGGTTGAGCATCCAGGTGTCGCGGCTGGCGACGGTGTCCTCGATGACGCCCTCCCCCGCGTCGGTGATGGCCACGAGGACCTGCCGCCCGTCATCGGGGTGGGCCGACCTCGACACCAGCCCCTTGTCCGCCAGGCAGTTGACCGTCTTGGTCATCGACGGTGTGCTCACCGAGTCCCGCGACGCCAGCTGGGTGGGGGTCTTCGGACCGTCGTTGTGAAGGGCCATCAACACTGAGAACTGGTGCGGGGCCACGTCGCTGGTGCACTCGAAGCGCACGCGGCGCGAGATGCGCTGGCAGGCGACCCGCAGGTCGTTGGCGAGGGCGAGGAGTTCGGGGTCGTACTCGGGGGGCATGCAGTCCTTTCGTCGCAACTGCTTACTCTATCTCATTAACCTGGTGAATCAAATGGGGCCGGCGGCGGGACCACTCGCGCGTGGTCATCGAACGTCATGCTCCAGTGCTCACAGTTGCCGGGCTGTCGCGGCAACTGTGAGCACTGGGCGGACAGCGGGGCCGTCACGCCACCGTCGCGAAGACGTAGACCACGAACGTGGCGATGCTCACCACCGTGTAGAGGCTCAGCACGTTGTTGGAGTACGTGATCTCGTCCTGTCGGCGGCGCGGAAGGAAGATAGGCACGATGAAGGGCGGCGGCAGGATGAACAGCATGAACACCGCTGCCCGCACCGGGGCGCCGAGGCCGAGCCACTGGCCGACGACCGCCTCGGACAGGAGCAGCCCCATGGCCAGCGTGACGGCGAAGCGGGACGCCACCAGCGGCAGCGCCTGCCGGACGCCGGACCGGCTGAGCCTCGTGCCGTAGCCCACGACGATGAGGATGAGCGGCACGATGACCGCCGCGAGGTACTCGAGCGTCCGCAGCAGGCCCCCGCCGACGGCGTTGGCCGCGATCGCCTCCCGCAAACCCAGCACGTTGAGCAGCAGGCCGGCGGCGATGGCGATGATCACCGGTGACCGCACGAACGACGTCAGCGTCTCGCGGACCGTCACGCGGCCGTCGCTCTGGCGCTTGAGCAGCGTGACGAAGACGAACCAGATGAAGAACTCGTGCCCCAGGCCGACGATGGCCGCCGTCGGCACCTCCGCGATCCCGTAGGCCGCGGTGTAGAGCGCCAGGCCCACCATCCCGAACTCGAACCCGGTGAACAGGAACGGCGTGACCGCCGGCGACCCCAGGAGGCGCCGCGCCAGGTACCCGAGCCCCAACAGGGCCACACACGCCGCCGGCACGATGAGGATGATCGCCAGGTACTCGGCGCGGAACTCCATCGTGAGGAACGCGGTGAACAGCACCGCCGGGAGCACGACGCCGACGATGAGCCGCTTCAGGCCATCGACGATGGCGTCGTCGAGCAGGTCGATGCGGCGCAGCAGGATGCCGAGCGCGATGAGCGCGATGATCGGGATGACGCCGGTCAGCGTCTCCGCAAGGGTGCCCATGGGGCTGCCTCCAGGAGTGGAACGGTTCTCACCGGCACCCTAGCCACCGTCGGGCCGCGGCCTGACTCCACCCCCGCCCTTCGGGCGGACCCTCAGATGAGCATCGCGTCGCCGGGGCCCTCGGAGGCCTCGATCCGGCCGAGCGTCCAGGACGTGACGCCCTTGGCCGCGAGTGCGGCGTGCGCGGCGTCGACCTGGCTCTCCGGGAGGATCGCCACCATGCCGACCCCCATGTTGAGCGTGGCGTCGATGTCGGCCTGGGAGATGCCCCCGACGCGCTGCACGAGCTGGAAGATCGCCGGCGGCGTCCAGCTGTCGCGGCGCAGCACCGCGACCATGTCACCGGGGATGACGCGGGCCAGGTTGTTGACCAGACCGCCCCCGGTGATGTGGCTCATGGCGTGGACCTCGACCTTGGAGATGAGGTCGAGCACCTCGAGGGCGTAGATGTGGGTGGGCTCGAGCAGTTCCTCGCCGAGGGTGCGGCCGAGGTCGTCGACGTGCCGATCGAGGGACCAGCCGGCCTCGTTGAGCAGGACGTGGCGCACGAGCGAGTACCCGTTCGAGTGCAGGCCGGACGATGCCATGGCGATGACCGCGTCACCCTTGCGGACGCGCTCGGGGCCGAGGATCTTCGACCGCTCGACGACGCCCGTCGTCGCGCCGGCGATGTCGTACTCGTTGGGTGCCAGCAGGCCGGGGTGCTCGGCGGTCTCGCCGCCGATGAGCGAGGCGCCCGCCGCGACACAGGCGTCGGCGATGCCCTGGACGATCGCGGCGATCCGTTCCGGCACCACCTTGCCGGTGGCGATGTAGTCGGTGACGAACAGCGGCTCGGCGCCGCACACCACGAGGTCGTCGACGAGCATGCCGAGCAGGTCGAAACCGATGGTGTCGTGCTTGTCCATGGCCTGCGCGATGGCCACCTTGGTGCCCACCCCGTCGGTCGACGTGGCGAGCACGGGGTGCTGGTAGCCCTTCAGCGCGGAGGCGTCGAAGAAGCCGGCGAACCCGCCGAGACCGCCGAGGACCTCGGGGCGTCGGGTGCGGGCCACGTGGGCCTTCATGAGGTCGACGGCGCGGTCGCCCGCCTCGATGTCCACGCCGGCCGCGGCGTAGGCGCTCTTGTCGATCATCTAGCTCTCCTCCAGATTCAGCAGCTCTGCCTGGGCGGGCGGAATGGCCACGGGATAGTTGCCGTCGAAGCAGGCGCGGCACAGCTGGTCCGCGGGTACCTGCGTGGCCTCGGTGAGGCCGTCGATGGAGATGTAGCCGAGGGAGTCCGCGCTCAGCGACGTGCGGATCTGCTCGACGGTGAGGCCCGGCGCGATGAGCTCGGCGCGTGTGGCGAAGTCGATGCCGTAGAAGCAGGGCCACTGGACGGGCGGCGACGAGATGCGCACGTGCACCTCCCTGGCGCCGGCCTCGCGAAGCATCCGTACGAGCGCGCGCTGCGTGTTGCCGCGCACGATGGAGTCGTCGACCACCACGAGCCGCTTGCCCTCGATGATCTCCCGTAGCGGGTTGAGCTTGAGCCGGATACCGAGCTGGCGAATGGTCTGGCTGGGCTGGATGAACGTCCGGCCGACGTAGGCGTTCTTGACGAGCCCCTGCCCGTAGGGGATCCCGGAGGCTTGGGCATAGCCGATGGCCGACGGGGTTCCCGATTCGGGCACCGGGATGACGAGGTCGGCGTCGACGGGGTGCTCCTCGGCCAGCTTCTGGCCGATGCGCACACGCGTGGTGTGGACGCCGTGACCGGCGATCGTGGTGTCGGGCCGCGCGAGGTACACGTACTCGAAGATGCAGCCCTTGGGCCGGGCCTCGGCGAACCGCACGGACCTGAGGCCCGCCTCGTCGATGGCGATGAACTCACCGGGCTCGACCTCGCGGACGAAGCTGGCGCCGACGATGTCCAGGGCGGCGGTCTCGGAGGCGACAACCCACCCGTTGGCGAGCCGGCCGACGACCAGCGGGCGGATGCCCTGCGGGTCGCGGGCCGCGAAGAGCGTCTGCTCGGTCATGAATGTGAGGCAGAACGCGCCCTGGAGGCGGGGCAGCACCTTGAGGGCCACCGACTCGATGGGCTCCTCCCCGAACGCCGACATCAGCGCCGTGACCAACGACGTGTCGTTGGTCGAGTCCATGGTCTTCTTCTCCGGGACGCGCTCCATCGGCGCGATCTCGGCGAGCCACTCCTCGAGTTCGTGGGTGTTGGTGAGGTTGCCGTTGTGCGCCAGCGCGAGGCCACCGTTGCGGGTGGCGCGGAACGTCGGCTGCGCGTTGTGCCAGATGCTGGCGCCCGTGGTCGAGTAGCGCGTGTGACCGATGGCGAGGGTGCCGGGCAGCGACTTGAGCGTCGCCTCGTTGAACACCTGGCTGACCAGCCCCATGTCCTTGTAGACCATGATGCGCTGATGGTTGCTGACCGCGATGCCAGCGGACTCCTGGCCGCGGTGCTGCAGCGCGAAAAGCCCGAAGAACGTCAACTGCGCGACGTCCTCCTCGGGCGCCCACACGCCGAAGACACCACACTCTTCCTTGGGGCCTTCGAAGGCTTTGGGATCGTCATTGCCGAGCACGCGGCAGACTCTACCCGTTCCGGACCGCCCGGGTCTGCGTCAGCCTCGGGGGCGGGCGCCGTCGCCGGCCTGCGGGTGCGCTCCCGGGTGCAGGGTCACCTGCGTCGCCTTGAGCACGGCGGTGACCGGGACGCCCGCCCCAAGGCCCAGTTCGGCCACTGACTGGGGCGTGAGGTCGGCGGCGATGCGCTGGCCCACGACATCGAGCACCACGCGCTGCGCCGGCCAGCGGTCCTCGACGTGCACGACGACGGCGGGCATTTCGTTGCGCGGACTCCCATGGGGGGCCTGGGCGAACACGCTGACCGCAGCCGGGGAGAACACGGCGCGTGCAGGGCCGGGCGGGAGGGGCTGCGCCGCCGAGCCTGCGACCGCCAGGTCGTCGCCGATCCACACCTCGGACCCGCCGCGCGACGTGCCGTGCAGGAGGTTGACGCCGACGAAGCCGGCGAGGAAGGGCGTCGAAGGCCGCTGGCACAGGTCGTCGACGGGGCCCCGGGCCAGGACCCGTCCGCCGCCCAACTCAATCATGTCGTCGGCCAGGGCGACGACGTCGAGGAGGTCGTGGGTGGCCAGCACGGTGGTGACGCCGGCGAGCCGGTCCCGCAGCAGCCGTCGTAGCTCCGGCGCGACGGTAGCGTCGAGGGCGGCGAGCGGTTCGTCGAGGAGCATCACCTCGGGGTCGACGGCGAGTGCCCGGGCCAGCGACACCCGTTGAGCCTGACCGCCGGACAATGCGGCGGGGCGGCGGGCGGCGAGATCCTCGCAGCCGACGGCGTCGAGTTCGGCAAGCGCCCTGGCCGTCGCCTCGGCCTGCCCGGTTCCGCGGGCGCGCAGCCCGAACGCCACGTTGTCGGCGACGGTGAGGTGCGGGAACAGCAGTGGCCGCTGCTCGAGGTGGCCGAAGCGGCGCCGGTGCGGTGGCACGTGGCGGACCGGTCCGGAGAACGGGACGCCGTGGACGGTGACGAGACCAGGATCGGGGCGCAGTTCGCCGGAGATGAGCTGCAGGAGGCTGGACTTGCCGGCTCCGTTGGGTCCGACGACGGCCAGGGTCGAACCGTCGGGAACGCGGACGTCGAGGTCCAGCGCCCGCTCCGGGACGACGGCGTGGACATGGATTGCGTCAGGCACGTCGCCTCCCGACCCGAACGGCCAGGAACACGATCCCGGCGGCGACGCCGAGAAGGACGACCGCGAGCGCCAGGGCGAGCTCGGTGTCCGACTCGCGCAACAGGTAGATCTCGAGCGGCACGGTGCGGGTGACGCCCTGCAGCGAGCCGGCGAACGTGAGAGTGGCGCCGAACTCCCCGAGGGCTCTGGCGAAGGCGAGCGCCGTTCCGGAGGCGACGGCGGGCAGGGCCAACGGGACGGTGACCCGCCGAAACACGTGGCTGGGGGACGCGCCGAGCCGGGCGGCGGCGCGTTCGTAGCTGGTTCCGGCGGATCTGAGCGCCCCCTCGAGGGAGACGACGAGGAAAGGCAGGGCGACGAAGGTCTGCGCCACCACCACCGCGGCCGTGGTGAAGCCGATCTCGATCCCGAGCGCGGACAGCGTGGACCCGACGAGGCCGCGGCGGCCGAGCGCGGTGAGCAGCGCGAGGCCGGCCACCACCGGGGGCAGGACCATGGGGACGGTGACGAGGGTCCGGGCGACGGCGGCCCATCGGCCGGAGGACCGGGCCAGGACCAGCGCCGTCGGCACGCCGAGGACCAGGACGATCACGGTGGTCGCGGCGCAGGTGCCGAGGCTGAGGGCCAGCGCGTCCCGGGCCCGGTCGGACAGCAGCAACTCCCCCATCCGCCCCCACGGCGCCCGCACGACCAGGGCCGTGAGCGGAACGGCCAGCAGCACGAGCGTGAGCCCGAACGGCACCCACGCCCAGCGGGGGAACGTCGCGGCGCCGGTCACGGCGGCCCGAATCCCGCGGCGGCGAGGTCGTCCTGCCACTGCCCGGTGAGGCTGTCGACGTAGACCCGGGCCGCGTCGGGCTGCCCGGCCCCACGCACGACGGCGACCCAGTAGGTGTTCGGGGCGTCGGCCGCCCCGGGGATCTCCAGCGTGTCGACCGCGACCGATCCGGCGGCGTCGGTGGCGTAGACGAGGCCGGCGTCGGCCTCCCCGGACTCGACCTTGCCGAGCACGTCGGTGACCTTCGTCTCCTCGGAGACGGGGCTGAGGGTGAGGCCGGCGTCGGTGGCCAGCTCGTCGGCGAGGGCGCCGCACGGCACCTCTGGGGCGCACATGACGAGGCGACCCGAGTTCAGCGATTCGTCGAAGCCGGTGATGCCCGCGGGGTTGCCGTCGGCCACGGCGATGACGAGGCGGTTCGACGCGAAGCCGACGGGATCGCCGTCGATGAGGCCGAGGGCGACGGCGCGGTCCATCGTGCGGCGGTCGGCGGAGGCGAAGACGTCGGCGGGGGCGCCGGAGTTGAGCTGATCGACCAGGCCGGCCGAGCCGTCGAAGCTGTAGCGCGCACCGGGCGCGAACGCGGGGAGGACGTCGGCCAGCGACGAGGCCGCGAACACCAGGGGGCCGTCGTCGGCGGGGGCGCAGCCGGCGAGCACGATGGAGGCGGTCAGGGCAGCGAGCACCGGCATGGTCACGCCCCGGGGGACGCGCGGCCTCACGTCGCTGCCGACGGGAGGTCCGCCGCGGTCCGCGAGTGCGCCATGCGGCCACACTATCCACTTCGCCCAGTATGCGGAGTCAGACGCGACTCTCCCGCGCGCGGCCGCCACGGCCTAGGCTGACGGCATGTCGTACCGCGCCGCCGTCATCACGTGCTCCGACCGCGCCAACGCCGACGTCTACGAAGACCGCTCCGGCCCGATCATCCGCGAGGCTTTCGAGGCGCTCGGGTTCGACGTCGCGGGACCGGTGATCGTGCCCGACGAGGCCGAGGTCATTGCCACGGAGATCCGGTTGGCCGTCGCGGATGGTGCGCGCATCGTCATCACCACCGGCGGCACCGGGGTGGGTCCGCGCGACGTGACCGTCGAGGCGACGGGGCCGCTGCTGGCCTACGAGGTGCCGGGGATCTCGGAGGCGGTCCGGTCGATCGGGGCGGGGAACACCCCGCTGGCGTGGCTGTCGCGGGGGCTGGCGGGCGTCATCGACCATGGTGACAGCCGCGCGTTCGTGTTCAACGCGCCCGGATCCAGGGGCGGTGCCCGCGACGCGATGCGGGTGCTCGGACCGCTGCTCAAGCACATCGTCGAGCAGCTCGACGGCGCCGACCACAACATCCGTCCCGACACCGGCCGCTGACCTCCCCGCCCCGCCGTCGCCCCGGCCCGGCTCCGCCGGGGGGGCGATGAGCCTGACGCGCGGTTCGACGGGGGGCGACGAGCCTGACACGCGGTTCGACGGGCCGTGTTGAGCCTGAGCCGGGTCTCGACGGGCGAAAACGCTCGATTCGGGCCGAAATGCCGATCGACACGCGAGTCTGGCTCATCGCGGATCCCGAGGGCGGATTCCCGAACGACACGCGAGTCTGGCTCAACGCGCATCCGACGGGTGGGGTCCGCCGGGTGGGGTTGCGACGGGTGGGTCCGGCGGGCGCCTGCCTACTCCGGGGCCGGACGCGTCCAGTCGCCGGAGCGGCCGCCGCTCTTCGCGATGATCCGCGCCGACACGATCTCGGCGGATCGGTCGACGCCCTTGACCATGTCCACGACGGCGAGTGCGGCGACGGTCACCGACGTGAGCGCCTCCATCTCGACGCCGGTGCGGTCGGCCGTGCGCACCGTCGCGGTGATGGCCACCCCCGCGTCGACGATCTCCAGGTCCACGACGACGCCGTGCACCCCGATGACGTGCGCCAACGGCAGCAGGTCGGGCACCTTCTTCGCCGCCGCGATCCCCGCGACGCGCGCCACGGCCAGCACGTCGCCCTTGGGGACCGTCCCCCCGCGCAGCGCCGCGACGACGTCGGGGGAACAGCGCACGAGTCCCTCCGCGGTGGCGGACCGGACGGTGGGCTGCTTGGCGGTGACGTCGACCATGCGGGCCTGCCCGCGGGCGTCGAGGTGGGTGAACTCCATGCGCGTCAGGCTAGCGGGCGGACGAGGTGCACACGCACCGTCTCCCCCGGTCCGTCGGCGTCCTCCGGAACGACGGCGAGCCCGTCGGCGAGGTGCAGCGACGCGATGAGGTGCGAGCCCGAGCCCAGCCGGTGGCTCGGCCGCACCGCGCCGTCCACGATCTTCACCGGTGTGAACTGGCGACGTCCCGCCGGGCTCCGCCAGCCCTCCGCCACCGGCAACTCCAACGAGACCCACTCGACGTCCCGCCCCTGGCACGCGGCCAGCAGGGGACGCAGGAACACCCACGCCGACACGAACACGCTCACCGGGTTCCCCGGTAGCCCGAGGAACGCCACCGCGCGCCCGTCGTCGGCGACCAGCCGCCCCGCCGCCTGCGGCTTCCCCGGCTGCATCGCCACCTTGACGAAGTCGATCCGCCCCTCGACGACCTGCCGCACGACCTCGAAGGCCCCCACGGACACGCCGCCGGTGGTGACGACGACGTCGGCCGCCGCAACCGCCTCCGCCAGGACCGCGGAGAACCGGGCGCCGTCGTCAGGCACCGCGCCGCGCAGGACCACGTCGCCGCCGAACCGGCGCACCAGCCCCGCCAGCAGCAGCGAGTTCGAGTCGGGGATCTGCCCGAAGCCGAGCGGTTCCCCGGGGTCGACCAGCTCGGAGCCCGTCGACAGCACCGCCACCCTGGGCCTGCGCCGCAGCGGCACCTCCGAGTAGCCGATCGACGCCGCCGCTGCGGCCGCCTCGGGCCCCCAGGCCGCGCCCGCGCGGAGCACGACATCGCCGGCGGCCACGTCGTCGCCCGCCGAGCGCAGATGCCTACCGGGCGCGACCGCCTCGGCGACGACAACCCTCACCGGGAGGGGTGCCGCCCCGGCGGGCTGATCGGTGAGCTCCACCGGCACAACGGCGTCGGCCCCGTCGGGCATCGGCGCCCCGGTCATGATCCGGGCCGCCTGCCCCGGGCCCACGACCGGGGTGGAGGTGGCCCCGGCCGGGATGTCCCCGACGACGTCGAGCACCGCCCCGGCGCCCGTGTCGGCGGCCCGCACCGCGAAACCGTCCATCGCCGAGTTGTCGAACGGGGGCACGGCCACCCGGGCGACGAGATCGTCGGCGAGCACACCCTGATCGGCGTCGATACCCACCACGTCGACGGGCATCGCGACGGCCAGCGCCAGCACGGATGCGAGGTGCTCCTCGACGCTGAGCACGCCGCTCACGGGCACTCGGACCACTCGTGCGAGCCGTCCGGCAGGAACTGCTTCTTCCAGATCGGCATCCGTGCCTTGACCGCCTCGACGATCTCGGAGGCGCAGCCGAACGCCTGGGCCCGGTGCGACGCCGACACCGCGACGTAGAGCGCCACTCCCCCGATCTCCAGAGTCCCGACGCGGTGCTGCGCCGCCACCGCGTGCACGCCCTCGCGCCCCTCGAACGAGGCGACGATCTCCTTCATCACGGTGTCCGCGGTGGGGTGGCCGAGGTATTCGAGGCGGGTCACCGCCACACCGTGGTCGTGGTTGCGCACCACGCCGGCGAAGGTGACGACGGCGCCGGCGCGGTCGTCGGAGACGAACGCGTCGAGCGTGTCGACGTCGATGTCCCGGTCCGTCACTCCGGCGATCTGCTTCACGGGTGCAAGCCTAACTGGGGGTTCGGAGGGGACCGCGGCCTCAGCTCGGCTTCGGAGCCCCCTTCCGCGCATAGCGAACCCAGGTGATGACGATGCAGCCGAGCGCCCACACCGCGCCGATCGCGTAGAACATCGTGGGACTCATGATCGTCAGCCCGACGCCGAACAGGAACGGACCGAAGGCCGCGATGGCGGCGGTCCAGCCGATGACACCGCCGGCCTGGCGCTTCTCGAAGATCATCGGCATCTGCTTGAACGTCGACGCGTTGCCGATCCCCGAGAACAGGAAGATGAGCAACATGCCCCAGAGGAACTGGTTGAAACCGCCCTGTAGGGCGTCCGCGCTGGTCGTGTCCGGAGTCAGCGCGGGAATGGTGAAGAGGATCGAGCCGAGTAGGCCGACACCGGAGATCAGCGTCCAGATCGCGCCGCCCATCCGGTCCGTGAGCGGGGAGAACAGGACACGGGCGCCGGCACCGATGAGGGGCCCGAGGAACACGTAGGTGATCGGGTCCGGGAGCGCGTACCCCTCGACGAGGATCGTGGCGGTGGAGCCCGCACCCTCGACGATGTCGCCGTTGCCTGAACCGTAGAGGTTGAGCATCAACAGCCCGAACTGCGCGGCCAGCCCCGAGAAGGTGCCGAACGTCATGATGTAGAGGATCGTCATCCACCAGGTGTCCTGGTTGGAGAAGATGTCGAACTGCTGCTTGATGTTCGCCTTGATCGGCACCGACTTGAGCATGAGGTAGGCCCAGATCGCGCCGCCCACGATCAGCGGGAGGTAGACGAGCGCGGAGTTCTGGTACCAGACGGTGACCGGCTGCTGCCCGGCCAGCGTCAGCTGCTGCGAGCCGAGGAAGCCGAACATTGCGAACGTGATCAGCCACGGGGTGAGCAGTTGCACCAGCGAGACGCCGAAGTTACCGATGCCGGCCTGGATGCCGAGCGCGGTGCCCTGGAGGCGCTTCGGGAAGAAGTACGACGTCGACGGCATGAAGCCGGAGAATGCGCCGCCACCGATGCCGGAGAGGAACGCCAGGCCCATGAGCCGCCAGTAGGGAACGTCGGGATTGGTGACCTCGAAGCCCCAGCCCAGCACGGGCAGGATGAGCAGGAGCGTCGTCAGTGTGACGAGTTTGCGGGTGCCGATCTTGGGCGGCAGAACCATCCAGACCAGCCGCAGCAGGCCGCCGGAGAGGCCGGGCATGGCCGCCATCCAGTAGAGCTGGCCCTTGGTGAACGTGAAGCCGAGTGCGTTGAGCTTCGGCACGATCGCGCTGGGCAGGAACCAGGCGACGAAGCACAGCGTCAGCGTGAACGTGGTGATGGTGAGCGTGTTCCAGGCCAGCTTGCTGTCCCACTTGTGCGGATCCTCAGGATCCCAGGACTGCAGCCAGTCGCCCTTGGTCTGAAGCTTCTCACTCATGACTTGGTCTCCTGTAGGGGCAATTCGATGGTGCCGGCCAGTTCGGGTGACTTGTCGTGCAGCATCTTGACGATGGTGACGTGCATCCACACCGCGCACACGGCGGTGAGGAGGAACAGGACGAAGAAGGTCGAGGTGGGGAACCCGGACCACAGCTTCGTGTAGGCGAACAACGGCGGCAGGACGAAGCCACCGAGGCCGCCCAGCATTCCGACGAGGCCGCCGACGGAGCCGACGTTCTCAGGGAAGTACTCGGGGATGTGCTTGTAGACGGCGGCCTTCCCCAGACCCATCGCACAGCCGAGCAGGAAGACCAGAGCCGCGAAGACCCACACGTTGAGGTGGTAGGCGAGGTGCTCGGTCTGGGTCCCGTCGGCATGGTCGATGACGATGTGGCCGTTGGGCATCATGAGGATGCCGGTGGTGAGCAGCATCAGCCCGAAGGTCAGGTACATCACCTTCCGGGCGCCGATGTGGTCGCTCAGCCAGCCGCCGACGGGGCGCAGCAGCGACGCGGGGAAGATGAACGTCGCGGTGAGCAGGCCGGCGAGCGTGAGGTCGACGTCGAAATTGTCCACGTAGTACTTCGGCAGCCAGGCCGACAGCGCGACGTAGGCCCCGAACACGGCGACGTAGTACAGGCTGAACCGCCACACCCTGGTATGCCGCAGTGGGACGAGCATCTCCCGGATGGTCCGCGAACGCCCAGGTGCGCGGTCGACGTGCGGCACGACCAGCCACGTCGCGACGCCCGCGACGAGCAGCAGGACTCCGTAGATGACCGGCACCAGCCGCCAGCCACCCTCGATCCCGAAGACGTAGGTGGCACCGGCTGTGCCCGCGATGAGCGGAGGACCGATGAACTTCGTCACCGACGCGCCGACGTTGCCCGCGCCGAACACCCCGAGCGCCAGGCCCTGACGGTGCCGGGAGAACCACGCCGCGTTCCACGCGGTGCCGACGGAGAACAGGCTCCCCGCGAAGCCCACCAGGAACGCGAGCGCCAGCAGGGCGCCGTACGAGTCGGCCCGCGAGACGACGAACGCGGGGATCGCGGTGGCGAACAGCATGAACAGGGTGACCCGGCGGCCGCCGATGCGGTCGGTGATGATGCCGGCGGGCAGCCGCCACATCGAACCGTTCAGCACGGCCAGCGCGGAGATCCAGGACAGCTCGACGTCGGTGAGGCCCAGCTCCTGCTGGATCGGAACGCCGAGGATGCCGAACATCAGCCAAACGGCGAACATCAGGGTGAACGCGATGGTCGACATCGCCATCACGCGGCCGGCGCCCTTGCCCGTCTCGTGGACGGGGGGCACCTCGATGAGGTGCTTGCTCACGGTTATCGGTTCCTCGGGGGTCAGCGGCGGGTGCGGCGGTTGTCGGGGGTTCCGACGGGGTCCCAGCCGCGGCCCGTGCGGGTGGACGACCGGCGCGGGTCGACGTCGCGGGACCGGTAGACGATGTAGGGCCGGAACAGGTAGTGGAACGGTGCGGAGAAGGCGTGCACCAGACGCGTGAACGGGATCATTGCGAACAGGGCGAAGGCGATGAGGATGTGGACCTGGAACTGCCATGTCGCGGCCGCCATGGCCTCGACGTCGGGCTGGAACACCATGAGCGAGCGGAACCAGACCGAGACGGTCTCGCGGTAGTTGTGCTCCTCGCCGGCGGGGGTGGTGTCGCCGGTCAGGGTGGCGACCATGCCGAGGCCGATGACGGTAGCGAGGACGAGGTACATGATCTTGTCGTTCCAGGTGGTCGCCCGGAACACGGCCGACGTCGACCGTCGCCGCCAGATCAGCATGGCCAGTCCGACGATGAGAGCCAGTCCGGCCAGGCCGCCGCCGTAGACGGCGCCCAGGTGGTAGGTGTGCTGGTCGATTCCGATCCACTCGGTGAACGCCATGGGGATGAGGAGACCGACGAGGTGTCCCATCAGCACCGCGAGGAGGGCGAAGTGGAAGATCGGGGAACCGATCT
Organism: Actinomycetes bacterium; assembly: GCA_030426725.1. Lineage (GTDB taxonomy): Bacteria > Actinomycetota > Actinomycetes > Propionibacteriales > Propionibacteriaceae > Arachnia. The sequence goes on from JAUHXZ010000026.1 coordinate 20,328, forward strand.
TCAGCATCCTCGACTCGTACAGCTGCGACGATCGGGTGGTCCAGCCGAACTGGTCGAACCGGTACCGCCAGATCAGGCCGCCGACGAGGATCAGCAGCACGACGTAGGGCAGGATCCCCCAGAGCAGGACGTTCATCGCACGCTCCCTTGGAGTTGCGGGTAGGGCAGAAGGGTGGGTTCGAGGCCGACGGCTTCGGTGGGCGGGCCGCCGAGCAGGTCGCGCACCTCGGCGCGGGTGCGGGGCGACGGTCCTCCGAGCGCGGCGCACACGGCGCCGACGACACCGGCCTGAGGCAGCCGGTCCTCGGCCAGGCCGATGCGGAGCAGTTCGAGGCTGGCACGGTAGGTGTTGAGCAGCCCGCGCCCGAGGTCGGGATGGCCGACGGCGGCGAACTCGAGCACCATCGGCAGGTGGTCGGGCAGCTCGCCTCTGAGATCGACGACCAGCCCGGAGTCGCGGTAGGTCTGCTTGACGGCGGCCAGCACCTCGCCTCGGCGCCGGGTGTCGCCGTCGGTCCAGTAGGTGAGGTGGAGCGCGTGGCGGCGGGACAGGTCGAACTCCTGGACGTGCCAGCTCTGCAGCTCCATGAGGGGCATCCCGCGTAGGTGGGCGAGCGTGGGGGCGAAGTCGAGCGCCGCCCCCGCCTCGGCGACCGCCCGTTCGATGATGTCGAGCCGGTCCAGGAGTTCCTGCTCCGGGTAGGCGAGCAGCAGGCCGGCGGCCTGGAACACGACGGCGGACATCACGCGCCGCTCGCGTCGCGCTGGCGGGCCTTGGCGTCGGCGAAGCTCTCGATCGCCACGGGGACGACTCGGCCGGACGTGGCGCCGAACGGGCCCTCTCCCCCGGCGCCGGGTCCGCCCTCGAAGTCGAGGGAGCAGCCCATCTCCTCGAGGTTGTGGGCCTGTTCGCGGTGCGCCTTGGGGATGACGTAGCGCTCGTCGTACTTGGCGATGGCCAGCAGGCGGTACATCTGCTCGAGCGCGGCGGGTTCCATGCCCACGGCCTCGGCGAGTTCGGGCTGCCGTTCGCGGCCGAGCGTGACGTCGCGCATGTAGGACCGCATGGCGGCCAACCGCTGCAGCACCCTGGTGACGATCTCGGTGTCGCCTGCGGTGAAGAGCTCGGCGAGATACTCGACGGGGATCCGTAGCGCATCGATCGCCCCGAACAGGTTGCCGCCGGCCTCGGAGTCGTGGCCCTGGTCCTTGAGCAGGTCGACGACGGGCGACAGCGGGGGCACGTACCAGACCATCGGCATCGTGCGGTACTCCGGGTGCAGCGGCAGCGCCACTTTGAAGTGCTTGATGAGCGCGTAGACCGGCGACTTCTGCGCCGCGGAGATCCAGTCGGACGGGATGCCGTTGGCCTTGGCGTCGGCGATGACCTGCGGGTCCGTCGGGTCGAGCATGAGGTCGACCTGCGCCTGGTACAGGTCCTTGTCGTCGGCGAGCGCCGCCTTGGTCACCTGGTCGGGGTCGTAGAGGATGATGCCGATGTAGCGGAGCCGGCCGACGCAGGTCTCCGAGCACACGGTCGGGAGCCCCACTTCGAGGCGGGGATAGCAGAAGGTGCACTTCTCGGCCTTGCCGGAGCGGTGGTTGAAGTAGATCTTCTTGTAGGGGCACCCGGTGATGCACTGCCGCCAGCCGCGGCACTTGTCCTGGTCGACGAGGACGATGCCGTCCTCGGAGCGCTTGTAGATGGCGCCGGACGGGCAGGAGGCCATGCACGAGGGGTTCAGGCAGTGCTCGCAGATGCGCGGCACGTAGAACATGAACGTCTTCTCGTACTCGAACCTGATCTGCTGGTTGGCCTCCTCGCGGAGCTTCTTCACGATCGGGTCGGCGTGGCCGGTCTCGTGGATGCCGCCGAGCGCGTCGTCCCAGTTCGCGGATGCCTTGATCGCCATGTCGTCGCCGGTGATGAGCGACTTGGGCCGGGCGACGGGGAAGTCGTCGCCGAGCGGCGCCTGTACGAGGTTCTCGTAGTCGTAGGTCCACGGCTCGTAGTAGTCGGCCAGTTCGGGCTGGACCGGCGACGCGAAGATACTCAGCAGCTTCTTGAAGCGGCCACCGGAGCGCAGCTTGAGCCTGCCGGACTTCGTCCGGATCCAGCCGCCCTGCCAGCGTTCCTGGTCCTCGTAGGTGCGGGGGTAGCCCTGGCCGGGCCGGGTCTCGACGTTGTTGAACCAGACGTACTCGGTGCCGGCCCGGTTGGTCCAGGCCTGTTTGCAGGTCACCGAGCAGGTGTGGCAGCCGATGCACTTGTCCAGGTTCATCACCATGGCGACCTGGGCCATCACGCGACGCGCCATCAGTACTGCACCTCCTGGGAGCGGCGGCGCACCGTCGACACGATGTCGCGCTGGACGCCGGTGGGGCCGATGTAGTTGAAGGCGTACGCCTGGTGGGCGTACCCGCCGATGAGATGGGTGGGTTTGAGGAGGATGCGGGTGACCGAGTTGTGGATACCGCCGCGTCGGCCGGTGGCCTCGGACTTCGGCACGTCGATGGTGCGCTCCTGCGCATGCTGCACGTAGCAGATGCCGTCGGGCAGCTTCGGGGTGACGACGGCGCGGGCCACGAAGACGCCGTTGGCGTTGGTCAGCTCGATCCAGTCGTTGTCCCGGACGCCGATGGACTCCGCATCGGCGACGCTCAGCCACGCCTGCGGTCCGCCGCGGCCGAGGCTGAGCATGAACAGGTTGTCCTGGTACTCGGAGTGGATGGACCACTTGTTGTGCACCGTGAGGTAGCGCAGCGTGATGGCCTTCTCACCGTTGGGCCCCAGTTCGGGTTCCCCGTAGGCCCTGGTCATGTCGAGCGGGGGCCGGAAGATGGGCAGTTGTTCGCCCGCGTCGGCCATCCAGTCGTGGTCGAGGAAGAAGTGCATCCGGCCCGACAGCGTGTGCCAGGGCTTCAACCGCTCCGTGTTGATGGTGAAGGCGGCGTACCGGCGGCCGCCGGTCTCGGAGCCCGACCATTCGGGTGAGGTGATGACGGGCTGCGGCGACTGCTGGGTGGCGGCGAAGGTGACCTGCTTCTCTTCGGAGCCGAGGGACAGGTCCGCCAGCGTGCGGCCGGTCTTCCTCTCGAGGTCGCGGAAGCCCTGGGTGGCCAGTTCGCCGTTGGTGGTGCCGGAGAAGGCGAGGATGGCCTCGGCCATCCGCTGGTCCGTGTTGATCGCCGCACGTCCGGCAGCGGGTCCGGACGGGTAGACGCCGTGCTTCCTGGCCAGTTGCTGGACCTGGTGGCCGACGTCGTAGGTGATGTTCTTGACGGTGAAGCCGAGCTTCTCGGCGAGGGGGCCGACGGTGAGCAGCTTGTCGGCGATCGCGGTGTAGTCGCGCTCGACGACCGCGAGCACCGGCATGTTCTTCCCCGGCACCCCTGGCAGGTCGGTGCCGCGCCAGTCGGGCACATGCCCGCCGGGCTGGGCGATCTGGCCCGGGGTGTCGTGCTGGAGCGCGACGGCGACGAGGTCCTTGCGGGTGTCGAGGCGTCCCTCGGCGAGTTCCGACAGCTTGATGGCCAGGTCGGCGAAGACGTCGAAGTCCGTGCGCGCTTCCCACGGCGGGTCGATGGCCGGGGTGAACGCGTGCACGTAGGGGTGCATGTCGGTGGAGCTTAGGTCGTGTTTCTCGTACCAGGTGGCGGCCGGTAGCACGATGTCGCTGAGCAACGTGGAACTCGTCATGCGGAAGTCGGCGGTGATGAGCAGGTCGAGCTTTCCCTCGGGTGCCTCGTCGTGCCAGGTGACGACCTCGGGACGTTCGTCGGCGCCGTGCCCGTTCTCCATGAGGTTGTTGTGGGTGCCGAGGAGGTGCTTGAGGAAGTACTCGTTGCCCTTCGCCGACGACCCGAACAGGTTGGAACGCCACAGGATCATGGTGCGCGGCCAGTTCTCGGGCGCGTCGATGTCCTCGACGGCGCTCCTCAGCTCGCCCGACTTCAGCTTCGCGGCGACGTAGGCCTGCGGGGTCGGGTAGTCCCCTGCTTCGACGGCCGCGGCCGCCTCGTCGGCGAGGTCGAGTGGATTGCGGTCGAACTGCGGGTAGAAGGGCATCCAGCCGAGGCGGTGCGACAGTGCGACGGCGTCGGCGGTGTGCGTGCCGTCGAGGCTTCCCGTGGACAGTGGGGACTTGATCCGGTCCGCCGAGAACCCGTCGGTGCGCCACTGGTCGGTGTGCATGTACCAGTAGGCGGTGCCGATCATCGTGCGCGGGGGCCGGGACCAGTCCAGCGCGTTGGCCATGTTGAACCAGCCGGTCATGGGCCGGCACTTCTCCTGCCCGACGTAGTGGGCCCACCCGCCGCCGTTCTTTCCGATGCAGCCGGTCATCATGAGCAGCGCGATGATGGCGCGGTAGGTGACGTCGGCATGGAACCAGTGGCAGATGCCGGCGCCGATGATGATCATCGTGCGACCCTTCGATTCCTCGGAGTTGGCCGCGAACTCGCGGGCGATCCGAAGGCACGCCTCAGCGGGGACCGACGTGATCTCGGCCTGCCAGGCGGGCGTGTACGGGACGGTCGCGTCGTCATAGCCGGCGGGCCAGACGCCGGGAAGCCCGTCGCGGCCGACGCCGTACTGGGCGAGCATGAGGTCGAAGACGGTGGTGACGAGTCTGCCGTCGACGACGCGGGCGGGGACGCCTCGGCGGATGATGCTGCCGTCGCCCCGGGGATCCTCGAAGCAGGGCAGGGCCACCTCCACCTTGTCGGCGGCGTCCTGGTCGATGAGGGTGAGGGCGGGGCGGATGTCTCCGAGATCCAGGTTCCACCGGCCGGCCCCGTCCTCGGAGTACCGGTGTCCCATGGACCCGTTCGGAACGGCGGGCCCTCCGGCCGTCTCGTCCCAGACCACCGTCTTGAAGGCAGCGTCGGACAGCCCGGAGTGCTCGGGGAGGTCGGCGGCGGTGAGGAACTTGCCGGGCACCAGGCCGTGGCCGTCGGGGTGCTCGACGAGCGTGATCAGCATGCCGAGGTCGGTGTACTGCTTGACGTAGGAGTCGAAGTACTCGACCTTGCGGTCGACGAAGTTCTCCTTGAGGATGACGTGCCCCATGGCCATGGCGAGCGCCGCGTCAGTCCCGGCCTGTGCCGGGAGCCACTCGTCGGCGAACTTCACGTTGTCGGCGTAGTCGGGGCTGACGGTGACGACCTTGGTGCCGCGGTAGCGGACCTCGGCCATCCAGTGCGCGTCCGGTGTGCGGGTGACGGGGACGTTGGAACCCCACATCATGAGGTAGGTCGCGTCCCACCAGTCGCCGGACTCGGGAACGTCGGTCTGGTCGCCGAACACCTGGGGGCTGGCGACCGGGAGATCGGCGTACCAGTCGTAGAACGAGGTCATCGCGCCGCCGATGAGGTGGGTGAACCGGGTGCCGACGGCGTGGCTCACCATGCTCATCGCCGGGATCGGGGAGAACGAGACGCAGCGGTCGGGCCCGTAGTGCTTGATGGTGTTGACGTAGGAGGCGGCCGCGATCTCGAGGGCCTCCTCCCACGTGATCCGCACGAGGCCGCCCTTGCCGCGGGCCTGCTGGTACGTCCGGCGCTTGGCGGGGTCGGTGGAGATCTCGCGGAACGCGGCGACCGGGTCGCCCAGGCGCTTCTTCGCCTCGCGGTACATCTCGATGAGCACGCCGCGGCCGTACGGGTAGCGGACCCGCGTCGGCGAATAGGTGTACCAGGAAAAGGCGGCCCCGCGGGGGCAGCCGCGGGGCTCGTACTCCGGCCTGTCGGGGCCGGTCGTCGGGTAGTCGGTCTGCTGCGCCTCCCAGGTGATGATGCCGTCCTTGACGTACACCTTCCAGGAGCACGACCCGGTGCAGTTGACGCCGTGGGTGGAACGGACCACCTTGTCGTGGCTCCAGCGGTCGCGGTAGAAGACGTCTCCGGCCCGCCCGCCCTCGCGGAACACGGCGCGTCCGTCGTCCGTCTCGTCCCAGCGTGAAAAGAACCGGCCCATCTTCAGCAGGGCGTCCGAAGCGGGGCCGTCGACGCGCGCGTTGTCGATGCTCATAGGCGGTAGCTTGGCACGCCGGACACCGCTTCGTCCGATTTTCTCAGAAAAACTCTTACGGTGTGTCGTAGAGGCCTTCCACGCCGGCGGAGGCAGCCTGCTCGGGAGTGTCCACGTCGGTGGTCACGCTGGCGGCCGCCGGCAGGGCGGCCACGTCGAGCCGCCCGAGCACGCGACGGACGGACACGTCCCTCGTCGCCGGGGCCTCCGCGAGGGCGCCCCTCAGCGCCGACGCCCGGTAGCGCCCGGCCAGCCACTGCGGCCACGCTTCCTCGTCCGCGAGGACCACGCCGTCGGGGCCGGGCCGCGCACCGGCGAGGGCCGAGACAGTGTCGGCCGGCGCGGCCAGGTCCCCGGCCAGCACCAGCACCTCGTCCAGGTGATCCGGAAGGGCCGCGACGCCGGCGGCGATGCCCGCCACCGGCCCGCCGAAGGGCGGGTCCTCGAGCACGAACACCACCCGGTCCGAAGGCGCGAGCAACGGGCGCGCCGGCGACGCCACCACGACGAGGTCCGCCCACCCGAGCGCGGCCGCGACCGTCCTGCCCAGCAGGGTCTCGCCGTCGACGGTGAGGTCGAGCTTGTCGGTGCCCATCCGCGACGACCGCCCGCCGCCCAGCACGATCGCGCCGCGCATGACCTCAGCCGCCGATGGCGCTCATGGTGCGCTCGGGCTGGACGAAACCCTCGTCGTCGATGCCGTGCGCGCGGGCCTTCGCGGCATGGGCGCCGGCCCAGGCGGCAACGAGGTCGTCGTCGGAGCCGCCCGAGCGCAGGATCGCGCGGAGGTCCGTCTCGGTATGCGAGAACAGGCAGTTACGGACCTGACCGTCGGCGGTGATCCGGGTGCGGTCGCAGTTGCCACAGAACGGGTTGGTCACCGACGCGATGACCCCGATGCGGCCACCGGGCTGCGTGTCGTCCGCCGCGACGTGCCACAGCTCGGCCGGGGCGGACCCGCGGGGCTCGTCGAGCGCCTCCAACGTGAAGCGCTCCGAGAGGGCGTCGAGGATCTCGGTGGCGGTGACCATCCGGCCGCGGTCCCACTCCCCCTTCGGTCCGAGCGGCATCTGCTCGATGAATCGCAACTCGTATCCCCGGGTGAGGCAGAACTCGGCCAGCGGCACGACGTCGGGCTCGTTGTCGTCGCGCATGACGACGGCGTTGATCTTCAGCGGCCGGAGTCCCGCCCGGTCGGCGGCGGCGATACCGGCGAGCACGTCGTGCAGACGGTCCCGGCGGGCCAGCCGGGCGTAGCGCTCCCGGTCCAGCGAATCGAGGGAGATGTTGACCCTGTCCAGGCCCGCGGCGGCCAGGCCGTCGATCCGCTTGTCCAGCCCGAGGCCGTTGGTGGTGAGCGCCAGTTCGGGGCGTCCGGCGGGACCGCGCAACGCCGCCGCCCCGGCGACGATCCGTTCGAGACCCCCGCGCAGCAGCGGTTCGCCGCCGGTGAACCGGATCCGGGTGACACCCAGGTGCTCGACCGCGACGCGGATCAGGCGGCCCACCTCGACATCGGTCAGCGTTTTGTCGTCCGGCAGCCACGGGAGCCCCTCGGCGGGCATGCAGTAAGCACAGCGCAGGTTGCAGCGGTCCGTGAGCGAGACCCGCAGGTCTCGCGCCACGCGTCCGTAGCGGTCGAGCAGGCTCTGCATGCGCGCAGCCTACCCCGACCCCCCAAGCCCGAGGCTGCGTGGGACAATGGCCCGCATGAGCAGTGAACAGCACGGACTGGGGCCGACCCGCGCCCGCGTGCTCGCGCTGCTCCAGTCCGCCACGTCGCCGATGAGCGTCGCGGACGTCGCCGACGAGCTGGGCCTGCACCGCAACTCGGCGAGATTCCACCTCGAGGGCCTGCGCGACGCCGGCTACGTCGAGAGCAAGGCCGCCGCCTCCGGGCACCTGGGACGGCCCCCGCTGGTCTTCGCCGCGACGAGCGACTCACCGAACGTGACCAATTCCCACCTCATGGAGCTGGCGCAGATCCTCATCCGTAGCTTCGTGTCCCCCCTGCCGGACGCCACCCGCCTCGCGGAGGAGGCCGGCAGGTCGTGGGGCCGCGACGCCGCGCACGACGAGTCCGACGTCGTGGACGGTCTGGTGGCGCAGCTCGCGGAGCGGGGCTTCGGCACCATCGTGGGCGACGACGCCCTCACCTTCACCCGCTGCCCGTTCCGGGGCGAGATCAGCCAGTCCGAGCTGCCGGTGGTGTGCGCCATCCACCAGGGCTTCGTCGAGGGCTACCTGGAGCCGGCGGAGGATTCCCCGGCCCCCGGCCGGATCGAGGTGGGCCCCAGGCTCTGCCACCTCTCCCTGGACCGGTTCGGGGACGCAAAAGCGGGCTGACCTCCCGGCCAGCCCGCTGAGCGCGTGACGCCGTCGCGTCAGCCCTTGACACCACCGGCGAGCAGCCCGCCGACGATGTACTTCTGCAGGTAGAGGAACAGCGCGATGATCGGGATCGCCGCCACGACGGCACCCGCCGCGAACAGGGACCACGGGGCGTTGCGCTCGTCGGTGCCCCACACGTACATGCCGACCGCCAGGGTGTAGTTCTCCGGCCGCGACAGCACGATGCGGGCGAGGATGAACTCGCCGTACGAGGCGACGAAGCTCAGCAGCCCCACCACCGCCAGGATGGGGGTGACCAGCCGCATGATGATCCCCCAGAAGATCTGGGCGTGCGTGGCGCCGTCGATCCTGGCGGCCTCGTCGATCGAGTCCGGCACGGTGTTGAAGAACCCGTACATGAGGAACGTGTTCGACCCGAGCGCACCGCCCAGGTAGATCGCGATGAGCTGGAGGTTGGAGCCCACACCGAGGAAGGGGAACACCTCCCCCAGGGTGAGTACCAACAGGAAGATCGCGACGAAGGCGAGCATCTGCGGGAACATCTGGATGATGAGCAGCGTGGTGAGCCCGCCGCGGCGGCCCTTGAAGCGGAAGCGGCTGAAGGCGTACGCGGCCGCGGCGGCCATGACGACGGTGCCGACGGCCGTCGCGGAGCTGACGATGAAGGAGTTCAGCGCCCACGTCGGGTAGTCGGTGTCGAGCAGGTTGGCGTAGTTGGCGCCGGAGAACGTGGAGAACAGGTCGTTGCTGCCCGTGAGAGTGCCCCCCGGGTTGAGCGACGCGGAAATCACGTACAGGAGGGGGAAGAGGCAGTAGATGATCACGAGGATCGCGAAGACGTGCTTCCAACCCACCTCCTTCCACCAGCGCGCGCCGCGGAGGCGGGTGTCGTTCTCGCCGTTGGCGAGGGTCTTCCTGGCCATCACATGACCTCCTCGAGCTTGCGGGTCTGACGGAAGCCGAGCCAGGAGACGAGCCCGACCACGACGAAGATGATGATCGACATCGCACTGGCCAGGCCGTACCTGCGGATGCCGGACTCGAAGGCGACGGCGTAGATCATCGAGATGAGGATGTCGGTCTCACCGATCGGAAGCGGGGCCCCTGGGTAGTTGGGTCCACCGCCGGTCAACATGTAGATCAACGAGAAGTTGTTGAAGTTGAACGCGAAGCTCGCGATGAGCAGCGGCGCGACGGCGACCAGCAGCAGCGGCAGCGTGATCCGCCAGAATCGCCTCACCGGGCCGGCCCCGTCCATGACGGCCGCCTCGGTGAGCTCGTCGGGGATCGCCTGGAGTGCGCCGGTGGCCACGAGGAACATGTAGGGGAAGCCGAGCCACAGGTTGACGCCGAGGACTGACAGCTTCGCGAGGTTCCCGTCGGCGAGCCATGGGATGGAAGCCCCGCCGAGGAGCACCTCGTTGATGTAGCCGAAGTCCTCGTTGAGCAGTCCGCGCCACACCAGGGCGGCGAGGAAGCCGGGGAAGGCGTACGGCAGGATGAACAGCGCCCGGTAGATCCGGCGCCCCTTGACCCTGGCGTCGTTGAACACGACGGCGAGGAAGAGCCCCAGCGCGAAGGTGGTGAGCACCGACAGGATCGAGAAGGCGAACGTCCAGGTGAGGATCGACGCGAACGGCCCCGCGAGGCGGCTGTCGGTGAACATCACGGTGTAGTTCTCGAACCCCACGGTCACGCGCCATCCGGGCAGGAGGCTGGATCCGTCCTCAGCCACGAAGAGGCCCTGGTCGGGGTCGGCGAGGTAGACCTTGCCCTCGGGGTCGGTGAAGGTGTCTGCGGCCTCGTCGTAGACGAGCAGCGACTTGGCGATGTAGGCCGTCGACGCGTTGTCGGTGCGCAGCCAGCCGTCGTCGGGGTTGTCCGTGACGTCGACGCGCAGGGAAAGGACCTCGTCCTGGCGTTCCTGGATCTGGGCGAAGTCCAGGACGTCTGCGCCGGGAACCTCGGTGACGCGGCCGTCCGTAACGGTGGCGTCGGGGACCTCGGTCAGCGGCTCGTCCGCGTCACCCACGAGGGGGGTGCCGTCGTCGACGATCGCGAAGGCGACGTCGCCGCCGCGGTCGAGCACCGTCACCGGGTAGGTGGGGGTGCCGTCTACGCGCCGGTCGGAGGTCCTCTGGATCTGGGTGACCGCCGCCTCCTTGTCGTCGTTGTGCCCGTCGCCGTAGTTGGTGAACGACACCACCGCGGTGGTGACCATCACGTAGATCTGGAACACCACGAGAAAGAGGAGGCCGGGGTAGAGGTACTTGCCGGCCAGTGCCCGCTTGGAGAAGTAGACGTAGTCGGCGACGATGAGCGCGACGACGAGGAAGGCCAGGACCCCCCATTCCTCCAGGCCGTAGGACGCCATGATGCCGTACACGCCGAAGGCGTTGACCAGCATCATGAGGACGAGCTTCACGTAGAAGCCGGGGCGCGAGATGTCACGCGCGTGCGACAGCCTCGGGGGCTGCGTGGTCTGTTCGAGCCTGGGAGGCTGCGTGGTCGGTTCGGTACTCACAGTTTGGGCCGCCTTCGCTCCGTTGCGATGAGTGCACTGGGGGCCGCGCCGCAGCGCAGCACGACCCCCAGTGCCGATTCTGATTAGATCAGAAGTTGGACTCGATGTTGGCGATCATGGTCTGCCAGGCCTCGACGGGCTCGGCGGTGCCGTTGAGGATGCTGACCTCGGCGCCACCCCAGTAGGTCCACACGGTGGCCATCTCGGGGATGGTGGGGATGGACTGGCCGTTGGCGCCGGCCTCACCGAAGCCGGCCACGATCGGGTCGTCGATGGCCTCGGCGGACTCGGTCAGCGCCGGGGTGCGGCCCTGGGCCTCGTACAGCGCGTCCTGTGTCTCCTTGGTGCCCATGAAGTCGATGAACTGCTGCGCGAGAAGCTGGTTCTCGGACTGCGAGGACATGAACACGGCCTGGACGCCGATGAACGGGGCGGCCGGCTCCCCACCCGCGGACGGGATGGGCAGAACGGAGATGTCCATGTCGGCGGCGAGGAAGTCGGCGACGTACCAGGGGCCGGTCACGATGTACGGGGCGGTGCCATCGAGGAAGGCCTGCTTGGCCTTGTCCGCGTCGATCGACGTGGACAGCACGTCCTCGTCGGCCATCTGCTTGAGCCACTCGGCGAAGGCCTCACCCTCGGGGCCGCCCATGGCGAGCTCGGAGGTGTAGTCGCCGTTCGCGTCGGTGGCGAACACGTCGGCGCCGAACGAGGTCTGCAGCGGGTACAGGTGGTACGGGTCACCGGCGTCGCCCCCCTGCTGGATGACGATCGGGAACTCGGCGCCCTCGGCGGCCCGGCCCTGCTCGACGAGCTCGGCGAAGGTCTCCGGGGTGTCCTGGACCATGGCGTTGTTGCGGACCAGGCCGATGTTCTCGATGGCGTAGGGCAGGCCGTAGACCTGGCCCTCAAGGCTGACGGCACGGACGGCCGCTTCGCTGAAGGCGTCGCTCTTGTCGCCGAGCTCGAGCGGCGCGGCGAGACCGTTGGCGACGAGGTCGCCGGTGGCGTCGTTGGCGGTGACGATGAGGTCGGGGCCCTGGCCGGTCGGGGCGTCGCGGATGAAGTCGTTCTTGAGGTCGGCCGACGGCTTCTCGACGACGTCGAGGGACACGCCGGTCTCGGCCATGAACGTCTCACCGATGGACTTGAAGGTCTCGGTGCGGGACTCGTCGACCCAGATGGTCAGCGTGCCGGTGGCCATGGGGGCGGACGAGCTCTCGCTCGCCATCGGTTCGCTCGTGGCGGAGGTCGACTCGCTCGACGACCCGCCGCACGCGGCGAGCGTGAGGGAGAGCCCGACCGCGGCAGCGGCGAGGAAACTCTTGCGCATATGTACAACTCCTTCGTTTCCGGGCCGCTCCACTGCAACCCGTTCTGCCATAGATCGTAACGGATTTTGCAACGCTTGCAAGTTCGTTGCATAACAGTTCGATAACAACGCGACGCGCAGGGTGCGCCACCCTCCCCCGTGACACCCAGAAACACCCACGACTGGCTGAAACGATGAAATCGGCGCCCTGCAAAGAGCATTGCAAGAAGGTTGCAAACTTTGCGGACTGCGGGCAGACTGGGCCCAACCTCACGTGCGCTCAATGGAGAGGAGGGGCGATGATTCCCACCCGTGCACGGCTCGCCGACCTGGCAGCCGAGGCAGGTGTGTCCACCGCGACCGTCTCGCGCGTGCTCAACGACAAGCCCGGCGTGGCCGAGTCCACCCGGGCCGCGGTCCTCGCGGCCGTCCAGGCACTGGGCTTCCAGACGGAGCCGGAGCAGTCCGACGGTGAGGGCCTGATCGCGGTGATGATACCCGAGCTCGCCAACCCGTCGTTCGCCGCCTTCGCCAACCAGCTGGCCCTTGTGCTCACCGCCGCCGGACGCCAGATGATCCTCTGCACCGCCGGTCCCGGGGGGACCAGCGAGGAGCAGTACCTCGACGAACTGCTCGGCGTCGAGATCGCCGGCATCATCTCGGTCTCCGGCTCCCCGGCCGACTCACTGGCCTCCCACGAGCACTACCAGCGACTCATCGACGCCGGCGTGCCCGCCGTGTTCATCAACGGGTACGCCTCAACCGTCGACGGGGCGTTCTTCTCCTGCTCCGACGCGGAGGCCGTCACCATCTCCGTCGCGCATCTGCGGTCGTACGGCCACGAGCGGATCGGCCTGGCCGTCGGGCAGTTGCGCTACCAACCGTCGCAGCGCAAGAGGGCCGCATTCCTGGCCCAGGGCTTCGACGAGTCCTCTGTCGTGTCGACCTTCTTCACGGTCGAGGGCGGGCAGGCCGCCGCCGCAAGGCTCATCGACGCGGGCCACACGGCCATCATCTGCGGCTCCGATGTCATGGCGTTGGGCGCCATCCGCGAGGCGCACACCCGCGGGCTCGACGTCCCCGGGGACGTGTCGGTGGTCGGCTACGACGACACCCCGCTGATGGCCTTCACCAACCCGGCGCTGACCACCGTCCGCCAACCCGTGCCGGCGATGGCTCAGGCCGCCGTCGGTGCGCTCCTCACCGCCATCCGGGGCCTGCCGACGGATCGCGCCGAGATGCTCTTCCACCCCGACCTCATCATCCGCCAGTCGACAGGACCCGTGCATGCCCGCTGAATGGTGGCGGGACGCCGTCATCTACCAGATCTACCCCCGCTCGTTCGCCGACTCCGACGGTG
>JAUHXZ010000111.1 GCA_030426725.1 Actinomycetes bacterium
ACACCATCACGCGGTGATCGAACCCGACCGGTTCGAACCCGGGGCGGACCAATGGCGGATCACGTTCCACCCCGACACCGGGAAACCCGAAGTCCACGCACCCCAGCGCATGGCCAAGTACCTGTGATGGGGAAGAAAGAACCCCGGCCGTCGGACGGCCGGGGTGACGGGGAGCGCCGGGTCAGAGATCGCCCTGCTGACGGCGACGCCAGCGCTCCTCGAGCTTGTCCATGAAGTCCTGCGATGAAGCGCTCGGCTGGCGGGGCTTGCCCTGCTGGGGGCCCTGGCTCGGCTGGCCGTCCTCGTCGCCGCCCACACGGCGCCACGAATTGATACCAACGAGCGCCCCGCCCAGCATCAGCAGGAAGCCGACGACGCTCACGACGGGATGGACCGGGATGCCGATGACGAGCACCACGACACCGGCGATGAACGCCAGGCCGGCGGCGGCCGCGCGGCGGCGGTGCACCCGGATGCTGGACGACCCGCTGAGGGTGTCCGCGAATTTAGGGTCCTCGGCAGTCAGGGACGCCTCAAGCTGCTCCAGCAGCTTGCGTTCTTGCTCAGACAGCGCCATTGGATCTCCCTCGTCGGCTCTCGTTTTCAAGTCTACGCAATCCGGTCAACCCCGCGTGCGCCATTGCAGGACCGACGGCGGGAACAGTACCGCCCGGGCCGAGGCGGCGGGACCGACCTCCCGGAACACGGTGCCCCGCAGAGCCCTGACAAGGCCCGGGAGTCGCTTCGTATCGGCCCCCTCGCGGGAGAACTGGCTCAGCTCGACGGTGTGCGCGAGCTCCCGCAGCGCGGCCGCGGAACGCTCGCCCAGCTGCGGCGACAGGGCCGCGGCCACCGGCACAGGCGATCCGGCCGGCCAGCGTCTCCCGGTGTCGATCATCAGCGCCTCGACCTCACGCCACGCCGAACCCGCCGCGTCCTTCGCGCTCTGCCCCGGCCGAAGACGCCACAGCCGCTGGATCAACCGGACGACACCCGGTACGGAGAGCAGCGCCACGAGCACGATAAGGGCGCCGAGGAGCCAGGCACCGCCAGGGCCCTGCCCCTCGCCCGGCACCTCCGGGAACAGCGTCGGGGTCGGCAGCGCGGAGGGCTGTTGCTCCGCGGGCTCCTGCGAAGTGCTCACCGACGGTGTCGGGCTCGGGGAGCCGCTGCCGGACGGTTCCGCCGCCGGATCGGTGTACTCGGCAGGACCGTCATAGGCAGGCGTCGGCTCGAACGGCACCCAGCCCAGGCCGTCGAGGAAGAGCTCCGGCCAGGCGTGCGCGTCGTGGGCGGTCACCTCGAAGGACCCGTCGGGCAGGCGCTCGCCGGGCGCGAAGCCCACCGCCATCCGCGCGGGGATCCCTTCCATCCGTGCCATCGTGATCATCCCCGCGGCGAAGTGGATGCAGTAGCCGGCCCGGTCATCCAGGAGGAAGGCGCTGATCGTGTCGGTGCCGGTGGAGGCGGGCGCCGCGAGCGTGTACTCGAACTCGCCGGACCGCAGGAAGCTCTGCATCGCCAGGGCCTTCTCGCCCGCGGTCTCCGCGGACCCCACGACGTCGGCGACCAGCGTCTCGACCGCGGGCTCCAGGTCGGCCGGCACCTCGCTCGTCGTCGCCGACACCCCGGAGCCGGCCTCGGCCGCTTCGACCTCCTCCCGCGACGGCGACGGGATGGTCGACACCACCGAGTAGCTGAGGTCGATGGTCTGCTCGAGTCTGTCCGGGCCCGAGGCCACGACGGCCATCGTGTCCGGGTCGAAGCTCCACTCGCCCTCGGCGTCGATGGCCTCCACCGCGAACGGCGCCGGCAGGTACTCCGACGGCACCCCAGCCATGGTGACGAGCACCTCCACCGGGTCGCCCGGGAAGCTGTACGCGCCGCTCAGCCCGATCTGGGACAGCCGCATCGGCAGCAGACGCGCTCCCGATGAGTTGAGCTCCGGCAGCGCGACGGTGCGAAGGTAGACCGGCCGGTCGTCGGAGGTCCGGTAGGTCAGTACCAGGCTGTCGGCCGGCCGCCTGAGGTCCTGCTCCAGCCGGACCGTCGGATCGGCGAGCTGGATCGGCCCGTCAGGCCCCGAGTTCCAAGGCTGCTTCTCCCCGAGGGGCAGCATGGGGGACACCACCATGGCCGCGACGAACGCCACCACACCGAAGACGACCGCAATCTGAACCTTCGACGCCAGGAGCGCCCCCGGCGGCGACTTCCCGGTCGGCGGGTCCGGCACCCCGGTGGCGCTGAGCAGTACCGCCAGGTAGCCGGCGATCACCGGGATCGCGTACCAGAACGACAGGTCCGTGGGCACCGTGATCGCGCCGATGCCGAAGACCAGCCCCAGCGGGGCGATCGCCCACGCCGGTTGCTCGAGCGCGTTGACGAGCAACTCGAGCACCAGGACGATCATCCCCGTCAGCAGGATGAGCAGCCACACCAGCCCCGGTTCCGGTTCGAGCGGCGGCGCGCCCGTGCGGATCGCGACGATCCCCTCGCCCGACAGGAGTGTCAGCGTGTCCAGCGCGCCCTCGTCCGACTGCGGGGCGAGCGCCAGGCCGCGCCACCCCGCGACCGCGCCGACGGCCACGATCTGTGCGGCGAGGATCAGCAGGCGCGGCGCCCGGGCCAGCGTCAGCAGCACCCCGATGAGCGCCGAGACGCCGACGATGAGAGCGGCGTCGGGAAGATGGACGTAGCCGGCGACCATGGGGGCCAGCGGCAGGAGGGACAGGAGCGTCGCCACGGAGATGACGATGCTGGTCCAGGGGTTCTGGCTGAATCTCACCGGCGGATCCGCCTCCACACGTGCGGGACGGTGTCGGTGGGCGCATAGGTCTCCACCCGCCACCCGCGGTTGCGCAGCAGGCGGCAGGCGTCGTCGTGGTCATGGTCGCTGACCCCCCACGCCGGTGCGTCGGGGACCATCGCCACCAGGTTGTGCGTGCGGCCCCCGGCCGCGACCAGTGCTGCCGCGTCGGCCGCGTGCATGATGCCGGTGACCGCCACCAGCGACGCCGACGTCGTCAGCGCATCAGGGTCGTCGACGGCCTTCCCGAGCCAGGTCTGCCCCGACTCCGGAAGGTCGGTCATCGCCTCCAGCATGCTGTGCCGGGCCTCCTGGCCGACGGCGTGCCCGGACTCGAACACCGTCCCCGACGGCGCCAGGATCGACAGGCGGTAGCGGCCCTCGATGAGTTGCGCTGCCACCGACGTGACCGCCGAGACCGCCCACTCGAGACTCCCCGACGGGCCCTCCCCAAGGTGGGCGGAGCGACGGTTGTCCACGATGAGCGTGCTCGACGGATCCCAGGGGTGCTCCTCGAGCCGCACCATGAGGTCGCCCTGCTTGGCCGTCATCTTCCAGTGCACCCGCCGCATCCCGTCGCCGTGCCGGTGCTCGCGTACCAGGACGTCGTCCTGCCCGGCCGAGCCGATGCGCTGGGGAGTGGCGTCGCCCGCCGCGCCGAGGCCGGCGCCGCGCGTGAGCTGACCCAGCGGCCACACGTGCGGCGTGACGCGCAGCAGCGACGGGTCGCCCGCTGCGACGAACGTGCGCCGAGCCAGCCCGAACGCGTCTGACACAGTGCCCTGCAGCGGCCCGATCTCGAAGCGGCCGCGCCGGCTGGTCTCCAGGGTGTAGCCGACCGACTGCTGCCAGCGCCCGAAGCCGCGGGCGATGACGAAGCTGACGCCGCCGCCGACCTCGTCGGGGGCCTCGTCCACGAACCGCAGCACGCTGCCCTGCGCCGGCGTCTGGTTGGCCACGTGCATGACGACACGGCTCGTCGAGCCCACCGGCACCGTGTCCGGCGTGAGGACGCGCTGCTGGCTCACACGGGGGCGGGCCAGGTAGAGATACGACACCGCCACCAGCGGCAGCGCCGCGATGGTCAGCACGACCAGGACCAGATCCAGCTCACCCAGCCAGGCGGCCCCGACGGTCGCGGCCGTGCCGGCGACGAGCAGGACCGTGCCGCGCCCGGTGAGGGAGGTGCCGCGCTTGGCCAACGCGTCAGCCCCGGTTCGGGGCGGCGGTGGCGTCCACCACGGCGCGCACGATGCCTTCGGGGTCGCGGTGCGCCACCTGCGCCTCGACCGTCGGCAGGACACGGTGTGCCAGCACCTCGACGGCGAGCGCCCGCACGTCCTCGGGGATCACGTAGTCGCGGCCGGCGAGCGCCGCGATGACCCGTGCGGTGCGCATGAGGTGGAGCGACGCGCGTGGACTGGCGCCCAGCCGCAGGTCCGGGTGGCGCCTCGTGCCCTCGACGATCGCCACGATGTAGTCGTTGATGACCGGGGCCACGAACACCGACCGGATGGACCGAACCGCGGCCGCCACCGACGCCGCGTCGGTCACCGGCGAGACGGTGGCGAGGCGGTCGCCACCGGCGTGGTGCTCGAGCATGGCCACCTCGGAGGTCCTGGCCGGGTAGCCCATCGTGATGCGCGCCATGAAGCGGTCGCGCTGTGCCTCGGGCAGCGGATAGGTGCCCTCCATCTCGATGGGGTTCTGCGTGGCGATGACCATGAACGGGTCGTTCAGCCGGTAGGTGTGGCCGTCCGCGGAGACCTGCCCCTCCGCCATGGCCTCCAGCAGCGCCGACTGGGTCTTGGGGGAGGCCCGGTTGATCTCGTCGCCCAGCACGATGTGCGCGAAGATGCCGCCCGGCTTGAACTCGAACTCCCGCGTCGACTGGTTGAACACCGACACGCCGGTGACGTCGCTGGGCAGCAGGTCCGGCGTGAACTGGATGCGCTTGACGTCGCCCGAGATGGCGCGGCCGAGCGATTTGGCCATCACCGTCTTCCCGACGCCCGGCACGTCCTCGATCAGCAGGTGCCCCTCGGCGAGCAGCACCGTCACGGCCGTGCGGATCTGTTGGTCCTTCCCCTCGATCACGCGCGCCATCTCTGACGTGATCCGGCCGGCCAGCTGTGACACCTCGGCAAGCGGGGGTGTGGGCGTCTGATTCACCGTGACTCCTAGTGCTGCTCTCGCCCGCGACGGGCCCCTCCAGCGTAGTCAGGGGTGCGGCCGGGGATTCAACACGCCACAAAGTGGTGCCCTGGTGGAGGAAAGTGGGGTACGGTGGTGCGCAATGGAGCGTAGTGGAGGACTTGTGGAGGGAGAGGGGGTGCCTGACCGTTGTTTCTGGGGACGTACACACCACGGCTCGACGAGAAGGGGCGCCTCATCCTTCCCGCGAAGTTCCGCGACGCGCTGGAGGAGGGGCTCGTGGTGACCCGTGCACAGGAACGGGCGCTCGCGGTCTACCCCCAGCAAACGTTCGAGGCGCTGATGGCGGAAGCCATGAAGGCCCCGAGCACCGTGAAGCCCGTCCGCGACTATCAGCGAATGATGACCGCGGCGGCCAGCTTGGAAGTTCCGGACCGGCAGGGGCGGGTCACCATCCCCCCGGCCCTGCGTGACTACGCGGGTCTGGATCGCGACGTCGTGGTGATCGGGGCGATGAACCGCGCCGAGATCTGGGACGCCCAGACATGGCAGGACTACTCGGAGGCCAGTGAGAAGGCCTTCGCCGAGATGGACAACGAGATCACCTCCCTCTTCCAGGGGTGATCGCGGCTTACCCGGTGGTTCCCGGCCGGCGGCCCTGACGTCACTTCCCCGATGTCAGGTCCACTTCCGGAAGGGAACCTCCGGGTGAGGCGTACAAGCGAGAGCAGGGTCGACATGCAGGGCTTCGCGGACGTTC
>JAUHXZ010000112.1 GCA_030426725.1 Actinomycetes bacterium
CGCTGCGCCGCGCCGGGGCCCTCGACAACACCCTCCTCGTCGTCGCCGACGGGGCCCAGGCGCCCGGGCTGCAGTACCTCGCGCCCTACGCCGGGGCGGCGGCCGCCGAGTACTTCCGCGACCGCGGCCAGGACGCCGTCATCGTCTACGACGACCTCACCAAGCACGCCGACACCTACCGCGAGCTCGCGCTGCTGCTCGGCCGCTCCCCCGGCCGCGAGGCGTTCCCCGGCGACATCTTCCACATCCACGCCGAACTCCTCGAACGCGCCACCGCCCTCGACGAGCGGCACGGCGCCGGGTCGGTGACCGCGTTCCCCATCGTCGAGACCACCGACGGCGACATCTCCGCCTACATCCCCACCAACCTCATCTCCATCACCGATGGCCAGCTCTACCTCGACCCCGGCCGGTTCGAACGCAACCTGAGGCCCGCCGTCGACATCGGCCGCAGCGTTTCCCGCGTCGGCGGGGCGGCGCAGTCAGCGGTGATGCGGACGGCCTCGGCGAGCCTGCGGATCCTCATGGCGCGGTTCGAGGCGCTGGAGTCGCTGACCCGGCTGGGCCTCGATATCGACCCCGCCACCGCGAAAGCCATCGAGCGGGGGCGGTTGATGCGCGGGCTGCTGCGCCAGCCGCGGTTCACCGTCCGGAGCGCCGCCGCGCAGATCATCGCGGTCACGGCCCTGACGGAGGGCTGGCTGGACGGGATGTCGCCCGCCGATGCCTCGGCCGCCGTGTGGGGGGCGGCGGCCCGGGCGGAGCGGGAGCTGCCCGACGTGGTGGACGCCCTCGACGGGGGCGAGGAGCCGCCCGACGGCTGGAAGGACCGGCTGCGTGTCCTTCTGGCCCCCGGCGACAGGTCTGGTGGCGGAGGCCGCGGGGTTCCTTCCGGGGCTACGGTCGACAGCGGGGCCGCCGGTGACGTCGAAGCGACGGGTCAGGCGGAGGGTGGGCTCCCATGAGGCGCGAGGCCGGGCTCAAGCACCGGCTGCGGTCGCTGCAGACGCTGCGCTCCGCGGTGAGCGCGATGAAGAGCCTGTCCGCGCACCACTTCCGGGAGACGCGCCGGGCCGTCGAGCCGGCGCACCTCTACCGGGACGGGGTGGACCGGGTCGTCGCCCGGACCGGGGCGAGCATCGGCGCCGGCGTCGGGCCGCCCGGGCTGCTCGTCGTCGGCGGGGAGCTGGGGCTGTGCGGGGCGTACAACGCGCGGATCGTCGCGGCGGCGCTGGCCCGCCGGACGGAGCTCGGGCCCGGGCCGACGCTGTGCGTCGGGCACCGGGCGGCGGCGATGCTCGCCCGACGCGGCGTCCGGGCGGACATCGTCTACGCGGCGCCGATGAGCTTGAACGGCATCACTGAGATGATGCTGCGGCTGGCCGAGGACCTGCTCGGCGAGTACGTGCGCGGGCGGTTGAGCAGCTTCGACATCGTGTCCAGCACGTTCAACGGCGTGGGCGACGACCCGCCGACGGTCCGCCGGCTGCTGCCGCTCGACGCCGCGCCGTCGGCCGGCGACCCGCCCAGCCGCTACGTGTCGCCGGGTGACCTGCAGGCCGCGGCCGTGCGCGAGCTGCTCTACATCACGCTCTACGACATGCTGATCGACGCGCTGGCGTGCGAGCACAGCGCCCGGCTGGTGGCGACGCAGGGCGCGGAACAATGGCTGGACGAGCGCTCGACGCAGGTGGGCCGCCAGCTGGCCGCCACCCGCCGTGAAAGCCGCACCCAGGAAGTCCTGGAGATCGCGGCCGGCGCCCGCGCCCGCCGTCCCCCTGCTGCGTTCCCCCGCCGTTAAGCTGGGCGGAGCGCCGAACGGGGAAGCCACGCACAGCAGCGACAGGGGAACACGATGAAGGGGATCATCCTCGCGGGAGGATCGGGGACTCGCCTGCATCCGGTCACGGTGGGAACGTCGAAGCAACTGCTGCCGGTCTACAACAAGCCCATGGTCTACTACCCGTTGTCGACGCTGATGCTGGCGGGCATCGACGACATCCTCGTGATCACGACCCCGCACGATGCGCCCGCGTTCGAGCGGCTCCTGGGTGACGGGTCCCGGTTCGGGATCAAGATCACGCATGCGCAGCAGCCGTCACCGGACGGGCTGGCGCAGGCGTTCATCATCGGCGCGGACTTCATCGGCGATGAGAAGGTCGCCCTGGTACTGGGCGACAACCTGCTCTACGGGCCGGGGCTCGGCTCGCGGCTGTCCCGGTTCAGCGACGTCGACGGGGCAGCGGTGTTCGCCTACCGGGTGGCCAACCCCGAGGCCTACGGAGTGGTCGAGTTCGACGCTGAAGGCAGGGCCGTGTCTTTGGAGGAGAAACCCGCCAGGCCGCGCTCCCCGTACGCGATCCCCGGGCTGTACTTCTACGACAACGACGTGGTCAGCATCGCGGGCGGGCTGAAGCCGTCGTCGCGTGGCGAGTTGGAGATCACCGACGTCAACCGCGAGTACCTCCAGCGGGGCACCTTGCAGGTCGAGGCGTTGCCCCGCGGCACGGCCTGGCTCGACACGGGCACCTTCGACCAGTTGGCGGATGCCACCGACTACGTCCGCACCGTGGAGAAGCGCACCGGGCTCAACATCGGCGTGCCGGAGGAGGTCGCCTGGCGGCAAGGCTTCCTCACCGACGCCGAACTGGCCGAGCGGGCCGAGCCCTTGGTGAAATCGGGCTACGGGGCGTATCTGTTGCGGCTGCTGGAGCAGGGCCTCTGATGGCGCATCTCCTCGTGACCGGTGGCGCCGGGTTCATCGGCTCCAACTTCGTTCACCACGTCATCGACACCACCGACCACACCGTCACCGTCCTCGACGCCCTCACCTACGCCGGCAACCGCGCCTCGCTGGCCGGGATCCCCGACGACCGGATGCGGTTCGTGCACGGATCCATCGACGACGCCGACCTGGTCGATTCGCTGGTCGCCGACGCGGACGCCGTGGTGCACTACGCGGCCGAGTCCCACAACGACAACTCGCTGAACGACCCGTCGCCGTTCGTGCAGACCAACCTGGTGGGCACCTTCACGCTGCTCGAGGCCGTCCGCCGGCACAAGGTTCGCTACCACCACATCTCCACCGACGAGGTCTACGGCGACCTCGAACTCGACGACCCCGCCAAGTTCACCGAGGCCACCGCGTACCAGCCGTCGTCGCCGTACTCGTCGACGAAGGCCGGCAGCGACCTCCTCGTCCGCGCATGGGTCCGCTCGTTCGGCGTCGAGGCCACCATCTCGAACTGCTCCAACAACTACGGCCCCTACCAGCACGTGGAGAAGTTCATCCCCCGCCAGATCACCAACCTGCTCCGCGGCGTCCGCCCCCGCCTCTACGGCACCGGGCTGAACGTGCGCGACTGGATCCACGCCGAGGACCACTCCACCGCCGTCATGACCATCCTCAACGCGGGCCGGATCGGAGAGACCTACCTGATCGGCGCCGACGGGGAGAAGAGCAACATCGACGTCGTCCGCCTGCTGCTGCGCCTCATGGGCCACCCCGAGGACGACTTCGACCACGTCGCCGACCGCCCCGGCCACGACATGCGCTACGCGATCGACGCCACCAAACTGCGCACCGAACTCGGCTGGGAACCCCGCTTCCGCGACCTCGAGGCCGGCCTCACCGACACCATCGACTGGTACCGCACCCACGAAGCCTGGTGGGCCCCGGCCAAGGACGCCACCGAAGCCAAGTACGCCGCCCAAGGACAATGAGCCCCCTGTGACGCACCCCACCCCCCTCGCCGCGAGCCCCACCGCCATCGACGGCCTCACCCTCTGGACCCTCCCCGTGCACGGCGACAGCCGCGGCTGGTTCAAGGAGAACTGGCAACGGGCCAAGATGACCGCCCTGGGCCTGCCGGACTTCGAACCGGTCCAGAACAACATCTCCTTCAACGCCGCAGTCGGCACCACCCGCGGCATCCACGCCGAACCCTGGGACAAGTGGATCTCCGTCGCGTCGGGCCGGGCCTTCGGCGCCTGGGTCGACCTCCGCGAAGGCCCCGGATTCGGCACCGTCGTCACCGCCGAACTCACCCCCGGCACCGCCGTGTTCGTCCCCCGAGGCGTCGGGAACTCGTTCCAGACCCTCGAACCCGACACCGCCTACACCTACCTCGTCAACGACCACTGGTCCCCCGACGCCGACTACGTCGGCGTCAACCTGGCCGACGAGACCGTCAACATCGAGTGGCCCATCCCCCTCGCCCGGGCCCAAATGAGCAGCAACGACCTCACCCGCCCCCGGCTCGCCGACGTCACCCCCATACCGCCGAAACGCACCCTCATCCTCGGCACCAACGGTCAACTCGGCAAGGCCCTCGCCCACGAGTTCGGCGACAACACCCACGTCACCCATGCCGGGCGAGAGGACCTGGACCTCACCGACCCCGAAGCGGTCGCCGCCTGGCCCTGGCGCGACTACGACACCGTCATCAACGCCGCCGCCTACACCGCCGTCGACACCGCGGAGACCCCCGACGGCCGCGCCGCAGCCTGGGCCATCAACGCCCACGGCCCCGCCCTCCTCGCCCGGGCCTCCACCGAACACCGCCTCACGCTGGTCCACATCTCCAGCGACTACGTCTTCGACGGCACCAAACCCGGCCCCTACCTCGAAGACGACCCCCTCTGCCCACTCGGCGTCTACGGCCAGACCAAAGCCGCCGGAGACCTCGCCGCCACCACCACCCCACGCCACTACATCGTGCGCACCAGCTGGGTCATCGGCGACGGCCCCAACTTCGTCCGCACCATGGCCGATCTCGCCGAGCGCGGCATCAACCCCACCGTCGTCAACGACCAGACCGGCCGCCCCACCTTCACCCACGACCTCGCCAGCGGCATCCGCCACCTACTCACGAGCCGTGCCCCCCACGGCACCTACAACCTCACCAACACCGGCGAGCCCGCCACGTGGGCCGACATCGCACGCGAAGTCTTCACCCTCACCGGCCACGACCCCGACCGCGTCACCGGCGTCACCACCGCCGCCTACACCGCAGGCCTCAACCGCATCAGCGCACCCCGCCCCACCAACAGCGTCCTCGACCTCACCCGGCTCCAGGCCACCGGCCACACCCCACCCGACTGGCACGGGGCGCTCGCCGGGTACCTCACGGCAGGCACCTGACCGATCCTCAGGCCGGCGGATAGGAGCGCAGGGCGCGAAGAAGCACCTCGAGGTAGCTGTCGATCGTGCTGGCCGCGAACTCGGCGGCCTCCACTCCCTGGTTGTACGGGTCGCGCACATCATCGCTCTCGTCGACCGTGCGGTTCGCCCACAGGAGCTCAGCCAACTCGGTGCGGGGGACGGGCTCGGACAGCTGAGCCGTCACCCGCGCGGCGTGACCGAGCACGAACGTCTTCTGGGCCAGCCCCGGCCAGACGTCGAGGATGTAGCGACGGTGCTCGGACGTCATCGCGAGGATGAGATCGGCCTCGTCGGCCAGCCCCTTCGTCAGTTGCCGGGCACGATGCTCCGCCGGCCGGCCAATGCCCTGCAGCTGCTCGGCCATCGGCGGATCGATCGGCTGCCCGACGAGGGCGCTGGTCCCGGCCGAACCGAACTCGACCCCCTTCGGCGCACCGGCCCGGGCCGCGACGTCGGCGTACGCGGACCGGCAGATGTTGGCGGTGCAGACGAACAGAACGCGGAACGGCTCGGCGGGATCCTCCATGGCGCGCGCGGGCTCGGGGACGGC
>JAUHXZ010000113.1 GCA_030426725.1 Actinomycetes bacterium
GCCGGGACGGCGGGCATCGGCATCGCCGACCTCTTCCGCGACATGATGGTCGAGGAGGGGCTCAGCGAGGAGGAGGCCGTCAGCCGGTTCTGGTGCCTCAACAGCCGCGGCCTCATCACGGAGGACTCTCGCCGCGTGCGTGACTTCCAGAAGCCCTACGCCCGGAGCAGGGCCGAGGTGGCCGACTGGGACCTCGACGATCCGGGCCGCATCACGCTCGCGGACGTGGTGCGCAACGCGCATCCCACCATTCTCATCGGCACCTCCGGGCAACCGGGGACGTTCACCGAGGAGATGGTCAGGGACATGGCCGCTCACACGCCGCGGCCCATCATCATGCCGCTGTCGAACCCGACGGCGCTCGCCGAGGCCACCCCGGCGGACCTGCTCGAGTGGACCGACGGCGCGGCGCTCATCGCGACCGGGTCGCCGTTCGATCCCGTTGAGCGCGAGCAGGCCACCTTCGACATCGCCCAGGCCAACAACGCACTGGTCTTCCCAGGGCTGGGGCTCGGGGTGGCGGTGTGCCAAGCGTCACGGGTCACCGACCGGATGATCGCCGCCGCGTCGCGGGCGGTGGCGTCGCTGGTGAGCATCCATTCGCTCGGTGCCCCGTTGCTGCCGCGCATCTCCGACCTGCGGGAGGTGTCGGCGACGGTGGCGATCGCGGTCGCGCAGGCCGCCGCCGAAGACGGGGTCGCGGGGATCGAACTGGACAACCCCGTCCAGGACGTCTTCGACCGGATGTGGCAGCCGGTCTACCCCGAGCTCATCATCGACTGATGCCCGCGCGCACCGATCTCCGTCCGGGGCGCCGGTGCGTCGCGCGTGCGCGGGGGATCGGCGCATGACCGGAAGCCCACTGACCGCCGCCCTACGGCGCGCCTCCGACACGAGGGACGTCGTCGTGGGCCGCGGAGTCCTGCCCCAGGCCGGCCCGCGCATCGCGGCTCAACTCGGCACCGGCCCCTTCCTCGTCGTGGCCGACGACAACACGTGGGCGGGGGCGGGACCTCGCCTTGTGGCGTCGCTGGAGGCCGCCGGGTGCGTCATGGCCGAGCCGCTCGTCTTCCCCGGGAGCCCCACCCTCTACGCGTCGTACGACAACTGCGAGGTCATCAAGGCGGCGATGGGGGAGGCGACGCCGGTCGCGCTCGGAGCGGGGACGCTCAACGACCTGGTGAAACTGGCGGCCTTCGAGCTGGGCCGCGACTACGCCGTCGTCGGCACGGCGGCGTCGATGGACGGTTACACCGGCGCGGGCGCTCCGATGAGCGAGAACGGCGTCAAGACCACCCGGGCCTGCAAGGCACCCGTGGTGGTCGTCATGGACCTCGACGTCGTCGCGGCGGCACCTGGACATCTGACCGCGTCCGGCTACGGTGACCTCGCCGCCAAGATCCCGGGGGGCGCGGACTGGATTCTCGCGGACGTGACGGGCATCGAGCCCGTCGACGCGGACGTGTGGGCGATGGTGCAGTCCGGCGTCTCGTCCGCCCTGTCGCGGCCCGCCGCGCTCGCCGCGGGAGACCCCGACGCCTTCGACGGGCTCGTCGAGGGCCTGTGCCTCTCCGGGCTGGCCATGCAGGCCTACGGCGGCACGCGGCCCGCCTCCGGCGCGGAACACTACTTCTCGCATCTGTGGGAACTCGCGCATCTCGGCGAGGACCACGACCCGCCGCTGTCCCACGGGGCCAAGGTCGCCGTCGGATCGCTCGCCATGTGCGCGTTCTACGAGGCCCTCCTCGGCCGTGACCTCTCCAGGACGGATCTGCGCGCCGCCGTCGCGCGTCGGCAACCGTGGGGCGAGATCGAGGCGGACATCCGGAAACTGTTCGTCGGCGCCCTCGCCGACCACGCCGTCCGCGAGACCCGGGCCAAGTACGCGTCGGGCGAGGAACTGTACGCGCGGCTGGCGCCGCTGGTCGCGGATTGGCCGGCGACGGCTGAGCGGCTCAGGGCCCAACTTGTCCCGGCCGCCGACCTCGCGGCGCGGCTGCGCCTGGCCGGAGCGCCCTCACGCCCCGAGGACATCGGGCTGACCGGCGACGACGTGCGGGCGACGTTCCCCCGCGCGATGTACTACCGGTCCCGCTACACGGCCCTCGACGTGGCCTGGGAGCTCGGTATCTTCGACGATCTGGTCGACGAGGTGTTCAGCGGGATCTGGCCCTAGCGTCAGAGCGTCTCTCCGGGCAGGGAGACGCCGACCTGGCGGCGCAACTCGTCCATCGTCGCCATGACGGCGAGGGTCTCGTCGAGCGGCAGCAGGTCGGACTCCGTGCGCCCCTCGGCGACGAGCGACGCGAAGTGCGCGGCCTGGAGGCACAGCCCCTCGTGCTCGAAGTACGGGGACTTCCCCGATGTCGTCACCTCCCCGTCGCGCGTGGTCAGCGTGATCTGCTGCGGCGCGTAGAACCAGCCGGGGATCTCGACGCGCGCCGCGTCGCCCGCGACGCAGGCCGTCGTGGGGGTGCGAGCGGCCAGCGTCGTCGTGAGGACGGCATGGGCCGCGGGGTGGGCCTGGAAGCCGGTCAGGACGGCGGAGATCTGGCGGTCCACCCCGGTGAAGGCGGTGGTGCCGGCCGCGAGCGCGGACCCTGGGGCGCCGAGCGCGAAGTGGGCGAAGCTGACGGGGTAGACGCCGAGGTCCAGCATCGCGCCGCCGGCCTTGGCGGGATCGAAGAGCCGGAAATCGGGGTCCTTCTCGAACCATTGGCCGTGGTCGGCGAACACGGTCTCGATCTCGCCGAGGGCGCCGTCGGCGAGGAGTTGGCGCACGATGTCGATGTGTGGGAGGAAGCGGGTCCACATCGCTTCCATGGCGGTGACCCCGGCGGCGCGTGCGGCGTCGACCACCTCAGTGGCCTCGCTGAGATTGCGGGTGAAGGCCTTCTCCACGAGGACGTGCTTGCCGGCGGCGATGGCCAGCAGTGCGTTGTCGCGGTGCTCGCTGTGCGGGGTGGCGACGTAGACGACGTCGACCTCCGGATCCGCGACCAGCGCCTCGTAGCCGACGACGCTGCGCTCCACGCCGTGCCGGGCGGCGAAGTCGGCGCCCTTGGCCGCGGTCCGCGATCCGACGGCCACCACGCGCTGTCGGGTGAACTTGTGCAGCGCGTCGACGAAACTTCCCGCGATGAAGCCCGAGCCGAGCACGCCCCAGCGCAGCGGCGGTGCGGACATCGGGTCGGGGGTGCGGGGAGCCGGCAGCGTCGTCGTCATGGGGCCTAGTCAACCACGCCGGCCTGGCGGCGCAACTCGTCCATCGTCGCCATGATGGCGAGGGTCTCGTCGAGCGGCAGCAGGTCCGACTGCGGGCGCCCCTCGGCGACGAGGCTGGCGAAGTGCGCCGCCTGGAGGCAAAGCCCGTCCCGCCCGGTGATCCGCGGCGGTTCCGAGGCGGCGGCCTCGCCCGCCCGGGAGACCAGCCGGATCGGTTGCGGAGCGCTGAAAGGGCCGGGGATCTCGACACGGGCCTCGGCGCCCGCGACGAAGGCGCTTCCGGGGGTGGTCGCGGCCAGTGTCGTCGAGACGACGGCGTGCGCGGCGGGGTGCTGCGTGAAGCCGGACAGGACGGCGGAGATCTGCCGGTCGACGCCGGTGCGGGCCCGTGTGCCGGCCGCCCTGGCGGTGCCGGGGGCGCCGAGCGCGAAGTGGGCGAAGCTGACGGGGTAGACGCCGAGGTCCAGCATCGCGCCGCCCGCCAGCGCCGGATCGAACAGCCGGGATCCCGGGTCGTCCGGGAACCGGTAGCCCTGATCGGCCATCAAGGTCTCGACCTCGCCGAGGGCGCCGTCGGCGAGGAGTTGGCGCACGATGTCGATGTGCGGGAGGAAGCGGGTCCACATCGCTTCCATGGCGGTGACCCCGGCGGCGCGTGCGGCGTCGACCACCTCGGTGGCTTCGGCGAGGTTGCGGGTGAAGGCCTTCTCCACGAGGACGTGCTTGCCGGCGGCGATGGCCAGCAGCGCATTGGCTCGGTGCTCGCTGTGTGGGGTGGCGACGAACACCGCGTCGACCTCCGGGTCGGCCACCAGCGCCTCGTAGCCGGCGATGCTGCGCTCGACGCCGTGCCGTGCCGCGAACCAGGCCCCCTTCTCGAGGGTGCGTGACCCCACCGCGACGACCCGCTGTCGGGTGTGCTTTCGCAGCGACTCGACGAAGTCTCCGGCGATGGTGCCGGCCCCGAGCACGCCCCACCGGATCTGCGGGGCTGACATCGGCTCCGGCGTTCGGGGTGTGGGAAGGGCGAGCGTCATGGTGCAAGTCAACCAGGGTTCCAGCCCGCCCCGCGCGCGGATGAGCCCGATCCGTGGTTCGACGTCGCCGCACCGCCCGCCCCACCCGTTGAGCCTGAGCCGTGGCCCGACGTCGCTGAACCGCTCAAATCGCCTGATTCGGTTGTTGAGCCATGGCTCAGGCTCAACGCCCTCCAACGAACCGCGTGTCAGGCTCAACCCGCCCCCCGGCGGTCGGGGGTCGGGTCAGAGGATCTCGGGCTTCGCGGTGCGGGGAGGAGTGAGTGCCGGGGTCAGGACCAGAGCGAACACGGCCGTCATCGGCACGACGATGAGCGCCCAGCGCAGCCCGACGGCGTCGGCGATGACGCCGATCAGCGGCGGGCCGGCGAAGAAGCCGACGCGCATGAGCCACGACACGAACGTCAGACCCGACCCGTGCGCCATCCCGGGCAGTTCGTCGGCGGCGTGCATGGCCGACGGGATCCCGGTCGCGATGCCCCAGCCGGCGCAGGCGAAGCCGATGATCGTCGTGGCGGGGGAGGGGACCGCGACCGCGAAGCCCGTGCCGACCGCCGCGACGGTCACGCCGAGCGTCACCGCCGACCTGGCGCCGATCCGGTTGACGAGCGCGTCGCCGGTGAAGCGCCCGACCATCTGCGCGGACTGCAGCGCGACGAAGGCGAGGCCGGCGACGAACGGGATCACGTCGAACATGCCGTCCATGTAGACGGCGCCCCACGAGGCGGCACTGTCCTCGACGAGCCCGACGGAGCCACCCAGCATGCCGAGCGCGATGAGCCGCACCCAGATCCCCGCGGGCAGTCGGCGCTGGGGACGCACCTGGGCCGCGTCACCCTCGACGATCGCGGGAGTGTGGTCCTTCCCGGGCAGCAGGAGCGTTCGGGCGTAGAGCGCCATGCCGCCGAACACGACGGTCGCGACGAACGCCTGGACTTCGATCGGCATGCCCACCTGAGCCGCGGCCGACCCGAGGACGCCGCCGGCCACCGCGCCGATCGACCACCAGCCGTGGAAGGAGTTGAGGATGGTCCGGCCGTAGAGCTTCTGGACCCGCAGGCCGTGCGCGTTCATCGAGATGTCGGTGAAGGCGTCCATCGCCGCCATCCATGCCAACGACAGGGAGAAGAGCACCAGCGTCGGGGAGTTGGCGACGGCGTTGAGGCCCGCGACGCCGAGGATCAGGCCCACCGTCGCCACGCCGGCCGAGGAGAACCGGCGCACCAGCCGGGCGGTGAAGAGGCCGGCGAGGAGCCCGCCGACGGGCCCCAGCCCGACGGCCAGCCCGAACGCGGTGTTCGACGCGTCGAGGGCGGTCTTGATCTCGGGATAGCGGGGCAGCAGGGAGGTCCATGCCACACCGTTGAGCCAGAAGAGCATCACGACGCCCCAGCGGGCGCGTACGGCTTCCGTGGACATGACCACCTATCGAGGGGAGAGACGAAGA
>JAUHXZ010000114.1 GCA_030426725.1 Actinomycetes bacterium
ACGGCGTCGGCGCCGCAGGCGATGGCCTTGGCGATGTCGCCGGAGCGGCCGACGGCCCCGTCGGCGATGAGATGCACGTAACGGCCGCCCGACTCCTCGAGGTAGTCGCGCCGCGCCTCCGCGACGTCCGCGACCGCCGACGCCATCGGCACCTCGATGCCGAGCACCGACGCCGTCGTGTGCGTGGCGCCGCCGCCGAAACCGACGAGCACACCCGCGGCGCCGGAGCGCATGAGGTGCAGCGCGGCGCGGTAGGTGGCCACGCCGCCGACGAGGACGGGCACGTCGTAGTGGTAGATGAAGTCCTTGAGGTTGAGCGTGTCCTCGCCACCGACGTGCTCGGCGGACACCGTGGTGCCGCGGATCACGACGAAGTCCATGCCGGCTTTCTCCAGTACCGGCGCGAACTCGAGCGTGCGCGCCGGCGACAGGGCACCGGCCACCGGGACACCGGCGGCGCGGAGCTCGGCCAGCCGGTCGCGGATCAGCTCGGCCTTGACGGGCTCCGCGTAGATCTCCTGGAGCCGCCGGGTGGCCGCGATGTGGTCGGACTGCTGCGTGATGAGCTCGTACTGGGGTTGCGGATCCTCGTAGCGGGTCCACAGCCCCTCGAGGTTGAGAACGCCGAGGCCGCCCAGCTCGCCCATGCGGATGGCGGTGGCCGGCGACATGACCGAGTCCATCGGGGCGGCGACGATCGGCACGTCGAACGAGACCGCGTCGATCTTCCAGGTGAGGTCCACCTCCGCCTCGCCGCGCGTGCGCCTGGTGGGGGCGATCGCGACGTCGTCGAACGAGTAGGCGTGGCTGGCGCGCTTGCTGCGCCCGAGCTCATACATGGCGGGGTTTCTCCTTCTTGGCGTCAGCGCGACTGGTAGTTGGGTGCCTCGGCGGTGAGCTGGATGTCGTGCGGATGCGATTCTCGCAGACCGGCCGACGTGATGCGCACGAAGCGTCCACGGTCCTGCAGCTCGGGGATCGTCGCGGCGCCGGAGTAGAACATCGACTGCCGTAGCCCGCCGACGAGCTGATAGGCAACCGCGGCGAGCGGGCCGCGGTAGGCGACCTGACCCTCGATGCCTTCCGGGACGAGCTTGTCGTCGGTGGTGACGTCGGCCTGGAAGTAGCGGTCCTTCGAGTAGGAGGCCTTGCGCCCTCGGGCCGCCATGGCGCCCAGCGAACCCATGCCGCGGTAGCTCTTGAACTGCTTGCCGTTGATGAAGACGAGTTCGCCGGGGCTCTCGGCGCAGCCGGCGAGCAGTGAGCCGAGCATGACGGTGGAGGCGCCCGCGACGATCGCCTTGGCGATGTCGCCGGAGTACTGGAGCCCGCCGTCGCCGATCACCGGCACGCCGGCCGGCCGGGCGGCGCGGGCCGCGTCGAAGATGGCGGTGACCTGGGGGACGCCGACGCCGGCGACGACGCGGGTCGTGCAGATCGAGCCGGGGCCGACGCCGACCTTCACCGCGTCGACACCCGCCTCGACGAGTGCCTTGGCGCCGGCGTAGGTGGCGACGTTGCCGCCGACGATGTCCACGTCGGCCGCTGCGGGTTCGGCCTTGAGGCGCTTGATCATGTCGACCACGCCCCTGCTGTGGCCGTGCGCGGTGTCGACGATGATGGCGTCGACGCCCGCCTCGACCAGCGCCATGGCCCGCTCCCACGAGTCGCCGAAGAACCCGATGCCGGCACCGACGCGGAGCCGTCCCTGGGCGTCCTTGGCGGCGTTGGGGTACTTGTCGGCCTTCACGAAGTCCTTGAGGGTGATGAGCCCACTGAGCTTGCCCTGCGCGTCGATGATCGGCAGCTTCTCGATCTTGTGTCGGGCCATGAGCCCCAGCGCCTCGTCGTTGGAGACGCCGACCGGCGCGGTGACGAGCGGGGACTTGGTCATCACCTGGTGCACGGGGCGGGACGGGTCGTCCTCGAATCGCATGTCCCGGTTGGTGATGATCCCGACCAGCGTGCCCTCGGCGTCGACGACGGGGGCTCCGGAGATCCGGTAGGCGGCGCACAGCTCATCGACCTCGCCGAGGGTGGCGTCCGGCGAGACGGTGATCGGCTCGCTGACCATCCCGGCCTCGGAGCGCTTCACCTGGTCGGCCATCTGCGCCTGGTCCTCGATGCTGAGGTTGCGGTGCAGGATGCCGATACCGCCTTCGCGGGCCATGGCGATGGCCATGCGGTGCTCGGTGACGGTGTCCATCGCGGCGGACAGCAGAGGTGTGTTGAGGTGGATGCGGCGGGTGAACTGACTACCGGTGTCGACCTCGGAGGGGATGATGTCGGACTGGTTCGGCTGCAGCAGCACGTCGTCGAACGTGAGGCCCATTGCGGCGAACGGGGCGGGAACCCCTGCTCCGGTCAGCTCTTCTTGCACGGCACACCTCTCGGTCGGGGTCTGGGGACGCGGTTCCCAGTCTATCCCCGTCGCGGCGGTGGTCCCTCATCGCCGGCACGCGGCTGCGCCCCCGGGGATCGGATCCCCGGGGGCGCAGCACGATGAGGTGCGGTGTTGCTCAGTCCTCGTCGCCGGACTCGCGCTTGTCCACCACCAGGGTCTCGGTGGTGAGCAGCAGCGAGGCGATCGACGCGGCATTGGCGAGCGCGGAGCGCGTCACCTTGACCGGGTCGATGACGCCGTTCTCGACGAGGTTCTGGTACTCGCCGGTCTTGGCGTTGTAGCCGTGGCCGGGGCCCATCTCCGCCACCTTGGTGGTGATGACGTAGCCCTGCTCACCGCCGTTCTCGGCGATCCAGCGCAGCGGCTCGACGAGCGCCTTCGCGATGACGTCGACGCCGGCCTTCTCGTCACCCGAGAGGCCCAGGCTGCCCGACAGGACCGCGCCGGCGTGGATGAGGGAGGCGCCGCCGCCGGCGACGATGCCCTCCTCGATGGCCGCGCGGGTGGCCGAGACGGCGTCCTCGATGCGGTGCTTCTTCTCCTTCAGTTCCACCTCGGTGGCGGCGCCGACCTTGATGACGCACACGCCGCCGGCCAGCTTCGCGACCCGCTCCTGGAGCTTCTCTCGATCCCAGTCGGAATCGGTGCGGGCGATCTCGGCCTGCAGCTGCGAGACCCGGCCGGTCACCTCCCCGGCGTCACCGGCACCGTCGACGATCGTCGTGTTGTCCTTGGCGACGACGACGCGGCGGGCGCGGCCCAGGACCTCGAGGCCCACCTGGTCGAGCTTGAGGCCGACCTCGGGGGCGACGACCTGACCGCCGGTCAGGATCGCGATGTCCTCCAGCATGGCCTTGCGGCGGTCGCCGAAGGCGGGGGCCTTGACGGCCACGGAGGTGAAGGTGCCGCGGATCTTGTTGACCACGAGCGTCGACAGCGCCTCGCCGTCGACATCCTCGGCCACGATGAACAGCGTGCCCTTGGCGGCGATGACCTTCTCGAGCAACGGGAGGAGATCGTTCATCGAGGAGATCTTGCCGCTGTGGATGAGGATGTAGGGATCCTCCAGCACGGCCTCCATGCGGTCGGCGTCGGTCACCATGTACGGGGACAGGTAGCCCTTGTCGAACTGCATGCCCTCGGTGAACTCGAGCTCGGTGCCCATGGTCTGGGACTCGTCGACGGTGATGACGCCGTCCTTGCCGACCTTGTCGAACGCCTCGGCGATCAGGGCGCCGATCTCCTCGTCGCGCGACGAGATCGTGGCCACCGACGCCATGTCGGCGGTGGTGTCGACCGGGCGGGCGTTCTCACGCAGGCGCTCGACGACGGCCTCGACGGCCTTGTCGATGCCGCGCTTGAGGCCGATGGGGTTGGCCCCGGCGGCGACGGCGCGCAGGCCGGCGTGCACCATGGCCTGCGCCAGCACGGTGGCCGTCGTGGTGCCGTCACCGGCGACGTCGTTGGTCTTGGTGGCGACCTCCTTGGCGAGCTGCGCGCCCAGGTCCTCGTACGGATCGTCGAGCTCGACCTCCTTGGCGACGGTCACGCCGTCGTTGGTGATGGTCGGGGCGCCCCACTTCTTGTCCAGCACGACGTAGCGGCCCTTGGGGCCGAGCGTCACCTTGACGGTGTTGGCGAGGGTGTCGACGCCGCGCTCGAGCGCACGGCGCGCCTCCTCGTCGAATGCGAGAATCTTCGGCATTGAGTGTTCCTTACTTGCTGACGACGGCGAGGATGTCGCGGGCGTTCAGCAGGAGGTACTCCTGGCCGTCGTACTTGACCTCGGTGCCGCCGTACTTCGAGAAGATCACGACGTCGCCCTCGGCGACGTCCAGCGGGATGCGGTTGCCCTTGTCGTCGATGCGGCCGGGGCCGGTGGCGACGACCTTGCCCTCCTGCGGCTTCTCCTTGGCCGTGTCGGGGATGACGAGGCCGGAGGCGGTGGTCTGGACGGCCTCGAGCGGCTGGATGAGGATGCGGTCCTCAAGAGGCTTGATCGTGGTTGCCACGTCAAACACCTTTCTGTCATATCCGACCCGCGGGGGTCGGCGGAATAGGTCAGGATGGTTGGCCGGGCGTCGTCGCGGTGCCGTCCGACCGTTAGCACCCGACCAGGTCGAGTGCCAACGCCAACGTTATCCCCCTCTTAGCACTCAATCAAGTGGAGTGCCAGGAACCGGCTCAGCGGAGCACGCGCAGGACGCGGGCCGGATTGCCCACGGCCATGGCGTTGGCGGGCACGTCCTTGGTGACCACCGACCCCGCGCCGATGACCGCGTTCTTCCCGATCGTCACGCCCGGGCACACGATCACGCCGCCGCCCAGCCAGACGTTGTCGCCGATGGTGACCGGTTCTGCGGACTCGATCTTGTCGAGGCGGGCCTGCGGGTCCAGCGGGTGGGTCGGGGTGAGCAGTTGCACGTTCGGGCCGATGACGCAGTCCTCGCCGATCGTGATGGGAGCGACGTCGAGCGCCGTGAGGTTGAAGTTGATGAAAGTGCGCGCACCGATGGTGATGAAGTCGCCGAAGTCGACCGTCAGCGGCGGCCGGATGATCGATTCCTCCCCCAGGCTGCCGATGAGGTCTGCGAGGATCGCACGCGCGTTCTCGTCGCCGGCGTGGACGGCCTCCTGGTAGTCCGCGGCCAGTTGCATGCCCCGGCGGATCCGTTCGAGGAGCAGCGGGTCGTCCGCGATGTACGGGTCGCCGGCCACCATGCGGTCCCAGTTGCTGCGTCCGTCTCCGTCGAAGTACCCCATGCTGCTCCCTTTCGGTGGCCGGTCGGTCCGCTCCCACACTAGGGGGCGAGTGTTGCAACGGCGTTCCGGTCCACGTGGCCATCCACCAAGAGCACCCGTCGCGGTCGCGGCAAAATAGCCTCCCGCCCGCCGGTGGAAGATCGCCGGTCCGGGCATCGAGGGTGGGCGCTCCTTACTGGCGGAGGCGGGTCACGCCCGACGCCAGCCATACTGCTCGTCGCCTGCGCAATTGGGCTGGCATGGAGCAGTAAGGCTGGCGTCCGCGAGTGATGAGCGTCCAAACCGTCGGCCGGACAGCATGAGGGTGTCGAGGGGTGGGGCCGGGGCAGGTTGGGTGGGCGTCGCGACCGGACCGGCGCGCAGCGCCCGTCCCGGGAGCGTGGGCGGCCCGGCCCCACCCCTCGACACCCGGACTTGGGGACAGTTCCGCTGGCGGGCGACGGGGGTTTCGACGCGGGGACGTCGCAGAGCGACGCCGCCCGGCTCAACCCACGGGGCGTCAGCTCGACCAGCGGGTGG
>JAUHXZ010000115.1 GCA_030426725.1 Actinomycetes bacterium
GCTCGATGCCTGCGCAATTGCGCTGGCCACGGGCAGTGACGCTGGCGTCGGTCAGTAAGGCTCGCGCCGGGCGCTAGGGCTGGCGCCGGACAGGAACACTGGCGTGTACGTGGAACGCCGGCAGGGCGCTGGCTAGCGGCGCTTCTGGAAGAAGCTGTCCAGCACCGCCGAGCACTCGTCGGCCAGCACCCCGGAGGTGACCTGCGGACGGTGGTTGAGCCGCGGGTCGCGCACCACGTCCCACAACGACGCGACCGCGCCGGCCTTGTCGTCGAACGCCCCGAACACCAGGTGGTCGACCCGGCTCGCAACGATCGCCCCGGCGCACATCGTGCAGGGCTCGAGCGTCACGACGAGGGTGCAGCCGGTGAGGCGCCACTCCCCCATGCGCTCGGCCGCCCGCCGGATGGCGACGACCTCGGCGTGGGCGGTGGGGTCCCCCGTGAGTTCGCGTTCGTTGCCGCCCCGGGCGATGATGTCGCCGTCGGGCCCGAGGATCACGGCCCCGATGGGCACATCGCCGTGACTCTCGGCCGCGGCCGCCTCGTCGAGCGCCTGCCGCATCGCGGCGTGCCAGCGGGTGGCCACGCTACTCGTCGAAGGCCTCGACCGCGCTGTCGAACTCGGACTCGATCTTCAGCTTGGCGGCGATGCGGCCGAGCAGCACGTCGGAGTCCTCGTCGTAGTCGGTGGCGATGGCCTCCATCTCGAACGCGCGCAGGCCGCTCGCTCCGTACAGACCGAGGTCGCCGAGCGGCGCCGGGTCGTCGTCATCCTCCGGCATCTCCTCGCCGAGGTAGTCCACGACGTCGCGGGCGATCGGCCAGTCAGTGGCCGCCGTGACGTCGGACAGCAGCACCTCGACGGTTCGGCCCCGGACGCGGCAGATGACGAAGAACTCGCCGGCCACCGACACCCAGCCGTCGGCGCCGGAGTCCCCGGGCAGGCGGCCGAGCTGGTTGATCAGCTCGTCGAGGTCGTTGGCAAGATCGATGTCGAGCGGCACCGCCACGGCCTTGCCGTCCTCGCGGTAGAGCGCCACGACCAGGTCGATGTCGTCCTCGGTGGCGTCCTCGAGATCGTCGTACTCGTCGTAGTCATCCTCCGGCTCGTCGGAGTCGTCGTCCACGTCGTTGAGGTCGAAGGGTTCGGCGTCCTCGTCAAACGCGTCCATGACTGACTCCTTTCGGTCGGTGCCTGCCCATCCTTGCACGCATGGCCGCGCGACACACCCCCGGGAGCCGATGTGTCGGTGGGCGCTACGCACCCCGGCCCGGGATGTGGGACGCTATGGGTCGTGGAACTCTGCGTCGTGAACCATCCGCTCGTCGATCACAAGCTCACCGTCCTGCGGGACAAGGAGACCGAACAGCCGGTGTTCCGGCGTCTGGTGGAGGAGCTCGTCACTCTCCTGGCCTACGAGGCGACGCGCGGCGTGCGCATCGTCGAGACCCAGATCGAGACCCCGGTCACCGCCACCACCGGGGTGAAGCTCGCGCAGCCGGCGCCGCTCGTCGTGCCGATCCTGCGCGCGGGTCTCGGGATGCTCGACGGCATGCTGCGGCTGATGCCCACCGCGGAGGTCGGGTTCCTCGGCATGATCCGCGATGAGGAGACGCTGCAGCCCGTCACCTACGCCGAACGCCTGCCCAACGATCTCTCGGGCCGGCAGTGCTACGTGCTCGACCCCATGCTCGCCACCGGTGGCTCACTGGGCGGGGCCGTGCAGTACCTCGTCGACCGCGGCGCCGATGACATCACCTGCATCTGCCTGCTCGCCGCCCCGGAGGGCATCGAGAAGCTGAACCGTCTGCTGTCGGACCTCGACGTCCCCTGCACCCTGGTGGTGGCAGCGGTCGACGAGCGGCTCAACGAGCACGGGTACATCGTCCCCGGCCTCGGCGACGCCGGCGACAGGCTCTACGGCCTGGCCGACTGACCCCGCCCCCGCGCTGCTATCCGGAGGCGCACCTGCCCGGCCCGGATGCTGCCGCTACCGTTGGCCGGTGGGTGTGAAGACCGCGGGGTGGGTCCCGAAGCAGCACGGTGCGTGGGCGATGCTCGTCGTGCCGTACCTGGCGGGTCTCGTCATGGCGCACGACGCCCGGCCGCTCGGTCCCGCCGACCTCATCCTGGGCGCGACGTGGCTCGTCGGCTACTTCGCGTTCAACGCCGCCGTGCTCACCGTCAAGGCGCCGGCCAGCCGCCGTGAGCGCTACTACCCCGCGCTCGCCGTCTACGGGGCGGTCGCGGGCGCCCTCTCGGTTCTGACCCTGACGCTGACGGGTTGGTGGATCCTGGTGTGGGTGCCGCCGTATGCCGGCCTCGTCGCCTGGGCCCTACACCTTGCCGCGACGCACCGCGAACGGTCCCTGCTGTCGGGTGTCCTCACGGTGGTCGCGTCGTGCGGGCTCATGGTCGTGCTGCAGCCCTGGGGCGCCGACGATCCGACGCGAGCCACGGACGTGGCGATCATGGTCGCCCTGACCGCCTACTTCGTGGGGACGGTCCTCCATGTGAAGAGCCTCATCCGGGAACGCAACGATCCGTCGGCCGCGACGCGTTCCCAGGGCTACCACGCCGGGGGCGTGACGGCGGCCGCTTTCGCCGTCGCCATGGGTTGGCTGGGCTGGTGGTGGCTGATCTGGGCGCTGGCGTTGGCGGCCCGCTCGTTGTGGATGCCGCGCGCGCGGCGTCGCCCGGCCCAGATCGGGGTCGTGGAGATCCTGCTGTCGGCCTGGGCGCTCGCGCTGACCATCCTGGCCTAGAGGCTCAGTAGTAGTAGGGGAACTTCGACCAGTCCGGCGCGCGCTTCTCCAGGAACGAGTCGCGGCCCTCCACCGCCTCGTCGGTCATGTACGCCAGCCGCGTGGTCTCGCCCGCGAACACCTGCTGACCGATCAGCCCGTCGTCGATGGCGTTGAACGCGAACTTCAGCATGCGCTGCGCCGTCGGCGACTTGCCGCAGATCTTCGCCGCCCAGTCCAGGCCCCGGTCCTCGAGTTCGGCGTGGGGCACCACCCGGTTGACCATGCCCATCCGGTGCGCGTCCTCGGCGTCGTGGACGTCGCCGAGGAAGAAGATCTCGCGGGCGAACTTCTGCCCCACCTGGCGGGCCAGGTAGGCCGACCCGAAGCCGGCATCGAACGAGCCGACGTCGGCATCGGTCTGCTTGAACTTGGCGTGCTCCCGCGACGCGAGGGTCAGGTCGGCGACGACATGGAGCGAGTGCCCTCCGCCTGCCGCCCAGCCGTTGACCAGCGCGATGACCACCTTCGGCATGAACCGGATCAGCCGCTGCACCTCGAGGATGTGCAGCCGGCCCAACTTGGCCGGGTCGACAGACTCTGAGGTCTCTCCCTCGGCGTACTGGTAGCCCGCACGGCCGCGGATTCGCTGGTCCCCGCCGGAGCAGAACGCCCAGCCGCCGTCCCTCGGTGACGGCCCGTTACCGGTCATCAGGACGCAGCCGACGTCCGACGACGTGCGCGCGTGCTCCAGGGCGCGGTACAGCTCGTCGACGGTGTGCGGGCGGAAGGCATTGCGCACCTCCGGCCGGTCGAAGCCGATGCGCACCGCGGGCACGTCCTTGGCCCGGTGGTAGGTGATGTCGGTGAACTCGAAGCCCTCGACGGGCTCCCACAGCTCGGGCCGGAACGGGTTCTCGGTGGTCATGCCCGCAGACTAGTAGCCGGGGCCCCTCAGCGCCTCGCCGATGCGGTCGGGAAGGTTCGTCATGATCGAGTCGACCCCGAGCCCGGCGAGCCAGAGTGCGTCCTCGTCCTTGTTGACGGTCCACGTGTTGATCCTGATGCCCGCCTCGTGGCACAGCCAGACGAAGTTGGG
Source organism: Actinomycetes bacterium (assembly GCA_030426725.1). Taxonomy (GTDB): domain Bacteria; phylum Actinomycetota; class Actinomycetes; order Propionibacteriales; family Propionibacteriaceae; genus Arachnia. Next base: position 3,847 of record JAUHXZ010000115.1, read on the forward strand.
GTGCTGGAGCGCGAGGTAGTGGGGGTGAATGGCGCCGGCCCCGAACTGCTTCGCGTACTTCCACGGGTCGTAGATGCCGTCGCTCATCAGGAGGCCGATGCGCTCCGGCGCCACCTTGCCGCGCAGGTTCGCGAGCGAGAAGTGGTTGAAGGACGAGAACATCACCTGGTCGAGCATCCCGGCGTCCCGGACCACCCGCAGCGCGTCCTCCTCGAGACCCGGGTAGAGCACCACGGTGTTCTTCAGCTCGATGTTGACCATGAGACCGGCACCCCGGGCGAGGTCGAGAACCTCGCGCAGCGTCGGGATCTTCACGTTGCGACGGCCCGCGAAGTTGTTGGAGAAGTCGCACCGGCGCAGCTCGTTGAAGGTCTGGTCCACCACCCGTCCAACCCCGTTGGAGGTCCGGTTGAGGGTCTCGTCGTGGATGACGACGAGATGCCCGTCCGACGAGCGCTGCACGTCGAGCTCGATCCCGTCAACCTGCATCTGTAGCGCCAGCTCGAAGGCCGGCATGGTGTTCTCGGGCGCGTAGGCGCTGGCTCCGCGGTGGGCCCATACTTCTGTCACTGGTCAATCTTCCCACGATCTCGACACCGGCTCAGCGCAGGTGGCCCGGCACCGAGCCGAGTGCCCTCGCTCGCCCGCCACTCGGGCGCAAAAAAAGCGGGAGCCAGGCAAAATCCCGGCTCCCGCTGCAGCGCGCTCGGAGGGACTCGAACCCCCAACCTTCTGATCCGTAGTCAGATGCTCTATCCGTTGAGCCACGAGCGCTGGCCGAGTTAGAACTATACGCGACGCCTCGGAGATCGGCAAAACGACGCGATCCGGGACGGCGGACGTACTCTGGGAGGCACCACCGACCACCGCGAGGCAGACATGACACACAGCGTGCTGGACACCCCCATCGGGCCGCTCACGATCGTCGAACGCGACGGCGCCCTCGTCGCCATCCTCATGCAGGAACACCACCGCGTCCCGGTGCCCGAGGAGGCGTGGGGCGAGCGCGTCGACGACGCCCTCCCCGCGGCCACCCGGCAACTGTCGGAGTACTTCGCCGGCACCCGCACCGAGTTCGTCGACCTCCCCCTCGGCGCGGCCGGAACCGAGTTCCAGCGTCAGGTGTGGGACGCCCTCGCCGGCATCCCCTACGGCCGGACCATCACGTACGGCGAACTCGCGGCACAGGTCGGGCGCGAAGGGGCGGCGCGGGCCGTCGGGGCCGCCGTCGGCCGGAACCCGATCAGCATCGTGGTGCCGTGCCACCGGGTCGTAGGCTCGGACGGCAGCCTCACCGGCTACGCGGGCGGCCCGGCGCGGAAGAGGTACCTGCTCGACCTCGAGGGACAGGGCCGGGTTCTGATCGCCGGCTGAAATGCGAAACGCCCCCTCCACAGCAGCTGCGGACGGGGGCGTTCCCACTGGCGGAGGTGGCGGGATTTGAACCCGCGATGGGGTTGAAGCCCCAAACCCGCTTAGCAGGCGGGCGCCATAGACCGTACTAGGCGACACCTCCAAGTGCCGTCACAGCCTAGCCGAGCGTCGCGCGCCGCGCCAAACACCCCTCGGCCGGGGCCGGCCGCCGCCGAATCGGCCGCGCGGCCCGGTTGGTTTACAATTGTCCGCGCAGGAGGAGCCGATGACAGATGACCGCATGGGGCGCCGCGCCGCACCCGATGACGGCCATGACGATCCCGCCAGCCACGCACCGAGGCCGGCGCGAGCCTACCCTGACGACGGGTGGCCGGACGACGGCCGCAGCACCATCTGGTCGCGTGCGTCCTCCTCGGACTCCTACCTTCCGCCCACG
>JAUHXZ010000027.1 GCA_030426725.1 Actinomycetes bacterium
TCGCAGGCCACGTCGCGGGGGTGCTCGTCACCCACGACATCGCGTTGCGTGCGTCACCGGCAGGTGTGCGGGTGCACGTCCCGCTCCTGCTGATCATGGTGGTCTTCACCGTGGCGGGCCTGACGCTCATGTTCGGGGGCTGACACCCAGCCCGGTGTTGTCCGGGCAACTCCAGGTGTTGTCCGGAGCGGCCAGCGTGTTGTCCGTCTGGGATCGGTGTTGTCGGGCCGGTCCCGGGGCGAGGGCCGGCGGGTTACGCCTCACTAGCTTCAAGCCCATGAGCACCGCAACCGTCACGCCCCTTGTCCGCTCCGCATCCACCCACCTGCCTCAGCGTCCCCCACAGCAGGCCGCGAACCTCACCACGGCCGTCCTCGAGGCCCTGATGGGAAGAAGGCCGCTGCACCAGCTGCGCCCCTACCTGACCGCGGACGCCTTCCGTGTGCTCTCGCTGCATGTCGACCGCGCGACCCTCCGCCGCGGCAGGGTCATCCGGCTGCGCGCCCAGATGCCCACCCGGCGGGCCGTCGAGGCGTCGGCCACCGTCGAGGTCGAGGGTCGGGCGGTGAGCTGCGTCTTCCGCCTCGACGTGGGCAACGCTGCGTGGCGTTGCACCCACCTGACGGTGCTGACGCCGCTGGGGGCGCGGGCAGCCGCCTAGGCGGTGGCCGCCCTCCCGTGGCACATCTTGTACTTCTTGCCCGAGCCGCAGGGGCACGGCTGGTTCCGGCCCACCTTCTGCTCGACCTTCTGGGGGGCGGCGGCCGTGGTGGCCTTGCCGGACTCGTCCGGGGCCGAGTAGCTGAGATTGGTGTCGGCGTGCCGCTCGAGGCCCTTGGCCAGCGGCTCGGGGGCAGCCTTCGGCACCTGCACGGGCTGACCCGCGTCGTCGGTGACCAGCCCGACCTCGAGGGCGGGTTCAGCCGGCTTCACCTGGACTTCGAGGTTGAACAGGAAGCCCACCACCTCCTCCATGAAGGCGTCCATCATGGCGGTGAACATGTCGCCGCCTTCACGTTGGTACTCCGTGAGTGGGTCGCGCTGGGCCATGGCCCTCAGTCCGATGCCCTCGCGGAGATAGTCCATCTCGTAGAGGTGCTCGCGCCACTTGCGGTCCAGGACGGTCAGCAGTACCTGCCGCTCGAGTTCCCGCATTGTGGACTCGCCGAGCTGCTCCTCGCGCGCGTCGTACGCGGCGAGTGCGTCGTCGACGAACATGTCGACCATCTCCTGCTGGTCCGGCAGATCCTCCTCGAGATCGTCGAGCTGGATCTTGACGGGGTAGAGCGTGCGGAGCTCGGTGACCATCGTCTCCAGGTCCCAGTCTTCCGGAAGCCCGACCGTCTGGGACCGCACGACGTCGGTGACGACCCGCCGGACGCTGCGCTTGAGCTGCTCGGACACGTCCACACCGTCGAGCACCTGTCGGCGATCCCCGTAGATCGCGTGACGCTGGCGGTTGAGGACGTCATCGTACTTGAGGACGTTCTTGCGCATCTCGAAGTTCTGGCCCTCGACCTGCTTCTGGGCGCTCTCGATGGACTTCGATACCGACTTCATGTCGATGGGCACATCGTCGGGCACCTTCATCATCAGCAGGGCCCGCTCGAGGAGTTCGGGGCGGAAGAGGCGCATCAGGTCGTCGCTGAGCGACAGGTAGAAGCGGCTCTCGCCAGGGTCGCCCTGACGGCCGGAGCGCCCTCGGAGCTGGTTGTCGATGCGCCTCGACTCGTGACGCTCGGAGCCCACCACGTAGAGGCCCCCCAGCTCGACGACACGGTCGTGCTCGGCCTGGACCTGCTGCTCCAGTGCCTCTAGGGTCTCGCCCCAGGCGGCCTCGTACTCGTCGGGCGTCTCCTGCGGGTCGAGACCCGCCTTGCGCAACTGCAGATCGGCGAGGAACTCCGGGTTGCCCCCGAGCATGATGTCGGTGCCGCGGCCGGCCATGTTCGTCGAGACCGTCACCGCGCCCTCCCGCCCGGCCTCGGCGACGATCGCGGCCTCCCGTTCATGGTGCTTCGCGTTGAGCACCTGGTGCGGTACCCCCGCCTTCTTGAGCAACGAGGACAGGATCTCGGACTTCTCGACCGAGGCGGTGCCGATGAGCACCGGCTGCCCGGCCGAGTGCCGCGCAACCAGGTCATCGACGATCGCGGTGTACTTGGCCTCCTGCGTGCGGTAGATGAGGTCCGGCTTGTCCTGGCGGATCATCGGGCGGTTGGTCGGGATCGGGATGACGCCGAGTCCGTAGATCTTCTGGAACTCGGACTCCTCGGTCTTGGCGGTGCCCGTCATGCCCGCGAGCTTGTCGTACATGCGGAAGTAGTTCTGGAGGGTGATCGTGGCGAGGGTCTGGTACTCGTCCTTGATCTTGACGCCCTCCTTCGCCTCGAGCGCCTGGTGGAGCCCCTCGTTGTAGCGACGGCCGGCGAGAGTGCGGCCGGTGTGCTCGTCGACGATGAGGACCTCGTCGCCGGAGATGACGTAGTCCTTGTCCTTCTTGAACAGTTCCTTGGCCTTGATGGCGTTGTTGAGGTACGAGATGAGCGGGGTGTTGGCCGACTCGTAGAGATTCTCGATGCCCAGCCGGTCCTCCACCTTCTCGATACCTGGGGCCAGGACGGCGATCGTGCGCTTCTTCTCGTCGACCTCGTAGTCCACGTCGCGGTCGAGGACCCGCACCAGCTTTGAGAACACCGGGTACCACTCGTGGGTGTCCTCCGCGGGACCGGAGATGATCAGCGGGGTACGTGCCTCGTCGACGAGGATCGAGTCCACCTCGTCGACGATCGCGTAGTGGTGTTCGCGCTGGACCAGATCCTCGCGTCGCAGGGCCATGTTGTCACGCAGGTAGTCGAAGCCGAACTCGTTGTTGGTGCCGTAGGTGATGTCCGCCCCGTAGGCGCCGCGCCGCTGCTCCGGGGTCATGTTGGCGAGGATCGCCCCGACCTCGAGCCCGAGGAAGTGGTGGATTCGCCCCATCTGCTCCGACTGGTACTTGGCCAGGTAGTCGTTGGTGGTGACGATGTGGACGCCCTTGCCGGTGAGCGCGTTGAGGTACGCCGGGAGGGTTCCGACGAGGGTCTTGCCCTCACCGGTCTTCATCTCGGCGATGTTTCCCCAGTGGAGAGCCGCACCGCCCATCAGCTGCACGTCGAAGTGCCGCTTGCCGAGGACACGCACCGAGGCCTCCCGCACCGCGGCGAACGCCTCGGGCATCAGGCGGTCCAGGGACTCCCCGTCGGCGATGCGGGCACGGAAGGTGTCGGTCTCGGCGCGGAGTTCCGCGTCGGACATGGCCTGGAAGTCCTCTTCGATGGAGTTGACCTGATCGGCCACCTTCTGGAGCTTGCGAAGCTGCGCGCTCGAACCCAGGCCGTTCAGAAATTCCATGACACCCATGAAGACGTATTCCTCACCTCAGCGTCACCGCGACGTCCACGGTGATCCGCAGGCCATCCTAACGTCCGCGGGCAACCTCGTCAGACGGCGGCGCCCCGACCATCTGGCCGGGGCGCCGCCGAAACGGGTCGTGTCAGGAGACGTTCAGATGGATGACGCCGTAGTTGTAGGCCCTGCGGCGGTACACCACCGACGGGCGGCCGCTGTCCGCATCCTGGTAGAGGAAGAAGTCGTGCCCGACGAGCTCCATCTCGTCCAGCGCCTGGGCGAGCGTCAGCGGAGCGGTGCTGAACTCCTTCTCGCGCACCACCAGCGGACCGTCACCGGTCACCACGAGCCCGGCCACCGTCTGCGTCTCGACACCGTTCTCGTCACCGGGCTCCTGCACCGTGGGGACAGTGGCGGCCTCGACGAGGGACGCCGCGCGCAGACCTCGGTGGGTCTTGCGGCGGTCCGCCGCCTTCCTGAGCTGTGCCTTCAACCGGTCCAGCGCCGTCTCGAAGGCCTGCACCTTGTCGTTGGACCGCGCCTCGGCGCGAACCACGGGGCCACGGCTGCGGAGCGTGAGCTGCACCTCGACAGCATCGGACGGGTCCTTGGTGCCCTCTGAGGCATGGAACTCGACCTCGACCCGTATGACCCGGTCCCGCAATCGCTCGACGGCAGCGAGTCGCTCGGCAACCAGTTCCTTCAGCTCGGGATTGATCGTGCAGTGCCGACCTGTGACGACGATGTCCATCATTCCTCCGTCTGTCGTGGGGCCCCCTAGGGACCCGACTGAGCCGCCACCGGGATCGCCCCGGTGGTGGATGCCACAAGCCGCAGGCTTCCGGGGAATCGGGCCTGCGGCTTGTCCATGAATCAACGCTACCCCCAGACGTCAACCTCCGCACCCACGTATCACCATGCCGTCGCGTGTTCTCACCGATAGTCGGCATCCGCGATGACAGCGGCGCCCACCACGCGGCCCCCCGCTGCCGCGACGGCGCGCACCGCCTCACGCAGCGAGGCGCCGGTCGTGGTGATGTCGTCGACGAGGAGAACCGGGCGCGGTTCCCACAGCGCGGTCATGGCCCCGTCAAGGTTCGCCGCGCGGCCCGAACGCCCCAGAACCGACTGATCGGAGCCCTGGTCGCGGCGGGCCAGGAGGCGCGCCTGGGCGAGCCCGCACCGTCGTGCCGCGGCGCGCGACAGGCGCGCGGCATGGTCGTAGCCCCGTTCCCTGACGGCGGAGGGACGCGACGGTACTGGGACCAGGACGGAGGCCTCCGGGGGCTCCAGCACCGCCACGGCGCGGGCCAGCAGCCCGGCCAACTCCCCGGTGAGGTGCAGGGCGCCGTCGTCCTTGAAGCGCGGGATCACGTGGCACAGCACCGGGCGGTACGGCCCGGCGGCCGCCACCGGGACTCCGACGTCCCGGTCGACGAGCCGCACCGGGGCGTCCAACCGGGCGGCACAGAGGTGACAGAGCCCCCAGCCTGGAGCCCCGCAGCCGGGACACGCGGCCCCGAGCAGGAGGTCGGCCGCCGCCTCGAGGAAGGCATGCATCATGTCCCCGTGATGTGCGGCCGGGCACGAGGTTTCCCGCCGTCCACAGGTCAGCTCGCGAAGGCGATCGCCTCGACTCCCTCGGTCAGCCGCGTCCACCGTGTCCGGGCCTCGTAGCGCCAGACGACGCCGGACGGGGTGAGTACCGCGACCGACCCCCCGCCCAGGCGTGGCATGGCGGACAGTTCGTCGACGTCTCCGGCGAATGGCCCGAGTTCCTCGACCATGGCGCCGTCGATCCCCACCGCGTAGACCGACCGGATGCCTTCGGCGGTTCCGCTGATTGCCACCGACGCCTCGGCCTGCCAGGACACGGCGGTCACATCCAGCACCGGCGCCCCCGAATCGTCGATGAGGTTCATCGGTGTCCAGCTCTCGATCGAGGCGGGCTCTGTCGGGAGGATGGTGGCGATCCCCAGCTCGGACCCGCCACCGCGCTCCAGCAGCAGGGCGGCCCGCGCCCCCGTCGGCGAGATGGCGAAGTGGTTGATCTCCGACCCGCCGGGCAGGTCGACCTTCACCTCGGTCACTACGCCGGCCCGGTCGACGGTGAGGAGGACGGTCCGGCCGTCGTCGTCGGCGAGCAGCCAGAGCGTGCCGAGGGCGAACTGCGGGCTCCGCAGTTCGTCGTAGGCGAACTCCACCTGCTGCATGACACCCCCCGGTGTGCCGAGATCGACCGCCGGCGCCTCGCGGTGGATGAGGGCCGCCAGCTCCCCGTCGAGGGATACCGCCAGGTCGCTGGTGGGGGTGTCCACCCCTCCCATGGCCTCGAACCGCCCCGAACTGGTGACGCGCCCCGGCTGCCCGTCCGAGACCGCGAACAGGTCGGCGGTCGTCGCGCGGGAAAGCACTTGGTAGCCCTGCTGGCTGGCCAGCTCGAGTACGCCGTCGACGCGGCTCCCCGGCAGGGTGAAGGGAAGGCCGTTGTTGGTGATCAGCAGCCCGGTCGCTCTGGGGATGGCGGTCAGCGACCACATGAGTTGTGCACCGAGGCGCCGCCTGGCGTCATCCCCCAGCGTGGGCGACAGCCCGACGAGGTTGACCGTGACGATGCCATCGGAGTCCAGGGTGGCGCCCTGGCTTCCGAGGGTGACGCCCATGGGCACGGCGCTGCTGACGGCAGGCCGGATGGACTGCGAGGGCCCGTTGAGCACCGCCGAGACGATGGCGTTGGGCGTGACCTGCGCCTCCTGCAGGTGGATCGGATCGGGCACGACGTGGGTTCCGGCCCGGGCCATGAAGTAGAGCGTCACCGAGCGGTAGTAGCGCTCGAAGATGTAGCGCGTCAGCAGCAGGCCGTCGGGCGGATCGGAGATACGCCATTCCCCGTCCTCGGTCACGACTCCGAGCTCCAGGCTGAACCTGCCCGAGTCAGCGGTGAAGTGGCCGATGGGGTCCAGCGCGCCGAGCAGCGTCCCGTCCAGCCTGACGTTCTCGTCCTCCCCCACCACGGCGGCGTCGATCACCGCCGCCGCCTCCGGCTCCCATGTTTCGGCTGCGGTCCGGGTCAGGTAGTCCCGTGCGACCTGGTACTCGCCTTCGGGTGAGGCCATGGACTGCAGGAAGCCCTCGATGAGGCGCGCGGGCTCCACACCCGGCTCGGGGGGCTGGGGCGCGAGGTCGATGCCCCGGGGTTCGGCTGAGACCGGCACCTCCTCGACCTGGCCGGTGGTCGGGATCGAGGTGCACCCGGCCACCGTGAGGGCGGCCAGGGCGAGCCAGCACAGGAGAGCGCGAGTCATGTGCGGACCTCCAGGGCGTCGTCATCGACGGGGATCACCGGCAGCGGGGAGCCGGTAAACTCGTGATCGGGGTCCCGCGGCAGTGTGAGGCGGAACTGAGCGCCCCGACCGGGGCGCCCCCACGCGGTCAGCCAGCCCTGGTGGAGCCGGGCGTCCTCACGGGAGATCGCAAGACCGAGCCCCGAGCCGCCGACGATGCGCGTTCGGCTGGGGTCGGCCCGCCAGAACCGGTCGAAGACGCGGGCGGCGTCCTCTGCGGCGAACCCGACCCCGCGGTCGCGGACCGTGACGGCCACGGCGTGCCGGTCGGCGGCGACGGTCACCTTCACGGGTCGCGCCTCGGCGTGCTCGATGGCGTTGGTGATGAGGTTGCGGAGGATCCTGCGGATCCGCCGCGGGTCGACCAGAGCGGTGGTGTCCCGGTTGCGTCGGTCCATCGTCAACTCGACGCCGAGCGATTCGGCCATCGGGCGGCTCGACTCGACCTCCGCCTGGACGAGCATCCCGACGTCCGTGTCCTCCAGCGTCAGGACCGCGGCACCGGCGTCGAAGCGGGAGATCTCGAGGAGGTCGGCGAGCATCGTGTCGAAGCGGTCGACCTCGGTGTGGAGGATCTCCACCGATCGGGCGGTGAGCGGGTCGAGCGCGTCGCGGGACTCGTGGATCACGTCGGAGGCCATCTTGATCGTGGTGAGCGGGGTCCGCAGTTCGTGTGACACGTCGCTGACGAAACGCTGCTGGAGGGTAGAGAGGGTCTCCAACTCCCGGATCCGTTGCTGCAGCTGTGCTGCCATGCGGTTCATGGACTTGGCGAGGCTGGCGAGATCGTCGGTGCCCCGGACGGCCATGCGCTCGCCGAGCCCGCCCGAGGCCAGCCGCAGCGCGGTCTGGCTGGCGCGCCGCACGGGGCGCACCACCTGGTTGGTGACGAGGTAGGCCACGAGCGCCAGGGCCGCCACGAGCGCGATCCCCGTCCCCGCGACCGCGCCGGTCAGCACCCGCAGGGTCTCGGTCTCGGTGGTCATGGGGAAGATGTAGTAGACGGGGTACCGCTCCCCCGTCGCGCCGACCAGCGAGGTGCCGATGGCCCATCCCGGCTCCGGAGTGGTTTCCGGGTCCGTGAACACCACCTCTGTGGGCGTGATGAACATCCCCTCCTCGGACTCGACGCGCTGCACGAGGTTGTCCGGGACCGACTCGGCCCTGATGCCTGTGGACACAAGCCGCGAGGTGGGTCCTTCGATGACGACCCGGTACTGCGCGGCCTGGGCGTCGGCGAGGTCGGCCAGGCGGTTCAGGGCCTCATGGACTGCCACGCCCCGGTTGTCCGGGCTGCGCAGCTGTTCCTGCATGAACGCGTAGACGCCGGCGGCCTCGTTGAGCGATGCGTCCTTCTTGGCCGCCACGACCCCGGCGGTGGCCTGCTGGAGGAGGACGACGCCTGCCAGCACCATCAGCACGATGGACAGCCCGAGCGTGGAGATCAGCACCCGCAGGGGCAGCGATCCCCACCACAGCTGGCGCAACCCCACGCGGGGCCTACGCCGTCGGTTCACCGGCTCTGTATCCGATGCCACGGACGGTGACGACGATCTCGGGATGCTCCGGGTCCCTCTCGACCTTGGAGCGGAGACGCTGGACGTGGACGTTGACGAGCCGGGTGTCCGCTGCGTTGCGGTAACCCCACACCTCGTCGAGCAGCGCCTCACGTGTGAAGACATGACGGGGCCGCTTCGCCAGCGCGAGGAGCAGGTCGAACTCAAGCGGCGTCAGAGAGAGCTGAACCGGGCCCCGCCGGACGACGTGGGAGGACACCGAGATGGTCAGGTCCCCGATTTCCAGCGTGTCCGCGCCGGCCTCCCCGTTGAAGCGGCGCAGTCTCGTCCTGATTCTGGCCACCAGTTCCTTCGCCTTGAACGGCTTGGCGACATAGTCGTCGGCGCCCGCCTCAAGACCTGCCACGACGTCGGAGGTATCCGACTTCGCAGTCAGCATCACGATCGGCACGCCGGACTCGGCGCGGATGTCCCCGCAGACGGCGACCCCGTCGCGGCCCGGAAGCATGAGGTCGAGCAGCACGAGGTCGGGCCTGCTCTCGCGGAACTCCTGTACTGCGTCCTCCCCGGTCGAGCAGTGCACCGTGTCGAAGCCCTCCTGGCGCAGGACGATCTGCAGCATCTCCGACAGGGCGGCATCGTCGTCGACGACGAGAATTCGAGCCGCTGTTTTCGGATCGCTCAATTCCGGCCTCCTTGCGTTGCCCTCCATGTTAGCCATCCGGCCAGGAGCCGGCCTGATCCCCGCTCCCGAAACCGCCCTCGTCATCGCCGGATGGGACGCCGTCGTCTCCGTCGTGGATCAGTTGAGGGTGGGATCGTCCGTCCACGTCGACCACCGGCCCGGCGCCCCGCCGACGCGGCGCAGAACGCGGCGCCAGAGCCCCTCCGGGGTGCCGAAGACGTCCTCGGCGTGTGCTTTGGTGCGGAACCAGGAGCCACGGATGAGCTCACTCTCGAGCTGGCCGGGCGACCATCCCGACAGCCCGACGAAGAGCCGCAGTTCGCGGAACGAACTCTCGATCAGTTCGGGCGGGAACGTCAGGTCGACGAGCCCGATGTCCTCGGTGACCGGCTGCCACCCCGGCGGGGGTGACGACAGGGTGGCCGGTTCGCCGAGCGCCACGACGACGTCGGGGTTGACCGGTCCGCCCTCGAACAGGGCGACCGGGGGGCTCATGTGTTCCAGGAAGGCGTCCTGGACACCCGAGACGGGCATCGGCGACAGCCGGGTGAGCACAGTGCCTATCGTGCCGTCGTCATTGTGTTCGAGCAGCAGGACGACCGAGCGGTCGAAGTAACCGCCGCGTCCGGGCTCCGTGGCCACGAGCAGCTGTCCGGCTGCGATCGCTCCCGTGTGCATCACACGGCCCACTCTAGTGGGCAGTGTCCTCCGGCGGCCCGGTCCGGGACGTGGTAACAGAGCGTCATGGGGGCGACACCCAGCTCGCCGGCCACGCGACGCATGGACAACGCCTCTAGGCCTATCAGGAACGCCGGAACGGACCACTGACTCTGGGGTGTTCCGCTCAGGAAGAACGCCGGCAGGTGCCGATGGCCAGGGCCGCAAGGCCCCAGGAGAGGCCGAAGGCCATGACGAAGAACGGTACGAAGGTTCTGGTGGTCATCGGTGCGGCCTGACCCTCCGCACGTGAGGAAGGCCAGATGCTGGTAGTGCCAGGTACCTGGCGTTACTATGGGAGCCATGACATCCCTGAAGGACCGTCACGTCAGCTCGTTGCGTCGTGGCGTCGTCGAACTGGCCGTGCTGTGCCTGCTCGACTCGTCGCCGCGCTACGGCCAGCAGATCGTCGAGGATCTTGCGGAGGTTCCCGGACTCGACATCTCCTCCGGCACGCTCTATCCACTGGTGTCGCGCATGCTCAAGGACGGGCTGATCTCATCGCGCTGGCAGGAATCGCCAGTGGGTCCGCCCCGGAAGTACTACAGCCTCACGTCCGCGGGCAGCGAGACCCTCCTGTCCATGTCCCGGACGTGGCAGGAGATCCGCCGCGGCCTCGACTCGCTCCTCAAGGAGGGCGCATGATCCCCGACCTCGCTGACCTGTCTCCGCCCGTGCGCGCCGCCGCCGGGCGCTGGCTGGACGACGCCGTCGCCCCCCTCGACCCGGCAATCCGGCGCGGGGTGCGGGAGGATCTTGCCGCGGAGTTGTCTGCGCGGCTCGAGGCGTCAGCCTCCGAGGAGGATCTGGCCGCCGTCACCGCCAGTATGGGCCTCCCGCCGGTGACGGATCCCGCCGATCGGCACGGCGAAGATCAGACGCTCGGTGCTCGCCTCGCGCGGCGCTGGTGGGACCCGACGTCGCACCGTATTCTCGTCCCCCGGTTGATGGGGCTGGGGTGGGACGTCAACTTCGGGGCCGTCGCGGTCCGCTTGGGGCTGATCGAACCAGACGCCGAGGACGTGCCGTTCGCCAGCACGCCCGACCGCGCCATGAGGGCTGTCGCGGCGCTGCCACTCGTCCTTTCGGCCGCTGTCGTCACCCATTACGCGGTTCGGGGCAGTGGTCTCCCCCAGCACCTTCCCCAGCACTGGGACTGGCGCGGGGAGCCGGATCGCTGGACCACCCGGCGCGATGCCGCCCTGCTCGACTCCGGCATGGCCACCGCCGGCGCGGCGCTCGCGCTCTACGGGGCCGCCGGATCGGTCCGTGGGGCCCGTCGCGCGGGTGCCCTGGCAGCGGCTTCCACGCTGTCGGCAACGACCGTCGGGATCGTGCTCCTGCGTACCCTCGGGAGCACGCGAGTCCCCTGGGGCGCCCCGGCGCTCACCTCGGCGGCACTCACAGCCCCGGCCGCCACACTCTTCGCCCTCGCCCGAGCCGGACGCGCCGCCGAACGCGACCGGGACCTCTCCTCCGGAGGAGCCTCATGATCGCCACCGGAACCCCCATGGACGGTATCCGCACGACGCCGGACTCACCTCGACCACCGGCCGGGGTCGCCTGGCGCAGGGTCGCGCTGTTCCTGCTGATCGCGATGGGCGGCGGTTGGGGTGTCGGCTACCTGCTCTGGCGGGTCGCACGATCCATCCCGGCCGAACTGCTGCCCTTGTTGTCCCTGTCCTTGGCGGTCGTCTACATGCCACTGCCGCTGGCAGCGGGCGTGGTCCTCGAACGCGTGGCCGGACGCCGGCCGCCCCTCCTTCGTCGCGCCTGGGCAGGGCTCCGGCGCCCCCGGCGGTGGCTGATGCTCCTCACCGCCGGCGTCCTCCCCGCCGTGGCGATCGCCGTCCTGAGCCTCGGCCTCGCCATCGCCCTATCCGTCTTGGGAGTACCGGGTGCCGGAGAACTCGTGAGGACCACGACCGACCTCGCCGGTCAACTGTCCGCCATCAGCGGGCAGGAGATCCCCGCGGAACTCGCTTCGACGCTGCCGCCCGTCCCGGTCGTCTTCGCGGTGTCGTTCGTCCAGGCGGTCGTCTTCGGTGCGACGCTCAACGCGGTGTTCGCGCTCGGGGAGGAGTACGGCTGGCGCGGCGTGCTCGCCGAGGAACTCGCCCCGCTCGGGGCGCTGCGCGCCAACCTCCTCATCGGGACCGTGTGGGGTCTATGGCACGCGCCGCTGATCATCTGGCTGGGGCACAATTTCGGCGACCAGTGGCGCGGCGGGGTGCCGATGATGGTGGCGGTCTGCATCCCGTTCGGTTTCGTTCTGGCCTGGTCGGCGGCTCGGGCCGGCTTGTTCGGGGCCGCGGTCGGACACGGGGTCTTCAACGGCACGATGGGCGTCCTGCTCCTGCTCGTCGCCGGCGCCAACCCGCTCGTCACTCCGATCGGAGTCGTGGCGGTCGTTGCCTCGACCGTCGTGGCCATCGTGCTGTGGCTCGGCTTCCCGCCCGACCACCCATGCCGGTGAGGCAGGGTTCCGAAATTGCTGCATCGCGCCACAAATCCTGGTGCTGCTCTGAGCGTGGGAGTGCGCACCGAGCCGGCCCCGTACGTCCGACGGGTTGACGGCCGACCGGCGGGCAAGGAGCGTGGGGTGAACTGGAGGAAGGACGGGTGCATTGTGACGGGATCCACCCTGGGACTGCGTCCCGCAGCGCGGACGAGGCGGATGAGCTGACGAGACTGATGGTTGCTTCCGTCGGTCACTGGGGCCACGACGTGAACTTCCCCGCGCTTGTCGCCGATCTGGCGGAGAACAACGCGGTCACACCGGACTACATGGAGCGCGGGGAGGTGTGGGTGTTGGTCGACGATCTCGGCGAGACGATCGGCTTCTACGGTCTGGTGCCCCGCGAGGAGGACGTCGATCTGACGTACATGTTTCTCGAAGCGAACGCCATCGGCGGGGGCTTCGGGCGGCGCCTGTGGCTTCATGCGGTCACCCGGGCCCGCTCGACGCTCCTGCCTAGGATGCGAATCATGTCCGACCCCGGGGCCATCGGCTTCTACTCGGCGATGGGTGCCCAGCTGGAGCGTCGGATCGAGGTGGTTCCCGGTTTCGCACTTGGACTCATGTGGTTCGACCTCGACCAGGCCTCGTGACACCCCGACCCTGCCGGACGCCACCGCCGGGGAGGGGATCGGTCTCCAGCAAACCGTGCAGGTGTTCGTCGTGGAACCGGCCGTCGACGTAGCGGAACGACTCCCGGAGCGTTCCCTCGTGCGTGAAGCCCGCAGCCCGTGCAACCGCACAGGACCCGGGATTGTCGACCGCATGGTAGAGATGCACGCGATGCAGCCCGAGCCTGGTGAAGGCGAAGGACGACGCCGTCTGGACGGCCCTCGCCGCGTATCCCCTGCGCCGTCCCCACGGAGCGGTCCAGTAGCCGATCTCCGCGTCGGCCTGATCGGGATCTATCTTGTGCAGCGACACCGACCCGACCAGGCGATCGGAGCCGTCGGCCACGGCCCACGAGGCGTGGTCTCCCCCGCTCCAGTCGTTGCGGCTCCAGATGAACCCGGTCGCGGCGTCGTCGCCGATCGGGCCGGGGTTCCACCGCGCGATCTCGTCGTCGGCGAAGGCGGCCAGCAGATCGGCCTCGTCGTCCAGCCGGAAGTCGCGCAGCGTGATGATGCCCGCGGGAACGCACACCGGGTGGTCGACGATGTTCACCATGGGATCAGCCTAGTTCCGGCCTGACGGGCGACGTGCGGGGTGAGCATCAGGGCCCGGGCCGGTTGGGTACGGTCTGCGTGTGGGCGTGTATCGTCCCCGATCACTCTCGGGGAGGGTCGCACGCCCCTCATCGAAGGTGGCTGGGTCAACGGAAGCAGGCCGCTCTTCAAGGCGGACTGGCTCAACCCGACGGGCAGCTTCAAGGACCGCGGGACCAGCGTCATGCTGTCCTACCTGCGGGAGCGCAGCGTCACCTCGGTGCTGGAGGACAGCTCGGGCAACGGGGGCTCGTCGGTCGCGGGCTACGGCGCAGCCGGTGGCCTCCGGGTGAAGATCCTCGCGCCCGCGTCGACGACACCAGGCAAGATCGCGCAGGTCCGGGCCTACGGAGCCGACGTCCAACTGGTCGAGGGTCCGCGTGAGGAGTCGCAGAAGGAGGCGATCCGACAGGCCGATGACTCGGCCTTCTACGCCAGTCACAACTGGCAGGCCTTCTTCCTGCAAGGTACGAAGACCCTCGCCTACGAGCTGTGGGAGGACCTCGGCTTCCGAGCCCCCGACAACGTGATCGTCCCCGTGGGGGCCGGCAGCAGTCTCCTTGGGTGCTACCTCGGGTTTCGGGAACTTCTCAATGCACGCCAGATCCCGGCCATGCCCCGGCTCTTCGCCGCCCAACCGCTCAACTGCTCCCCCATCGACGCGGCCTTGCGGGCGGGCGTGGATGCTCCCGTCGGGCGTCCGGTGAAGCCCACGATCGCCGAGGGGACAGCCATCGCGCGCCCCCTGCGTCTCCGGCAGATCATCGACGCAGTCCGCGAGTCCGCAGGCGGCACTGTCGCCGTCCAGGAGTCCGACATCCTCCGCGCACTCGACAGCCTCTGTACCCGCGGCCTGCTCGTCGAACCCACGAGCGCGACGGCGGCCGCGGCGTACACCGAGCTCCTGGAGTCCGGTGCCATCCGGGTGGACCACACCACCGTCGTCGTCCTCACCGGCTCCGGGCTGAAGGCTGCCGAGCGAATCTCCGAGCTGGTCTCGACCCAGCGATAGCTCGCTCGGCCCGCGCCGCCCCGACATCTCTGCCCGCCCACGACCTAGGCTGGTGCCTGGAGATCGCCTCGCCGTCAAGGAGCAGCCAGTGTCCCGGGGTTCGCAGTTCACCGCCGTCGTCTTCGACCTGGGCAACGTGCTCGTGGGGTGGGACCCGTACCAGCCCTTCGCCGGCCGCATGACGCGCGACGAATGGGAACAGTCTGCCGCAGAGGCCGGATTCCCCGCACTCAACGCCATGGCCGACCGCGGGGTCCCCCTGAGCGAGATCACCCGCACAGCGGCCGAAGCCGACGCGCGGCACGGCGAGCTGATGGACTTCTACTTCCAGGGCTTCGAGCATTCGCTGACCGGGCCAGTTCCGGGCACCGCCGAGATCGTCCGCGACGTGCGCGACGCCGGGCTGAGAGTACTCGGGTTGACCAACTGGTCGGGCGAGACGTTCCACCTCGCTCCCGAGTACGCACCGGTGATCGGTGACCTGGAGGCGGTGGTCGTCTCCGGCCGAGAGGGGGTCTGCAAGCCTAGCCACGAGATCTTCGAACTGATCGCGGACAGGCACGACCTCACCCCGGCGCGGACAGTCTTCGTCGACGACTCCCCGCCCAACGTCGCGGCGGCCGCCGATCTCGGCTTCACGGCGGTCCGGTTCGTCGACGCCGCCCGGTTGCGCGCTGAACTCCGCGAGATGGGGATCCTGCTCTGATGGGGGCAACCGTCTCCGTCCCCGAGGGAGCTACTCCCCCGGGTCGCCCGCCGCGGCAGCCGCGCCGAGCCCCATGAACCCAGGGAGTTCCGGCACCATCGCATTCGACGGGGTGCGGCGGTCTCTCGAGCGGATGCGGCCCGCTCACTCGGGACGAGGTCCCTTCGCAGGGTCGTCGTCTCCCTGCAACCCGAAGCCCGGCGGTGGGAGGGTCACACCGAAGCCGGCCACCGCGAGGCGCAGGAGCACCGGGCCGGGTTCGAGAAGTTCCATCGCTTTGGCAGCGGTGAGAACCTCAAGCTCACCGAGCCTCAGGGCGTACTCGTTGTCGCCCGTCCGCTGCGCCCTCCACAGCTGGATCGTGTTGTTCCACACCTTCACGCGGGCCTCCTTGAGGAATCGACGGCTGGCGCGGCGATTCAGTGGGGCCAACGCCCGGTCGAGCACTGTCCGGGAGCTACGTGAAGAGATCTCGCCGTCCTCGTCGGCCACGCGGCCGGCCAGGATCCGGTCGATCCGCTCATGGTCCCGTCGCCGTCGCGCCAGCGCCTCCGGGCTCTGGAACTCGGCGTCCGGGATCACCGCAAGGAGCGACTGGGGCAGGTCGTAGTTGATGTGTGCGTTGACCCCGAGGAGCACCTTGAGCAGAGGCGCCTGCGAGGCCGCCTCATCGAAGGCGATCCTCCAGGGTCGTGGGACACGGACATCCGAACGGCCCGAGTGCGCGTCGACCGCATCCAGGTAGAAGCCCGCGAACGACAGATCCCACTGTTCCACCCATGCCGGATCTTCGAAGAACCCGTCCCGGAGGGCATCGTCGACGGCGATGGTGGTGCGTCGGTAGGTCCCGAGGAAGTCACGGAGAGAGAGCTGATCCGGCGGCAGCATGTCGAGCCGCGCGTCCATGGCCACCAGCAGTTCGACGATCGACTCCGGGCGTTGCCCGGGCACTGTGCTTGACACATCCCCTCCTCAACGCACCCGGCACGTATGACCGGCACATTCACCGTATCCGCAAATCACGGCCTCCCAGACCGTTGAGTCAGCTCCTCCCAGGATGACCGACTACCGCGCTCGCACGAAACAGAGGAGGTTGACCGGGAGGACGGGGGCGCCAGAGACTGGCCTGCTGATGGTGAATGCCGGCCCGCCCCGGTGGTTCGGGGAGGGCCGGCACTCGGTCTGGTTCGGGTGGTCCGGGAATCGGCCTGGCCGGTCCCGGACCACCGTTGGGACTTCCGGTCAGGCGGGCATGAGCGCCTCGGCCTCCGCGATGAGCAGCGCGGCCTCCTCCTCGCTCAGTGCCTTCCCGGTCTGTGCCTCGACCTCGTTGACGAAGGCCTCCAGCTTGTTAGCCGCGGCCTTCGCGTTGGGGGCGTCGACCACGCTAGCGGGCTTCGCGTTCAGGCTCGCCGCCACACCGTCGCTGTCGCTGAACGAGGACACGAGGTCCATCAACGACGCGGGGTTCACGGTGAGGAACTCGAACGTCCCGTCCGCCACAGAGTAGACGTCGTAGCCGTCCTCGCTACGCAGGAACATCGCCCCCGGGGTTAGTTCGAGGGTGGCCCCATCGTCGGTCACCGGCACCCAGATCTCACCCTCGGTGCCCCCAGGCGCCGTGACCTCGAGGTGGAACATGCTGGTGTCCACGTCCTGGGCCCACTTGACGGTCAACGGACCGTAGGCGGTCGGAACCTGACCCTGCGCCCACTCCAGATCCACCGGCTGCGGCTTGACCTGCCACGCCTCATAGCCCGGATCCACCGCGGTCGCGCCGACGGTCGCCTCGGTCAGCACCCACGTCGGACCCGCGCCCCAGGCATGCGCCAGGGAATCGAACCCGCGGTTGGGCAGGCCGTCCTCCATGACGAACTCCCAGAACGTCCCGGTGTAGTACCCGGAATCCGGATCCACCTGCAGACCCCACAGGCGCCGCATCAACTCGAGCGCACCAGCGGCGTCATCGCTGCGCAGCCGCGCCAGCATCTCCCACGTGTTGTTCAACGGCTCGATCGTGTGGCCGTACGGATCGGTCATCGACGGAGCCGGCTGCGAGATCTCGCTGCCGTGCTCGACCCACGCCGCCTGGAAGTAGTCCAGGATGAACTGGACCTGATCATCGGGCGCCACACCGAGCTTGACCGCGTTCATGTTCGCGTCGAGCGGGAACACGTTCGGGCGGCTGTCGGTGTGCGGGAACGTCGAGCTGTACTTCGGGGTGGCGGTCATCGTGAGCCTTTCGTGAGAGGGACGGGTGCCTCGGCTTGCGGTGGCTTCTCGCTTTGGCGTCCACCGCCTCGTTGGGCGGAGGCTCCTGCGAGGACGACCAGCGCGATGCCCCCCAGTTGCACGGCGCTGGGGGTCTGGGCGAGCACGAGCAGGCCGATGAGGATGCCGAAGGCGGGCTCGATGGAGAGAAGTGTGCCGAAAGCGGTGTGGGTCATGCGGCGCAGCGCCAGCATCTCAAGGCCGAAAGCGATGACCGGCGTGATCAGCGCGATCCCTGCCGCTGCCGGAAGCACCCACCAGGTGAGCTGACCGCTGATCACTTGCGGCAGCCCGAATGCCATGGTGGCGATGGCTGCCACTGGGATGGTGAGCGACAGGCCCGAGATGCCGGAGAAGCGGTCGCCGACATGCTGCGTGAAGACGTTGTAGAGGCCCCAGCAGATGCCGGCCGCGAGGGCGAACCCGACTCCCGCGAGGTCGATCGCGCCCTGCCACGGCTCCGTGAGAAGCACCACCCCGATCAGTGCGAGCAACGGCCAAACGAGAGCCTTGCGCTGCTTGCTCATGATAGCGGCGACGCCGAGCGGGCCGAGAAACTCGATCGCGACTGCGGTACCTAAGGGGATGCGCTCAACGGCGGCGAGGAAGAACGTGGTCATGAACCCCGTCACCACACCAAGCACGACCAGCGCCGGGACGTCCTTGCGGCGCAACGATCCGATCGCGGGGCGGGCGATGAGCCACACGAATCCCGCACCGAAGCACATGCGCAACCATGCAGTACCCGCGGCGCCGACTTGATCGATCACAGGTACCGATAGGGCGTTCGACAGCTGCACGGCGAGCATTGCCGTGACCGCCGTAGACCACGGCGGCACCCCGCTCGCCAGACCCGGGCGGTTCATGCGCTCACCAGCCGACTGGATACATGGACGGTCTCCCCCAGGCTCGTCAGGGCGCCTACCAGCGCGTCACCTGCGGCGCGCAGCTCCTCGTCCGTGACGGGAGCGAGTGCATCGACGATGAAAAGCGCCGCCTGTGTCATGTCGGTCAGTGCAGTGCGTCGGCCCTGCCGCCAGTTCCACCGACGGCACGTCACCCCAGCGTTATCGCACCAGACGACCTCGCCCGGTTCGGGGTTCTCGATCAGGTCCTCGCCGTTCGCAACAGTGTCGAACGGCTCGGCGCCCGTGGCACGGATCAGACGTGCTGGGCCGTCGTATCGGTGGAAGTCCTCCCCGCCGAGGGGAATCTGGTGCAGCACGGAGACTGCGTTGTAGACGTCGGTCAGGGCATTCACTCGAGGCAAACCATTCGCAGCGCGACGGGTGAGAGCCTCGAGGCTGTTGCGCGTCCGCTGAGGCTTTGCGCCGAATGCTCGGTACGCGTCCCGCCACGAAGCGATACCCGGCAACTCATCAACGGGCGAATCTGCCAGGAGAGCCCCGGCATGGGCCTCAGCCCTGGCGACGAACCCGTCAACAACATCCTCGCCCTGACCGGACCCAGTCGGGGCGAGGCCGTCGACCACGAGCAGCAAGGCACGATAGTCGGGGCGCAGCGCGAAAACGGCCTCGTCGACAGCGCAGGCGTCGAGGAACATCGCAGGGGTGAGTTTCTCAGGCATCGGGACCCTCCGTCCGGTGTGCGGCGCCCACACCTGGCTCGAACACGGCCAGCGAGAACCGGGCAGGAGTGTCGGTCAGGTTCACATAGGCATGAGCGGCATCGCCGTGGAATGACAGCGCATCGCCCGTCGTGAGCTCGTGGCGGTCGTGGCCGATCTCGATCACCATCGCTCCCTCCTGGACGTGAAGGAGCTCGCGCGTGCCGTCGCTGTGCGCTTCACTGTCGTGGCGCTCCCCTGGCGCAAGCGTCCAGTCCCACAGTTCGACCACATCCGGCGGCTCGGTGCCGGCGACAAGCACGCCTCGCCCGCCGCCACCACCGGTCCACAACACAGCGCCACGACCACTCGGCGTGAATTTGGCCGACCGCGGGGCCGGAGGCTCCACCAGAGCCGGAAGACCCACCCCAAGCGCGTCCGAAAGTCGCAGCAAGGTACCCACGCTCGGATTCACGGAGCCCTGCTCGACATTGACGACCATGCGCCGACTCACGGCTGCGAAAGCGGCGAGTTGATCAAGCGTCCAACCGCGCTCGTTCCTCTGCTGCTTCACCCGCGCACCGATCGCACGCGCCAACGACTCCGCTTCCACATCCACGCAGTGCAGGATACTGCACCGAGAGGGCATCGTCTAGGGCGGGCCGCTCCGGGAGATCGCTGGGCGCCACTAGTTGCAGGACGGCGCCACGCCGCCCGACCACAGGTTGTATCCACATTTGCGAGCGGCCACTCGGACCGGTCGTCGAGGCCATGCGAGCGCGCTTCTGGAGCACCTCGGGGAACGCATGGCTACCTGAGGCATGAAAGTCACCGCGAACGCACGGCAACCAGGGCGACGTCCTGAACACCTGTCCGACAAGTACCCAAAGTGATGACCAAATCGCGGTGTCGGCGACGGTTGAAAACTGAACACTTTCGACGGTGAAAAGTGAACACTCCCACGACGATCGGAGAGTGATCACTATGGAGGATTGGGCCTTGATCAGGAGGCTTGCCGCGGAGGGTGTGCCGAACGCGCGGATCGCGGCGAGGTTGGGGATCTCGAGGACGACGGTGGTGAAGGCGGTCGCCTCTGATGCGCCTCCGCGCTATGTGAGGACCCCGACCGGGTCGTCGTTCGCGGTGTTCGAGCCCAGGGTGAAGGCGCTGCTGGCCGGGTGTCCGGAGATGCCGGCATCGGTGATCGCGGAAAGGGTCGGCTGGACGGGCTCGGAGTCGTGGTTTAGGGAGAACGTGGCCCGGCTGCGGCCGGAGCAGCGGCGCCCGGATCCGGCGGACCGGCTGGTCTGGGACGCGGGGGACGCGGCGCAGTGTGATCTGTGGTTCCCGCCTGCGAGGATCCCTGTCGAGACCGGGGCGGGCGTGTTGTTGCCGGTGTTGGTGATGACCGCGGCGTTCTCCCGGTTCACGGTGGGCCGGATGATCCCGTCGAAGACGACCGAGGATCTGCTGCTGGGCATGTGGGCACTCCTGCAGGAGCTGGGCAGGGTTCCTCGGCGGCTGATCTGGGACAACGAACGTGGTATCGGCCGCGGTGCCTCCAGGGCTGCGGGGGTGGAGGCGTTCATGGGGACCCTCGCGACGAGCCTGGTGCTGCTCAAGGTGAGGGATCCGGAGTCGAAGGGGATCGTGGAGCGCCGCAACGGCTGGTTCGAGACGTCGTTCATGCCGGGCCGCGAGTTCAGGTCGCCGGCCGATTTCAACGAGCAGTTCACCGACTGGCTCGGTCAGGCCAACCAGAAGATCGTGCGGACCACCAGGGCGAGGCCGGTGGACAGGTTGGTGGAGGATCGGGCCAGGATGCTTCCCCTGCCCCCGGTTCCGCCGGTGGTCGGCTGGCGGCATCAGGTCCGTCTGGGCCGGGACTACTACGTTCGGGTCGCGGGGAACGACTACTCCGTCGACCCCAGCATGATTGGGCGGATGGTCGACGTGACAGCGGACCTCGACCGCGTCCAGGTCCACGGGGCCGGCAGGCTGGTGGCGGAGCATCCGAGGGTCTGGGCCCGTGGGCTGACGGTCACCGACCCAGGGCATGTCACCACCGCCGCCACGCTACGCCGCGCCTTCCAACAACCCCGGACGCCCGTGGATGCCGATGCGGGGCTGGTGCGGGACCTGACCGACTACGACAAAGCCTTCGGGCTCGACACCAGCGAGCAGGTGACGAGATGACCAGCAGCACCGACAGCGCCAAGCAGTTGCGGTATCTGGCCGGCGCGTTGAAGGCTCCCCGGATCCTCGACGTCGCCGACCGGCTCGCGGACCAGGCCCGTGACCAGGGCTGGTCGTTCGAGGACTACCTCGCCGCGGTCCTCGAACGAGAGGTCGCCGCCCGTAACGCGTCCGGCGCCGAGATCCGGATCCGCGCCGCCGGGTTCGGCACCCGGAAGACGTTGGAGGACTTCGACTACGACGCCCAACCCGCGATCCGTAACCAGATCGCCGCGCTGACCGGCGGAGGGTTCCTCACCGAGGCCCGCAACATCGTCCTCCTCGGACCACCAGGCACCGGGAAGACCCACCTCGCGATCGGGCTCGGCATCCAGGCCTGCCGTCACGGGTATCGGGTCCTGTTCGCCACCGCCACCGACTGGGTCACCCGACTCTCCGACGCCCACCGCCAAGGACGGCTCCCCGCCGAGCTCGCCAAGCTACGCCGCTACGGCCTGATCATCATCGACGAGGTCGGCTACCTGCCGTTCGAACAGGACGCAGCGAACCTGTTCTTCCAGCTGGTCTCCTCCCGCTACGAACACGCCTCGCTGATCCTCACCAGCAATCTGCCGTTCTCCGGCTGGGGAGGCGTGTTCGGAGACCAGGTCGTCGCCGCCGCGATGATCGACCGGATCGTTCACCACGCCGACGTCCTCACGTTGAAAGGAGCCAGCTACCGGCTCCGGAACCGGGGCATCGACACCCTTCCCAGCATCCGCACCACCACCGGGGACAACGAGAACTAGACTCCCCACAACCGTTCACTTTTCAAGCGGCGAAACCGTCCAGTTTTCGAGCGTCGTCCACACGCGGCCGCAGCGACAGCAGAAGGGCCGCCCTTCCCGGCATCTACCAGGAAGAACGGCCCTTCAGAACGTCGGGCTGACAGGATTTGAACCTGCTCAGCCCTCTCCCGCCTTGCGTCGAGGCGACGAGGCACACGATCGACGACGGGATCGAAGCCCACAGATTCGTGGTCGCCGCGGGCATACAGATCACGCAGGCACCTGCCCGTCAGGCGTCCCTGAATGTGCGGCGGCCCGCCCGTTCTGCGAACCGATCCAGGGCCGCAAGGAGATCGGGCACCGTCCATGCCTTGACTCCGCCGATCGGCTTCTCCACACGGATCAGGCCCCGCTCGGCGAGACGGTCGAGAATCCGGTAGACGCTGGCCGTCGGCACCCCGAGCTCGGCCACCATGTCGGCCGTGAGCGCCGGCTCGGCCGAGCAGAAGTCCGCGACCTTGACCAGGTTCGCCGTCCGCCGTTCAGCGGTGGCCAGAATGCGCCCGCGCAGATCCTCAACATCGGAACGCAGGATGCTCGCGTTCACGATGGCCCGTCGGCCGGCCTCAACGAACGACTCGACGATCGGGCCGATGTCGCCGCCCCGGTAGGCAGTCATAGCCGCGAAATACTCCCCCGTGTCAGCCAACAGGCCCGACGAGATCGGAACCGTCATCCTGGACGACACTCCCCGATGCCGGAGGATCGACGACACGAGCGCTCTACCGGTACGCCCGTTCCCGTCCGTGAACGGGTGAATGGTCTCGAACTGCGCGTGTGCGATCGCGGCCTGCACCATCGCCTGGAGATCGGTCCGGCGAGAGAACCTGCACAGATCGTCGATAGCGGCCTCGACCTGCTCATGCGGTGGTGCGACAAAGCTGGCTGTCACCGGGGACCGACCGCCGATCCACACAGTCTGATCGCGGAATCTGCCGGCGTTGGCTGGATCGTCGCCGCCATTGAGGCGTTCATGCATCGCCCTGATCGTGTTGGGACTGATCCGGTCAGCAAGCTCGACTGCCGCTCTCATCGCATCGGTGTTGGCAGCGATCATCACGGCATTGGCGCCGGCCCGCGCACCGAGCGACGCCAGAGCGATCGCCCGGGCGCCGGCCGTCAGGTTCTCGATCTGCGAACTCGAGGCGGACTCCGTGCGAAGCAGCACCGAGGCGAACGGGACCCCCCATGAAACAGAGTCCGCGTCGAACGCCCGCATCTCGGCGCACACCTCGTCCGCTTCCACCACCAGCGTTGGATCGACCGCCGGCTCCAGATCGGCAATGACCGCAGGGACCGCGAAACGGAAGGAGCCTCGGTTCAGGGCGCGCTGACGGCGACTGGCCGCCGGATCGTCGACATGCCAAGACGATTCGAGATACCCCACCCCCGGCCAGGCCCGTACGAGACTCACGTCGCGGATCACCTCCTAATGAGAGGATTCTAGACCACGATTCTCATTAGTGCCCTTATTGAGACTTCGGAACGGCCTTCGTCCCAGTGCCCCGCCCGGCTCACGGGACCATCCGGCAAGTCACCGACGGACCCGACCACGGATCTACAGAGGCCTTCTTCTCGCCCATGTTCCCAGTACCGGAATCGGGCGGAACTGGCTCTCCAGATCCTTGACACGTATCCGGATCAATCGGGGGCCGAACCTGGCCGCCGGCAGTTCGCCGGTCGAGATGTGTCGGCGGATGGTGTCGATGCTCACACCGTAGACCCGGGCGGCCTGCTGAAGGGAGAGCCACTGGGGCTCGAGCTCATTGGCATCTGCTGACATGTCTGTGCTCCTCTGCTCGCTTGCCCCTAGTAACCCGGTTCGGAACCACATGCCGCGTGAACGAATTTCCGCTACTGCTCCGCTGATTCGACGGAGAGCCTCTTGACGAGTGAGTGGAGTCTGGTCTTCGTAGCGTGTTGGTAGCGCTGGGCCACTTGGACGTCGGTGTGACCGCCGAAGGTAAGCAGCTCTTCGGTGGTAGCCCCGGCCTCGGCGATCATCGTCAGAGCCGAGTGGCGGAGTCCATGCCAGACGAACCCGGCCGGAATCTGGGGTCGGTCAGCCGCCTCCAGTTTCATGTTTGCAGCCGCGATAGCCTTCGCGAATCGCCTCCTCAGCACATTCGGGTGAAGATAATGCTTGTCACGCGGAGTTCTTGGGAATAGCGGGGAATCAGGTCCGTCGCCAACGCGCAGGCTGAGCTGGTCCTGAAGAGCCTTCGCCAGCTCAGGAACGGGGGCGAGCGGCAACTGGCGAATGCCGGCTTTGGTCTTGGGTGTGTCGAGGACCAGTCCATTGCCCCGGCTCTGGAGGGCCCGTGAGACGTGGAGCCACTCCCCGTTCACGTCGCGGCGCTGCAGCCCAAGGACCTCACCTATCCGCAGGGCGGTCCACCCGGAGAGCAGGACGGCGAGCTTCTCGCCCTCGGGCATCTCGCTAGCGATCGAGCTGATCTGCTCCCGCGTTATGACCTGGTCGCTCGCCTCCTTTCGTTTCACAGGACGGTGCTGGGATCCACCTGCCACCTGACACGGGGAGCGGTCGAGCCTTGGCGTGAATCCTGCAGGCAGACCCTTGAGCCTGCCAGTCGCGTAGTGATACATCCCGCTCATCTGCATATAGGCCCCACGTGCCGCACCGTTCCCGTGCTCGGCGACGATTCGGTCAAACCAGCGTTGGACCTCTTCGGGCGCCACGTCCTCGATGGGACGGGTCTGGAATTGGGGAAGGATGTGCGTCTCGATGCGGCGGCCATAGTCGTAGAGAGTCGAAGCCTTACGCCCCATGCGCCGCACATGCTCGAGGTAGTCTTCAGCGAGTTGGTCCACCGTGTAGTCATCGAGCTCAGCTTCACGCTCGAGGGCCTGCTGCTCCCGATACGCGGCGCGCAATGCCGACGGTGGGACGAACTGGCCACGCAATATGTCGGCCTGGGCGATGACGAGAGCGGCTCGTGCGTCCTGGAGCGTCTCGAAGCGGCCGATGAGCTCGCGGCGACCCTGCCATGCGACACGCACCTGATAGAGCTTCGTGTCGCGGCCCCGGCGGGTGCGGTGAACCACGGATACGCCTCGTGGAAGTATCTCGGCAGGCACGGCTCCGTCCCCCTTCTTCGGCTGGTACCCGCGGTACCTGGGTACCGTTTCTGTACCAAACTGTGCCCTTTTGTGCCCTCTTCTGCAAGGGCGCGGGACGCGCGAGATAGCTTTGACTAGGCTCTGACAAGGCAAAAGGGGCCGTCAGCGCGCTGACGGCCCCCAGGGGGTGGAGGTGGCGGGAATCGAACCCGCGTCCTCGAGAGATGAACCAGGGCTTCTCCGGGTGCAGCTGACAAGTCGTTCTACTCGGCCCTTGCGCTCACGTCAGCATGTCGCAAACAGGCCCAGCTTCAGTTAAGTCCCGAACCGCCCCTGAAACCCAGGCGATTCAGCAAGCCCTCTGGATGAGGCCAGTACCCGGACCGAAGGCCCGTCCGGACTGACCCTTCGATCGCTGATCAGGCAGCGAGAGCGAAGTTAGTGCGCTGAGAATTGGCACTTATTGGTTCCCATGCATCGTTGACGAGATGAGCATGGATCCTCGACCCGCTTCCCCTGGGACTACCGTCCCAAGTCGAAACCAGTCACCCCCCTGTTGAGTTGTACCTACCCATAGTAGCGCGGTCCGGGGAGCTGCCCGCGCGGCGGCTTCGGCCGTGCCAGGAGGATGTGCTCGGCGCCCCCCGTCCCGGACTTGCCGTTGAACGCGCGGACGCCCGCAGTGATGGTGAACGCTACCCAGGCCAGCCAGGCGATGCCCACGGGTGACTCGAAGCCGATAACGATGCTCACTACGACGCTGACAATCCCCACCAGCAGCATCGTCAGCTGGAGGCTGAGAGCCCGCGCGGCCTCCCACCACATGCGCGACCCAGGGGTGGCCACCGCCTTGACGATGGCCGGCCCGATGAAGGAGGTGAACAGCCCGCTCAGGTGGGTCAATCCCGCTCCGACGTTCTCCGCGGGCGTCGGCGCCCCGGGGCGGGGGGGCCGGAAGGGCGCCGTCGCGATCCGGGCCAGGCCGACGAGCGAACGGTTGAGCTGCGCCCGGTCCCGCGCCGCGAGCGCGAGGTCCAGCCTGCGGTCCAGTTCGGCCTCGTCGATCATGCCCTGCGCGTAGCACGCCTGCAGGTGGGCGACAGCGCGGTCGCGCTGCTGGTCCGTGACCTGGTTCATGGAGGCGAAGGGATCCGTTGTCATGACTCAATTGTCACGCGCCGGCACCGTACGCAACACCGGGCGATCCCCTGAGCCGACCCCGGCTCACCCCCGGTTGTAGCGGTTCCTGTTCCGCAGGGCCCGCTCGGCTTCGCGCTTGGCGTCCCGTTCGGCGATGGTGCGGCGCTTGTCCCAGTCCTTCTTGCCCGTGGCGACCGCGATCTCGACCTTGGCGTAGCCGTCCTTGAAGTAGATCGACAGCGGCACGAGCGTGGTGCCGGCCGTGCCCAGCTCCCTGGACAGCTTCGCGATCTCCTTGTGGTGAAGCAGGAGCTTCCTGGTTCGCCGCGCCGAGTGGCTCCCCCGCCAGGTGCCGAAGGCGTACTCCGGGATGTTGGCGTTGATCAGCCAGGCCTCCCCGTTGTCGTCGATGCTGCCGTAGGCGTCGAGCAGGGTGGCACGGCCCTCCCGGAGTGTCTTGACCTCGGTTCCGGTCAGCACGAGGCCGGCCTCGTACACGTCACCGATGTGGTAGTCGTGCCGGGCCTTCTTGTTCTGCGCGATCAGCCTGCGTCCGGTCTCCCTGGGCATTCGCCCAGTATGGCACGCGTCAGCCGAAGAACCTTGACAGCATCGGGTTGACCACGTGCCCGTCGTCCCAGACCATCAGATGCAGGTGGCATCCGGTCGAGTAGCCGGTGGTACCGACATAGCCGATGACCTGGCCGCGGGAGACGCGCTGCCCCACCGAGACGATGTAGCGCGACGCGTGGTTGTAGCCGGTGGTGATGTAGGACCCGTTGATGCGGCCGTGGTCGATCATCAAGCGGTTGCCGTAGCCCGCGTTGTAGTAGCGCTCGCTCACGACGCCCGAGGCGGCGGCGCGGATGGGGGCCCCGCACGCGGCGCCGAAGTCCGTGCCGTCGTGGAGCTTCCAGTAGCCGAGCACCGGGTGCAGCCGCATCCCGTAGCTGGAGGTGATCCGGGCGTTGACCGGCAGCCGGAAGCCCGAGCTGCTCGACGACGAACTACCGGAGGAGCTGCCCGAGGACGATCCCGAAGACGAGCTGGAGGACCTGTTCGCCGCTTCCTTCTCCGCTGCCGCCTTCCGCGCGGCCGCTTCTGCTGCTGCCTTCTCCGCGGCGGCCTTCTCGGCTGCCGCCTTCTTGGCGGCGGCGATCCTGGCCTGGATGCGTGACTCGACCTCGGCGGCCTCCTGCTCGAGGGCCGCCTGACGACGCTCCTCGGCGGCGAGCGCATCCCCCGCGGCCTCCTCCGCCGCGGCCGCCGCCGCGGTGAGCTGCGCGACCTGCTCCCGGAGTCGCTCCGCCTCGTCGGCAGCATCCTGCCTGGCGGCCAGCTGCGCGGCGGCAGCCTCCCGCGCCTCGGTGGCGGCCTTCTCCGCGGCGTCGGCCGCGGCCTGGGCGTCCTCGAGCGCGAGCCTCCGCATCTCGAGCTCGTCGAGCTGCTGGGCCGACGCGTCGAAGAGCGTCTCGGCGAGCTGCGCCCGCTGGTTGAGGTTGCTGGTGGTGACGTCGGTGAACAGCAGCGCCAGGTTCATCAGGCCGTTGGCCTGCTGGGTCGTGACGAGGATCTCCTCGTTGATGCGTCGATTCACCGAGTCGAGCGCCGCGAGCGCGGCCGCGACGTCGGCTTTCGCCTTCTCCAGCGCGATCTCAGCTTCCTCGAGTTCCTGCGCCCGGAGCCGGTCGAGCTCCTCGGCCTCCTGCTCGGCGGCCTCCGCCTCCGCGAGGGCCGCTTCGGCCGAGCTCAGCCTGGCCCTTGCGTCGGCGTGCCGCGACACCGCGGACGAGAGGGCCCGGTCGGCCTCCTCGACGGCGCCGCGTTGGGCCTCGAGTTGCTGCTGCAGCTGTTCCTTGCGGTCGTCGAGTTCGTCGGCGGTGGCGCTGACGCCCGCTGCGCTCATCAACGTCAGGATCGACAGTGTGGCGGCGATGCCACGAACGATCCGACCGGTCACGGCGCGTCGAGTTCCGGGCAGAGGGGGAAGCTCCCGGTTCACGCTGATCCTCCTTACACCCGCTAGATCCGCAGGTACTTTCTGGTTGCCAGCAGTGTAGGCACGATTGACAGGGTTACGCCCACGGCCGCGATGCCAAGAATTGCAGTTCCGAGGTCACCCCAAGTAATCCAGGGTAAAGCGGTGATTGAGGTTGCGGCATTTTGGACGACAACGAACCAATAGCCGAATGTGATCGCCCCTGCGGCGAGGATGATTCCGATTCCACCGGCCACCAGCGATTCGAGCAGGAACGGCAGGAGGATGTACAGATTGGAGGCGCCGACCAGCCGCATGATGCCGATCTCCCGGCGGCGGGTGAACGCGGCCATGCGGATCGTATTGGCGATCTGGAGCGCGGCCGCCACCAGGAGCAGGGCGCTCATCGTGATCGTCGCCCACTGCAGCGTGGCTAGCCACTTGAACATCGGATCGAGCACGGTGTGCAGGTCCTGGACGTTCTGCACACCCTGGAGCCCCTTGGCCTCGCTGACGACGCCCTCGTAGTTCTCGGGGTTGACCAGGCTGACGCGGAACGAGTCCTGCATATCGTCGACGGTCCGCGACGCGAGCACCGGTGAGTCGGCGAAGACGCGCTCGAACTCCTCGAACGCCGCCTCCTTCGACTCGTAGATGACCTCGTCGACCTCGGGATTGGCCTCGAGCGTCTCCTGGATCTGCGCGCGCTGGGCATCGGTGGTGGCCTTACCGGGCTCGCACTGACCGCCCTGGGTCTGCTCGGTGCACAGGAACACGGAGATCTCAATCTGGTCATACAGACTGCGCTTGGCCAGGTCCACCTCCATCGAGGTGAGCAGCCCCGCGCCGAGCAGCGACAGCGAGACACCCATCGTGACAATCACCGCGATCGTCATGGCGAGGTTGCGCCGGAGCCCGGACCAGGTCTCCCGGAGGGAATGCCGCATGAAGTATCTCCTGCCCTACGCCGTGCCGTAGATGCCCTTGACCTGGTCGCGCACGAGCTCGCCATGGCGGAGCTCGAGCACCCGGCGGCGCATCTGATCGACGATGGACGAGTCGTGGGTTGCCATGATGACGGTGGTGTCCGCCTTGTTGATGCGGTCGAGCAGCTTCATGATCCCGACCGAGGTCTCGGGATCGAGGTTGCCGGTCGGCTCATCCGCGATGAGGATCTTGGGGCGGTTCACGAAGGCACGCGCGATGGCCACGCGCTGCTGCTCGCCGCCGGACAGCTCGTCGGACGCGCGGTCCGCCTTCCCCGCCAGGCCAACCAGTTCGAGGGTCTCGGGCACGATCCGGCGGATCTCGCGGGCCGGCCGCCCGATGACCTGCAGTGCGAAGGCCACGTTCTCGTAGACGGTCTTGCCCGGAAGCAGCCGGAAGTCCTGGAACACGGTGCCGATCTGGCGCCGGAGCGCCGGGACCTTCCACTGGTTCATCGTCGTGAGGTTCTTCCCCGCCACGTACAGCGTGCCCTTGGTGGGACGGTACTCGCGCAGGATGAGTCGGATGAAGGTGGTCTTGCCGCTGCCGGACTGGCCGACCAGGAACACGAATTCACCCCGGTCGATCTCCAGGTTGATGTTGCGCAGGGCAGGCCGATCCTGCCCTGGGTAGAACTTGGTGACGTCCTCGAACGTGATCACGCGCAACTCCGACGGATTGGGGAAGATCCTGAGAAAATCTCAGTTGTACGTCTGAGTCTAGGCGACGGTGTCAACCCCGCGCGCCCGACACGCGGGCTCACTCCGCGAGTTCGCTCTGCTTCCGCCAGCGGATGCCGGCGTCGATGAAGCCGTCAATGTCTCCCGCGAAGACCGCCTCGGGGTTGCCGACCTCGTGCTCGGTGCGCAGATCCTTGACCATCTGGTACGGGTTCATGACGTATGAACGCATCTGCGCTCCCCACGAGTTGCCTCCGTCGCCCTTCAGCGCGTTGAGCTCCTGCTCCCGCTCCTGACGTGCGCGCTCGAGCAGCTTGGCCTGCAGGACCCTCAGCGCCGCCGCCTTGTTCTGCAGCTGTGACTTCTCGTTCTGACAGCTCACGACGATGCCAGTGGGCAGATGGGTGATCCGGACCGCGGAGTCGGTGGTGTTGACGGACTGACCACCCGGGCCCGACGAGCGGAACACGTCGATGCGCAGTTCCGCCTCCGGGATGTCGATGTGGTCGGTCTCCTCGGTCACCGGCAGCACCTCGACGCCTGCGAACGATGTCTGCCTGCGACCCTGGTTGTCGAAGGGAGAAATGCGCACGAGTCGATGGGTGCCCTGCTCGACCGACAGCGTGCCGTACGCGTACGGCGCCTTGATGGAGAACGTGGCGGACTTCAGACCGGCCTCCTCCGCGTAGGAGGTGTCGTAGATCTCGGAGGCGTAACCGTGACGGTCCGCCCAGCGCAGGTACATGCGCATCAGCATCTCGGCGAAGTCGGCGGCGTCTACGCCACCGGCCTCGGCGCGGATCGTGATGAGTGCATCGCGCGGGTCATACTCGCCCGACAGCAGGGTGCGGATCTCGAGGGCCTCGACGTCGCGCGAGAGCTTCCCGAGTTCACGCTCCACTTCCTCCTTGGCGTCGGCGTCGCCCTCCTCCTCGGCGAGTTCGAGCATCACCTCGGCGTCGTCCAGCCGCGACCGCAACCGCACCAGCCGGTCCAGCTCGCCCTGCTTGGCCGACAGCTGGGAGGTCACGCGCTGGGCGTTGTCCTGGTCGTCCCAGAGGTCCGGCGCCGCCACCTCGTCCTCTAGAGCGGCGATGTCCGCGCGCAGCTTGTCGAGGTCGGCCACTGCCTCGATGGAGGAGAGGGACCGGCCGAGGTCGGAGATGCGCTGGGAGAGATCATCGTTTGCCACGATGGACCATCCTACCGGCATCGTCGCTTCGCTCGCCCCTGTCACAATGGAGCCCCACGACGAAAGGACCGGGTGAACCCGATGGGAGCCACGAAGGACCGCCTCCGGCAGGACCTTGCCATCGCCATGCGTGCGAAGGACGACGCCGCGAAGGGCACGATCCGCATGATGCTCGCCGCGATCAGGGTCGACGAGGTGGCCGGCGACGCCCAACGCGAACTGTCAGACGCCGAGGAACTGACGGTGTTGACCAAGGAGATGCGCAAGCGCGTCGACTCGGCGGAGACCTACGCGGCTGCCGGCCGGACGGACCTCGCCGAGCAGGAGACCTCCGAGGCCGAGTTCATCGCCGGCTACCTGCCCGCTCCTCTGACTGAGCAGGAGCTCACGGAGCTCGTCGACGCGGAGATCGCGGCCCTCGACGATCCCCCGACGATGAAGCAGATGGGCACCCTGGTCAAGGCCGTCGCAGCCAGGGCCGAGGGCCGAGCCGAGGGCAAGGCGATCGCAGCGATGGTGCGCTCACGCCTGTCCTGATCCGGCCACCGGACGAGCTGCACCCTTCCTCGCACCATTGGCTAGGGTGGGGTGTCGCCCGGGCGCATAGCTCAGTTGGTTAGAGCACCTGCCTTACAAGCAGGGAGTCGGGGGTTCGAGTCCCTCTGCGCCCACCATCAGCCCTCCGACGGTGGCTGTCCGTAGCCACCGCCGCCAGGGGTCTCGACCACGAGCGCGTCGCCGGCCTCCAGTTGCACCACGTCGTTGCCCTTCATGGGGGTGACACCGCCGTCGGCCCGCTCGACGTGGTTGACGCCCAGGGCCCCCGGACCGCCGCCGGCCATCCCGTACGGAGGCACCCGCCGGTGCCCCGACAGCATGCTGACGGTCACCGGTTCGAGGAACCGCAGCCGCCGGATCCCGCCGTCGCCCCCGTGCCAGCGGCCCTCTCCCCCGCTTCCGCGTCGTACGGTGTAGGACTCGAGGAGCAGCGGGTACCGCGACTCCAGCACCTCCGGGTCCGTGAGCCGGGAGTTCGTCATGTGCGTCTGCACCACCGAGGTCCCGTCGTAGCCGGGCCCCGCGCCCGAGCCGGAGCCCAGGGTCTCGTAGTACTGGTGGCGGTCGTTGCCGAACGAGACGTTGTTCAT
>JAUHXZ010000116.1 GCA_030426725.1 Actinomycetes bacterium
ACCATCGAGGAGGTGCCGGAACTCTTCGAGTCGGCCACCCGGGAGGCCGTGACGGCGTTCGGCCGCGGCGAGTGCTTCGTCGAGCGCTACCTCGACAAGCCCCGCCACGTCGAGACACAGTGTCTGGCGGACCAGTACGGCAACGTCGTGGTCGTCTCGACCCGCGACTGCTCTCTGCAGCGCCGCCACCAGAAGCTCGTCGAGGAGGCGCCGGCGCCGTTCCTCACCGAGGACCAGCGCACCCGGTTGTACTCCTCCAGCAAGGCGATCCTCCGCGAGGCGGGCTACGTCGGGGCCGGAACTTGCGAGTTCCTGGTGGGGCTGGACGGGACCATCTCGTTCCTCGAGGTCAACACCCGCCTCCAGGTGGAGCACCCGGTGTCGGAGGAGGTCACTCACCTCGATCTGGTTCGGGAGATGTTCCGAATCGCGTCGGGCGAGGAGCTGGGATACGCCGACCCACCCATTCGGGGGCACTCGATCGAGTTCCGGATCAATGCCGAGGACGCCGCACGGAACTTCATGCCGGCACCGGGGACGCTGGTGAAGTGGCATCCGCCAACGGGCCCCGGCGTGCGCGTCGACGAGGGCTACCACGCCGGCATGACCGTGCCGGGTGCCTTCGATTCGCTGGTCGCCAAGCTGATCGTCACCGGGGCGGATCGGGACCAGGCAATCGCCCGGTCCCGTCGGGCGCTGCGCGAGCTGGGCATCGAGGGCATGCCAACCGTTGTGCCCTTCCACCGTGCCGTGCTCGACGACCCGGCCTTCACGGCCGAAGACGACGCCTTCGGCGTCCACACCCGATGGATCGAGACGGAGTTCGCCGGTGAGATCGCGCCCTACACGGGTGTCCTCGGGGAGCCCGAGGATCAGCCGGAGCCGGAGGTCGTGACGGTCGAGGTGAACGGCAAGCGGGTCGAGGTGAAACTCCCGGGCGGCCTGGGCGCACGCCCCGCCGCATCGAAGGGAACCCGGAAGCCCACCAAGCGGGACCGGGGCGGCGCCAAGGTCTCCGCCCCGTCAGGTAACGCGCTGACCACCCCCATGCAGGGGACGATCGTCAAGGTCACCGTCGAGGAGGGGCACGAGGTCGCGGAGGGCCAGGCCATCGTCATCATCGAGGCGATGAAGATGGAGCAGCCGCTCAACGCACACCGCGGGGGCGTCATCGCCGGGCTGAAGGTGGCGGCCGGGCAGGCCGTCACGGCCGGCGAGGTGCTCTGCGAGATCATCGACGCCTGACCGGGCGCCCTTGGCGCCGGGGACTACCCTGATGGGCATGATGTCAGGGTTCCTCACCATGCTCATGGTGATGATGGTGGTGGGGGCCATCGTGTCGTACACGTCACGACGTTCGGCTCAGGCCCGCCCCGGTTGCAGCCGTGGGCAGACCCCTACTCGCAACCGCAGGCGCTACCGCCCCGGCCGCACCAGGCGGCGGTCCAGCCCATGTCTCCGGCCGCCCGCGCGGCACTCGACGAGGACATCACCACCTTCGGCGGCGAGCTGCGCGACCTCGACCTCGACGTCGTCGGCCGCGACCTCGACGCCGACGCCCGGGCCGACTACACCCGGGCGCTCGACGCCTACGACGGCTCCAAGAACCAGCTCCAGCGGGCGCGGACCACCGACGACGTCCGGCGCATCGCGGAGATCCTCGAGGAGGGTCGCTTCGCGGTGGCCTGCGTCCGTGCCCGCGCCAACGGCGAGCCCCTTCCCCAGAAACGTCCGCCGTGCTTCTTCGACCCGGCCCACGGACCTTCCGCGCGCACCGTCCAGTGGGCACCGCCCGGGGGCGCCGTGCGCGAAGTGCCTGCCTGCGCGGCGG
Source organism: Actinomycetes bacterium (assembly GCA_030426725.1). GTDB lineage: Bacteria > Actinomycetota > Actinomycetes > Propionibacteriales > Propionibacteriaceae > Arachnia. The sequence goes on from JAUHXZ010000116.1 coordinate 1,832, forward strand.
ACGCCCAGCGCATCCTGACCGGTAACGACCCGTCCATCCGGCTCGTGCCGATGGGCGCGCAGCGGGTCCCCTACTGGGAGAACAGTCAGTACGCGCCGTGGGCGCAGGGATACTACGGCCGGTACGGCGGGGACCCGGCGCTGCGGCAGATCACCCACGGGGCACTCATGATCGGCGGCTTCTCGCTGCTCATGGGGCTCCTCGACGACTGATCCCTCCCCGCGTGCGCCGCACAGGGCGTCACGTGGTGAGCAGCGGATCCTCGCGCACCTGCAGCCGGCGGGCGGCCTCCGCCAGCGACCCCGACATGGACGGGTAGACCGTGAACGCCTGCGTGAAGTCGTCCACCGTGGTCTTCTGCGCCACGGCCAGCGACACCGCGTGGATGAGCTCCGAGGCGCGGGGGGCGACTACGACACCGCCGATGATGATGCCCGTCTTCGGCAGGCAGAAGATCTTCACGAAGCCGTCGGTGAAGCCCTGCATCTTCGACCTGGCGTTCGAGGCCAGCGGCAGCAGCACCGATGCCACGCGCACCTCGCTGGCGTCGGCGTCGGCCTGGGAGATCCCGACCGTGGCGATCTCGGGAGTGGTGAACACGTTCGACGACACGCGGCTGAGGTCCAACGGGGTCACCGCATCGCCGAGCGCGTGCCACATCGCGATGCGGCCCTGCATGGCCGCCACCGACGCCAGCGCGAACACGCCCGTGACGTCGCCGGCGGCGTAGATGCTGCGGACGCTGGTGCGCGACACGCGGTCCACGGTGATGTGTCCCGACGGCGTGAGGTTGACGCCGGCCTCCTCGAGTCCGATTCCGGTGGTGTTGGGGATCGCCCCGACGGCCATGAGACAGTGCGATCCCCGGACCTCGCGGCCGCCCACGAGCGTGACGACGACGCCGTCGCCCTCTCGCCGGGCCGCGACGGCACGCGACTCGCTCATGATCTCCATGCCGCGCTTCTCCAGCGCGCGCTGCAGCACGCCCGCGGCGTCCGGGTCCTGCCCCGGCAGCACCTGGGTGCGGGAGGAGACCAGTACGACGTCACAGCCCAGGCCGTCGTAGGCCGACGCGAACTCGGCCCCGGTGACGCCCGACCCCACGACGATCAGCCGCTCGGGGACCTCGGTGAGGTTGTAGACCTGCTTCCAGTTGAGGATCCGCTCGCCGTCGCACTTCGCGTCGGCAAGCTCCCGCGGGGTGGTACCGGTCGCCACGAGGACGACATCAGCCGCGTAGGTCTCCTCACCCGCCTCCGTCTCGGCGATCACGCGGTGCGGACCGTCGAGCCGGGCCGTACCCGAGACGATGTGCACCCCGTCCTGCCGCAACCGCTGCGCTATGTCGGCCGACTGGGCGCGGGCCAGGTGCAGCACCCGCTCGTTGACCTCGCCCAGGTCCACCCGCACGACGTCGGACAGGTCCGGGGAGGAGATGTGCAGGCCGAGCTGGCGCGCGTTCTCGATCCGGACCATCACCTCGGCGGTGGCCACGAGGGTCTTCGACGGCACGCAGTCGGTCAACACCGCCGCCCCTCCGAGGCCGTCGCGCTCGATGAGCGTGACCTCGCCGCCCAACTGGTTCGCGACAAGTGCCGCTTCGTAGCCTCCGGGTCCGCCGCCGATGATCACTACCTTGGTCACGGGCCCCATCTTTCCACAGCGACCCACTCGCCCAGTGCCTATGCTTGCGGGGTGAATGATCCCGTCGCGCTCGCGGCCGAGGCCGCCGGCTTCCTCCGTTCCCACTTCGCCGTGGACCACATCGATCTGGCGCTCGTGCTCGGATCAGGCTGGTCCTCCGGTGCCGACAGCCTGGGCGAGCCCCTCGGCGACGTCGAGCTCGGCGACGTCCCCGGCTTCAGCAAGCCGGTGGTATCCGGACATGGAGGCCGCCTCAAGCTGGTGCGCACCGCCACGGGCAAGGTGGCCGCGGTCTTCACCGGGCGCACTCACTACTACGAAGGCCGCGGCGCCGACGCCGTCGTGCACGGCGTGCGTACCGCCGCCGCCTGGGGCGCCTCCACGCTCGTACTCACCAACGGCTGCGGCGGCCTCAACCCGGCCTGGGCGCCGGGCACAGTCGTGCTCATCGCAGACCACATCAACCTCACCGGGGACACCCCGCTGCACGGCGCGACGTTCGTCGACCTCACGGAGGCCTACTCGAAACGGCTGCGGGAGGCCGCTCGCCGCGTCGACCCGGCACTGCCCGAGGGCGTCTACGTCCAGTTCCGCGGCCCGCAGTACGAGACCCCCGCCGAGGTGCGCATGGCGGGGATCCTCGGCGGCGATCTGGTCGGCATGTCGACCACCCTGGAGACCATCGCGGCCCGTGAGGCCGGCATGGAGGTCCTGGGCCTGTCCCTGGTGACCAACGCCGCCGCCGGCCTGGGCGGCGACACCCTCGACCACACCGAGGTGCTGCAGGCCGGCCGCGACGCGGGGCCGCGCCTCGCCTCGCTGCTGGCCGGCATCGCCGGGGAGCTCTGAACACGATGACCGCGGACATCCTCGCCACCGCCAAGGCCTGGCGCGACGCCGACATCGATCCCGAGACCGCTGCGCATCTCGACGAGCTGATCGTCAGATCCCAGGCCAACGACCGCACGATCCGGGAGCCCGCGGCCGCCGAGATCGCCGCCGCCTTCGCCGGGCCGCTCGAGTTCGGTACCGCCGGCCTGCGGGGCCCGGTCGGCCCGGGACCCGCCCGCATGAACCGGGTGGTCGTCACGCAGGCCGCGGCCGGTTTCGCCGCCTGGCTTGTCGCCAACGGGCACTCCGGGGGCCGCGTCATCATCGGTCACGACGCCCGCCACAAGTCCGACGAGTTCGCCCGGGACACCGCCGAGGTGATGGCGGGCGCCGGCTTCGAGGTGCTGTGGACCACCGAGCCGATCCCGACGCCGGTCGTCGCCTTCGGCATCCAGCACTTCGGCTGCGTCGCCGGCGTGGTGGTGACCGCGTCGCACAACCCGCCGGCCGACAACGGCTACAAGGTGTACCTGGGCGACGGGTCACAGATCGTCCCGCCCACCGACGCCGAGATCGCCGCGGAGATCGCCCGGATGGCCGACGGCGCCTGGGCGACGCTCGAGCGCTCCGACGCCCGCCGCGACGTCACGTCCGATCTCATCGACGCCTACGTCGCCCGCGCCGCCTCCCTCTACCCCCAAGACGCGCCCCACGAGGTGAGCTGGGTACACACGGCGATGCACGGCGTGGGCGCCGCGACCGTGCGGGCGGCGGCCGCCGCCGCGGGTCTGCCCGTCCCCGTCGAGGTGCCGGAGCAGGCGGACCCCAACCCGGACTTCCCCACGGTGTCGTTCCCCAATCCGGAGGAGAAGGGCGCCATCGACCTGGCGCTGGACCTGGCGCGGGCGGAGAACGCCGACGTCGTCATCGCCAACGATCCCGACGCCGACCGGTGTGCCGTCGCCGCCGTCGTCGACGGCACGTGGCGGATGCTCACCGGCGACGAACTGGGCGCGATCCTCGGCCACGACGCCATCACCCGCGGCGTGCCGGGGACCTTCGCGAACTCCGTCGTGTCGTCGACGCTGCTCGGCCGCATGGCCGCGGCCGCGGG
>JAUHXZ010000117.1 GCA_030426725.1 Actinomycetes bacterium
TCGGCATCACCACCCCGGGCCTCCGGGAGCGCGCCGTCGCCATCGGGGAGCGGCTCGAGGTCCTGAAGGACTACCCCACTCCCCCCAACTGCACCTCCCCCTTCGCGCCGGAGTGGATCGCGGAGATCGTGCGGCGTCAGGAAGGATAGGCCGATGAGATCCGTTCCCCTCACCCCCGTCACCCTCGGCGCCTCCCGGCTGGGCGAACGCCCCGACCCCGAGCCGCTGGCCGACGCGCTCCTCGCGTCGACGCTCGGCCACGTCGACACCAGCAACAACTACGCCGGGGGCCGCAGCGAGCAGTTGCTCGGCGACGCCATACGCCGCGCCGGCGGCCTCCCGGAGGGGCACCTGGTGCTGTCCAAGGCGGACCGCGACGCCGACGGCCGGTTCGACGCCGACCGCGTGCGCCGGTCCCTCGAGGAATCCCTGAACCGGCTCGGCCTCGACTCGCTGCCGCTGTACCAGTACCACGACCCGTTCACCCTCACGGTCGCCGACTCGATGGCGCCCGGCGGGCCCGTCGAGGCACTCATCACGCTCCGCGAGGAGGGCGTGATCGGCGCCATCGGCATCGCCTTCGGCCCCACCTGCGAGACCCGCGAGTACGTCGAGACCGGCGTGTTCGACGTCGTGCTCAACCACAACCGCTACACACTCGTCGACCGTGCGGCGGAGGCCACCTACCTGCGGGCCCGGGAGCTCGGCATGCAGGTGTTGAACGCGGCGCCGTTCGGCGGGGGCGCGCTCGCCAACGGTTCGGCCAGCTACGGCTACCACGACATGCCGGCCGACTTCGCGGAGCACGTGAAGAAGGTGCGTTCCCTTGCACGCGAGTTCGGCGTCGACCTCGCCGCCGCGGCCCTCCACTTCTCGCTGCGGAGCCCGCTCGTCGACACGACGGTGGTGGGCATCCCATCGATCGAGCGGCTCGACGCGCTCGGCGCCCTGCTCGACGCGACGGTCCCCGACGAGTTCTTCGACGCCGTCGAGGCCCTGGGGCCTCCGCCGGCCAGCGGCAACAGCTGACAGGTCACCGCCCCGCCCACAGACCGTCCAGGGTCTCGGCCCAGGGGTCGGCCAGGTCGCCTTCGGGGGTCCAGACGCCGTCGTCGAGCTGGAGCCGGCCCTGGTCGTCGACGGGGTAGGTGACCGGGTCGCCGTACTGGTTGAGCATGACGACGACGGGCGAGCCGTCGGGGTAGGCCCACTGGTCGACGGGAGTCGCGGTTGCCTGCGTGATGGCGATGACCAGCTCTCCCGGAAGGTCGCGTTGCTCCATGTCGGCGTCGGGGGCGGCGCCCTCGGGGACGCCGCAGACGAAGCCGCGGTACAGCGAGGCCCGCTCGACGTCGGCGATGGAGTTGAGTCCCATCGTGCCCGTAGGCGCGGAGGCGAGGTCGCCGCAGACGTCGACGCCGGCGGTGAAGGGCTCCGGGGAGTCACCGCGCTGCGCCGACCAGAGGCCGAGCAGCTGGTCGAGCAGCTCGGCGCCGCCCTCCCGTCCGCCCCATCCGCCGACGAATTGGCAGTTGGCGGTTTCGGCCGCGACCACCCGGCGAGAGCCGTCCGGGTAGTCGACGACGACGTGGTAGGTGAGGCCGAGCATCTCGGTGCACACGTCCGCCTCCGAGGGAGGCAGCGTGTTGAGGGCCTCGACCGCCCGGTCCGCGTCCGTGGTCAACGGCTCGATGGGTCCCACACCCCCGAAGCGCTCCCACATGTCGCCGCACAGCCAGACGCGGGCGGCACCGGTGGGCAGGTCCTCGTCCGCGGGTAGATCGGGCACCGGGATCTCGCCGCTCTGCACCTCGTCGCACACCGTCGGGACGAGGCCGTCGCCGCGCGCGTCGGGCAGGCGACCGGTCTCGATCGGCGAGGGGCGGACGGGCCCGGGTGCGAGCCCCAGCGCCTCCTGGATCCGCGCGTCGAGTTCGGCCCCCGGGTCCCACACGTGCTGGACACTGCCGTCGTCCCACCAGTAGATCGCGTCGTCCTCCCGGACGAGCGACAGCCGGCTCCCGTCGTCGGCGAGCAGGATGAGGTCGGGCGGCTCGGGGGCGGGGGCGGCGGTGTCCATGGGGAAGGCCCCGTCGCGGACGGAGGCGAGGACGTCGACGGTCAGGCCGGCGTCCAGCTCTACAGCCACGGCGTCATCCGTGCAGCCGACCGCCCTGGTGAGAGTGGACAGGTCCACGTCACCCGACGGCGGCACGGCCAGCCGGCAGTCCACCTTGGGGGCGGGGCCGCTGGGGGCCGGGGTCGCGACGATCTCGACCGGTTGGTCCGGGAGGCCGGAGGCCACCGCCGCCGCGATCGCGATCAGCACGGCGATCAGGGCGCCGGGCGTCCAGGCCCGACGCCTTCGGCTGCGTCGCCGGGCCTCGTCGGCCCAGCCGGCCGTGTCAGGACGGGGCGGAACGCCACCCTTGAGGGCGTCGGAGAGCTCTTCCTCGTTCATGACTGCTCCTCCGTGGAGAGGTGGGGTGACACGCGCAAGGCCGCGAGTCCGCGGCTGACGTGGGAGGTGACCGTCCCGGCCGGCATGCCGAGGAGCTCGGCCACTTCCTTGGTTGGCCGGTCCTCGACGTAGCGCAGGACGATGCACGCCCGCTGGGGCCGGGGCAGGGCCGCGAGGGCGCGTTGGAGGTCCGTGCCGTCCGCGGGTGACCCGTCGGGAGCGGCCAACTCGGGCGGGCTGCCCGACGGAACCTCCGAGCGCCACTGCAGGCGCCGCCACCACGACACGAACGTGCGGTACATGGTGGTGCGGACGTAGGCCTCGAAGCGCCGGTCGTCCGCGAAGCCGTCGTAGCGGCGGAAGGTCTTCGACAACGCGGTCTGGACGAGGTCCTCGGCGTGATGCCGGTCGCCGATCAGCAACCAGGCCGCCGCCCACAGGTCGCCGCCGCGCCTGGCGACGAACCGGTCGAATCCGCCGGCCGCGGCCTCGGTCCGCTGATCCATGACTGCCTCCATACCCTAGAGACGCTTCGGGACCCCCGTTTGGCTGCAGCGGCGTGCCAAATTCGTCACCAGCGTCGGTTCGGGACCGATTCTGGGCCCTGAAGCGACGCTGGTGACGAGTTTGTCACGGCACGGCCCTAGACGGCCACCGTCATCCGCTTGAGGACCGCGTCCTGGCGCAGCCATCCCACCAGGGCGCCGTCGGCGTCGAGGACCGCGAGGCCGTCCGGCGCCCCGGCGTCGAGCATCCGGTCGAGAACCTCCTCGACGGGCTGGTCGGGCGCGACGGTGTCGCGCCACTCGGTGAGCTGCGACACGGTGACCTCGCCCGCGTCCTCGTCGTCGGCCACGGCCGCCGCCGCGGCGGTGAGCGTGACGACGCCCACGTACTCGCCGTGGGTGGTGATCACCGGCAGGGACTGCCGCTTGGCCGCCAGGAGCGCGTCCACCGCGTCGGCGGCGGGCATCCGGGTCAGCAGCGGCTTGGGGGCCTTGCGCATGAGGCTCGACACGCTGAGCCCGGCCAGCGCGACGGTGCCGGGCCGGCTCGTGAGGTCGACGCCGCGGCGCCTCAGCTTCGCGGTGTAGACCGACTCCTTCGACAGCTTGGTCGCGATCATCGTGGAGATCACCACGGCGAGCAGCAGCGGGAGGATGATCGAGTACTCACCGGTCAGCTCGAAGAGAATGATGACCGCGGTGATCGGCGCGCGGGAGGCGCCGCCGAAGACGGCGGCCATCCCGACCAGCGCGTAGGCGCCGGGGTTGATCCCGGCGCCGGGAAGGAGGGCGTCGAGCCCCTGCCCGAACGCGGAACCCAGCATGGCGCCGAGGAACAGCGACGGCGCGAACACGCCGCCGGAGCCGCCGATGGCGATGGTGAGCGACGTGGCGACGACCTTGGCCAGCAGCAGCACGACGAGGAAACCGATGAGGTACTCGCCCATCACGGCGTTCTCCAGGACGGGGTAGCCGACGCCGTACATCTGGGGAAGGACGAGCAGCAGCAGGCCGAGGAGGAGGCCGCCGACGGCGGGGCGCAACCATTCGGGCCCGCGCCAGATCTTGTCGGCCACGTCTTCGAACCAGTAGAGGACCTTGGTGAAGCCAATCGCCACCAGCGCGGCGAGCAGACCCAGGATCGCGTAGAGCGCGTACTCGTAGATGTGCCCGACGTGGAACTCGGGCAGGACGAGGAAGGCCTCGTCGCCGAGGAAACCGCGGGCGATGACCGAGGCCGTCACCGACGACAGCACGACGGCCGCGAACGTACGGGCGGCGAAGTTCACCAGCAGCAGTTCCATGGCGAAGAACACCCCTGCGATCGGGGCGTTGAACGTGGCCGCGATACCGCCGGCCGCGCCACAGGCGACCAGCAGCCGCACCTGGGACTCGTTGAGCCGCACCGCGCGCGCCAGCGAGGACCCGACGGCCGAGCCGATCTGCACGATGGGCCCCTCACGGCCCACCGAGCCGCCGGAGCCGATCGTGATGGCCGATGCCAGGGCCTTGACGAACGCCACTTTCGCGGGGATCCGCCCGCCGCGCTTGTTGATGGCGTACATGACCTCCGGCACGCCGTGGCCGCGCGCCTCCCGAGCCCAGCGATGGATGATCGGGCCGTAGATGAGGCCGCCCACCGCAGGGGCCAGGACCACGAAAAAACCCCCGAGCCAGGGGACAAGGGGGTTGGGTGCATGGTCGGTGACCGCGGCGTAGTCCGCGTGCCCGGAGAAGATGAGCGTCATCGTCTCGACGAGCCAGCGGAACGCGATGGCCCCGAAGCCGGCCGCGACGCCGACGACGAGGGCCAGGGCGATGAGAGCCGAGTTCGCGGACCGGCGCAGCCAGTTGACTGCACGCCTCGGGAGGGCGACGGGGGACAAGGATCATCCTTACGTGTAGTAATGCAACAGTTGTACATTAGCACGCATCATGGTTAGCCTGAATTCGTGACTTCACGCTCCGAAGACCCCGACGACGCCGTCCAGGGCCCGGTCGCGGAGGCCGATCCGGCCTCGGATCCGACCATCGCGGCCACGATCCTCGCCTCGCGTTCCCTGCTCGGCTTCGTGGTCCGGTCCCTGGCGCCGGCCCTCGAGGAGCTGACGCTCGTCCAGTTCCGCGTCCTCGTGGTCCTCGAGGGCGACGAACCGGCGCGGATGGCCGACCTCGCCGAGCGCATGGGGGTTCATCCGTCGACGCTGAGCCGCACCGTCGACCGCCTCTCGGTCGGCGGATGGGTCACCCGCGTACCCGTCGAGGGCAACCGTCGCGAGGTGCACGTGCAGCCCACCGACCGGGCACGGGAGCTGGTCGCGGAGGTGACGCGCCACCGACGCGCCGAGATCGCCGAGGTCCTGGCACAGCTTCCCGACGCGAAGCGCAAGGCCGTTCGACGCGGCATGGAACTCTTCGCCGCGGCCGCCGGCGA
>JAUHXZ010000028.1 GCA_030426725.1 Actinomycetes bacterium
CGGCGACCTCCGAGATGAACACGGCGACACTGGCGGCCATGGTGGCCCGCCACGAGTGGTTCGGGCAGCTGGATCCGGAGTCCCGCTCCTGGATCGGTGTGCTCGCCCGGGCGGGCATCGACGGCTTTGTCACCTGGTTCGCGGGCGAGCCCTTCACTCCAGAGACCATCTTCGACGCGGCGCCGCGGGCCATGGCGCGTCGCATCAGCCTTCAGCAGACGGTCGATCTCGTGCGGACCACCACCGAGGTGGTGGAGGAGCAGATCCAGCACCTCCTCCCCCGCGGCGACCGCCAGGCGCTCCAACTAGGGATCGTGCACTACTCCCGCGAGGTGGCGTTCGCCGCGGCCGCGATCTACGCCCGGGCCGCCGAGGCCAGGGGCTCCTGGGACTCCCGCATCGAGGCGACGATCGTCGACGCCGTCGTCCGCGCCGAGACCGACGAGTCCGTGCTGTCGCGGGCATCGACGCTCGGCTGGCAGACCGACTCCCAGGTCGTGGTCGCCATCGGCGGCGCCCCCAAGGAGGCAGCTGTGCTCGACGGGCTCCGCCGGGCGGCCGCCAAGCTCTCGCTGGAGGTGCTTGCGGCCCCGCAGGGCGACCGGCTCGTGGTCATCGCGGGCGGTTCGGGGGTCGGCGACCCGGTCGAGACCTGCGAGCGCATCGGCAAGCTCAGCGAGTTCTTCGCCGACGGCCCCGTCGTCGTGGGCCCGACCGTCGAGGGCCTGGCCGGGGCGCACCACTCCGCGCGCGCGGCGGCCTCCGGCTACCGCGCCGCCAGGGCGTGGCCCGAGGGCCCGCGGACCCTGCTGTCGATCGACCTGCTGCCCGAGCGCGCACTCGCCGGAGACGGGCACGCACGCCGCACGCTCGCGTCGGAGATCTTTCCGGCCCTGGCCGCCAACAAGGAGCTCCTCGAGACCTGCGTCGGGTTCATCGACTGCGGCTCGTCGATGGAGGCAACGGCCCGGACACTGTTCGTCCACCCCAACACCGTGCGCTACCGGCTCAAGCGGATCCAGGAGGTGACGGGCTACAACCCGACCGACGCCAGGGAGGCCTACGTCCTGCGGATGGCGGTCACGCTCGGACGGCTGCATTCCTGAGTCCCTTGTGGGAAACCCACAAACGCCCCGGTGTCATTTCGTGCGTGGCGCGCCCGCATCCTGTGACCTACTGACGGCACAGTAGTGGCGTGCTAGCAATCGTCGCGCCCGGGCAGGGCGCCCAGACCCCCGGTTTCCTCGCCCCCTGGCTGGCGGACCCGGCCTCCGCGCGGCTCGTCGAGAGCTACTCCGCGGCAGCCGGCCTCGACCTGGCCCACTACGGCACCGAGGCCGACGCCGACACCATCCGCGACACCGCCATCGCGCAGCCGCTCCTCGTGGGCGCTGCGCTCGTGGCCGCGGCGCGGCTCGGTGAAGTCGCGCCCGGGATCGTCGCGGGTCACTCGGTCGGCGAGTTCGCCGCGCTCGCCATCGCCGGAGTCCTCGCTCCCGAGGACGCCCTGCGACTGGTGCGTGAGCGCGGGCTCGCCATGGCCGAGGCATCCGCCGCCCGGCCCACCTCGATGACCGCCGTGATCGGCGGCGCCGCGGACGAGGTCCTGGCTGCCATCGACGCCGCCGGGCTGACCGCGGCGAACAACAACGGCTCCGGGCAGATCGTCGCCGCAGGGACCGTCGAGGAACTCGAAGCCCTCGCCGCCAACGCCCCCCGCAGGGCCCGCCTCATTCCCCTGAGCGTCGCCGGCGCCTTCCACACCGTCCACATGGCCCCGGCGGTGGCGCGCCTCGCGTCCGCCGCCGAGGGCGTCGCGGTGTCCGAACCGACGTCGTCGCTGCTCAGCAACGCCGACGGCGCGGTTGTCGCGTCCGGCGCCGATGCGCTGGAGCGCGTGGTCAACCAGGTCGCCAACCCGGTGCGCTGGGACCTGTGCATGGCTGAGATGGCGGCCGCCGGCGTCACGGGGCTCCTGGAGCTCCCGCCGTCGGGTACCCTCACCGGAATCGCCAAGCGCAACCTCAAGGGGGTCGAGCTGTTCAGCCTCAACACCCCCGATCAGCTCGATGACGCGGCCGAGTTCTGCCGCGTCCACGCCCAGTCAACCGCCGAGTCCGAGTAGGTCGAGATATGCCCCTGAAGTCCTCCACCGGTGCGCAGTACGCGCGCATCATGTCCGTCGGCGGCGCCCGCGGTAGCCGTGTGGTCACCAATGACGAGATGTGCACCATGATCGACTCGTCGGACGAGTGGATCACGCAGCGCACCGGCATCAAGGAGCGCCGCTGGGTCGCCGAGGGCGAGGACGCGGAGACCCTGGGCCTCGAGGCCTCCCGGAAGGCCATCGAGCGCGCGGGGCTGCAGCCCACCGACGTCGACGCGATCATCGTGTCGACCGTGTCCCACTTCATGCAGACCCCGTCACTGGCTGCGATCCTCGCCAAGGATCTCGGTCTGGACGCCCCGGCCGCCTTCGACATCTCCGCGGCCTGCGCGGGCTTCTCGTACGGCGTCGGCGTCGCCGAGGGAATGGTGCGCACCGGTTCGGCGAAGCACGTCCTCGTTCTGGGCGTCGAGGTGCTGTCTCGCTACACCGACATGAACGACCGCTCCACCGCCTTCCTGTTCTCCGACGGCGCGGGCGCCGTCATCGTCGGCCCCAGCGAAACTCCGGCGCTCGGCCCCACCGTGTGGGGCTCCAAGCCCGAGGCGCACTCTGTCATCGAGATCGATGACTGGCGAGGGGTCGAGCCGGGCTCCGAGGGGCCGTTCATCCACATGGAGGGCCGTGAGGTCTTCAAGTGGGCAACGACCGCCATCGTCGACAAGGCGATCGAGACCCTCGAGGCGTCGGGGCTCACCCCCGACGACCTCGACTGCTTCATCCCCCATCAGGCCAACAACCGGATCACGGATTCGATGTTGCGCCACCTCAAGCTGCCCGAGGACGTCGTGGTCGCCCGCGACATCGTCCGCATGGGCAATTCGTCGGCGGCGTCGATCCCGCTGGCGATGGAAGCCCTCCTCGAGTCCGGGGAGGCCAAGAGCGGTGACAGCGCACTGATCATCGGTTTCGGCGCCGGACTCGTGTTCTCGGGCCAGACCCTGATCCTGCCCTGACCGAACCCATCCAGAAAGAAGGAACAACCATGGCCAGCACCGAAGAGATCCGCACCGACCTCGCCGAGATCGTCAACGACATCGCCGGCGTCGCCGTCGAGGACGTCCAGCTCGACAAGTCGTTCGTCGACGACCTCGGCGTCGACTCCCTGTCGATGGTCGAGATCATCTACGCCTGCGAGGACAAGTTCGGCGTGTCCATCCCCGACGAGGACGCCAAGAACCTCAAGACCGTGGGCGACGCCGTCGCCTACATCGAGCGCGCCGCCAACTGAGGCCGCCGTGGGGACGGCCCGGGCGGCCGTCCCCACCTCTGACCCCCAACCAATCTTCCGCACGAGGAGACACATGTCCCAGACCGTCGTGATCACCGGCATCGGAGCCACCACGCCTCTCGGCGGCGATGTCGACAGCACCTGGGCCGGGCTGTTGGCCGGCCGCTCCGGTGTCGTCTCGTTGACCGAGGAGTGGGCGCAGGAACTGCCTACCCGCATCGCGGCCAAGGCCGCCGTCGAGCCGACCGAGGTCATCAACCGCGTCGAGGCCCGCAAGCTGGACCGTTCGACGCAACTCATGCAGGTGGCCGGCCTGGCCGCGTGGGCCGACGCCGGCTTCGGGCTGGACGACGACAACCCGGTGGACCCGGACCGGCTCGGCGTGGTCTCCGCCACCGGTATCGGCGGCCTCCACTCACTGCTGTCCAACTGGGACGTCATGAAGGACAAGGGCGTGCGGCGGGTGTCCCCGTTCACGATTCCGATGCTCATGGCCAACGCACCCGCGGCGAACCTCGGCCTCAAGATCCGCGCCCGCGCCGGCGTGCACACCCCGGTGTCGGCCTGTGCCTCGTCAAACGAGGCGATCTCGCTCGGCCTTGACATGCTCCGCCTCGGCCGCGCCGACGTCGCGCTTGTCGGCGGCGGTGAGGCGGTCATCCACCCGCTTCCGATCGGCGCCTTCGGACAGATGCAGGCGCTATCGCGCCGCAACGACGAGCCCGAGCGCGCATCCCGGCCATGGGACGTGGACCGCGATGGCTTCATCCTCGGCGAGGGCGCCGCACTCATGGTCATCGAGACCCTGGAACACGCGAAAGCCCGCGGAGCCAAGATCTACGGCACCCTGGCCGGTGCCGGGATCACCGCCGACTCGCACGACCTGGTGCAGCCGGACCCCGAGGGCTACGGGCAGTCGCAGGCCATGATCAAGGCGCTGCGCGAGGCCGGCCTGACCGCGCGCGACGTCGTGCACATCAACGCCCACGGCACGTCCACCCCACAGGGCGACCTCACGGAGGCGCACTCGATCCGCACCGCGCTGGGCGCCGACACCGACCACGTCGTCGTCACGTCCACCAAGTCGATGACAGGCCACCTGCTCGGCGGCGCCGGTTCCCTCGAGACCCTGGCGACCGTCCTCGCGCTGAAGAACCGGGTGGTTCCGGGCACGATCAACGTCGACAACATCGAACCCGACCTGGGCATCGACGTCGCCACGAGCAACCGCGAACTCCCCCAGGGCCCGCTCGCCGCGGTCAACAACTCCTTCGGCTTCGGCGGCCACAATGTGGCAGTCGTCGTGACGAACGAGAACATCACGGACTGACCGCCCGGGAGTGCGAGAGACGGGGCCCGCCGCATGGCGGGCCCCGTCTCTCACGCTTCCCGGGGAGTTACCCTCACACCACCTGGTGCAGCCACCGCACGGGGGCGTCCTCCGCCGCGTACCGGAAGACGTCCAGTTCCTCGTCCCAAGGGACGCCGAGCACCCTGTCGAGGGCCTTGTGGATGGGCTCACCGCCGAGCGAGTCCGTGGCCACGGCGTGCCTGAGCCTGTCCTCGGGCACCAGGATGTCGCCGTGGACACCGGTGACCGCCGAGAAGGCCCCCAGTGAGGGAGTGAAGCAGTAGCGCTCCCCGTCGCTGGTGGCCGTGGGCTCCTGGGTGACCTCGAACCGCAGATGCGACATCCGGCCGAGCGCGCTTGCCAATGCGGCGCCGGTTCCGACTGGCCCCGTCCACGACACCTCGCTTCGCTGGGCTCCGGCCTCGGCGGGCTGAGTGCTCCATGACATGCCGATCGGCGATCCCAGGGCAGCGCCGATCGCCCATTCGATGTGAGGGCACAGCGCGGCAGGCGCCGAGTGGACAAAGATCATCCCCCGCGCCGCGGGACGGCCGGTCTGATCGACACGAGCAGTCATTCTTGTACCTCCTGGTTGGGCCGGATTGCCTTCCCCTGCGATCAGGCCCACCCAGTGGTGCTGCCAATTCTGCCCAGTCGGACTGCCTTCACGCAATGCCTGTTGTGCCGTGGCCACGCGAAGGGTAGACAGATGCATATGCGTGAACCCCTGCCGCTCGACGCGGTACTTCAGTATCCGGACGCGATCTCGCAGGTCTCGGCCACCGGAGCCGGCGTCTTCTGGCTGGCCACCATCGCCGCGGAGGACGGTCGGGTCACCGTCCGGCACCTCTCCGGCGAGGACGTGAGGGACCTCACTCCCGAGGCCAACGTCCGGTCCCGGGTCATGGAGTACGGCGGAGGCGCCTACAGTGTCGACGGAAGCACCCTTGTGCACTGCGACGACCGCACCCGCCGGGTCTGGCTGCGCCGCGCCGGGCAGGCCCCGAAGCCCCTCACCCCGGAAGGCTCGGCGTTCGTCTACGGCGGTCTGTGCCTGAGCGATGCGGACGGAGTGGTGCTCGCGGTGCGGGAGGACCACTCGGCCGCGCCCGAGCCCCGGACTGAGATCGTGGCGCTGGACCTGGCCTCGGACAATGCCGACGGCGGCCGCGTGCTGGTGACCGGTGCCGACTTCTACGCCGGTCTGCAGATCCGGGCCGGTCGGTTCGCGTGGTACCAGTGGAACCATCCCGACATGAGCTGGGACACGGCCTCGGTATGGACTGCCCCGATCGACGATCCGGCCGATGCCAGGGTCGCCTTCGCCCGCGATGGGGTCTCGGCGCAGCACCCGGTCTGGCTCGGCGACGACGTGCTCGCCTGGAGCTCCGACGAATCGGGCTTCTGGAACTGGCATGTCGAGGGTGGCCGCACCTGGTCGGTCGAGCGCGACTGCGACACGCCGACCTGGGTCTTGACCCCTCCGGTGGCCGCCACCGTGGAGGACCGCTTCCTCGCCTCCATCGAGTTCCATGACGGCCGCGGTGTCATCGGGCTGTGGGACACGGGATCGGGCAGCGACGGCGTCACCTATCCCCTGCCTGGCACCGCCTCCATCGAGTCGATCGCCGGCCATGCGGGCATGCTCTACGTCGTGGCCCAGTGGCCGGACCGCCCCGCCACGCTGATCAGCATCAACCCCGACGGAACCCGCCGGCGGCTGGCGGGTCCACCCGCCACGGACAAGGAGACCCAGGTCGCTCCGCCGGAGCCCTACTGGGTCGACGGCCCCGCCGGCCGCGTGCACTCCTGGTTCTACCGTCCCGAGACCGCGAACCCACCGCTCATCGTGCTGACGCACGGCGGGCCCACCGGCATGACCGATCCGTCGTACGACCCGGCCATCCAGTTCTGGGTCTCGCGCGGCTTCGCCGTCGTCGACGTCAACTACTCGGGGTCGACCGGCTTCGGCCGGGCCTATCGGGACCGGCTCCGCGGAGCCTGGGGTGAGACGGACGTCGATGACGTGGCGGCGGTGGTCCGCAGCCTCTCGGCAGACGGGTTGGTCGATCCGGCTCGCGTCGCCATCACGGGCGGCAGCGCCGGGGGCTACACGACCCTCAAGTCGCTCGTATCGACCGACCTCTACGCCGCGGGCATCAGCCGGTACGGGATCGGCTACCTTCCGACGCTGGTCACGGACACTCACAAGGCCGAGTCGCGGTACCCCCACGCGCTCATCGCGCCCTGGCCGGAGGGTCGCGACGTCTATGAGGAGCGCTCCCCCATCAATCACCTCGACCGCCTCCGCGCGCCGATGCTGATTCTCCAGGGCCTCGACGACAAGGTCGTCCCGCCGTCCCAGGCGCATCAGATGGCCGACGCCGTCCGCTCCGCCGGGCTACCTGTCTCGCTCGTGCTGTTCGAGGGCGAGGGGCACGGCTTCCGGTCGATGGCCGCACGGCGGCAGGCGCTCGAAGCGCAGGTTTCGTTCCTCGAGCAGGTGTTCGGGATGCCGCACAGCCCCGACGTGCCGGTGCTGAGAATCGAGAACCTCCCGGCGTCGAGCTAGCTAGTACTCCCGGGGACCGAAGACGGCGGTGCCGGGACGCACCGTCGTCGCTCCGTGGGCGACGGCGAGCCGGTAGTCGCCCGACATCCCCATGCTGAGATCGTCCCAGCCTCCACCGACCTCGTCGCGGATCCGGGCCTGGGCCGCCACCAGCCGGTCGAAGCAGTCGGTGACGTCCTGCTCGACCGGACTGTTGACCGCCATGGTCATGAGGCCCCGCGGTTCGAGCGCGTCGAAGCGGCCCAGCTCACGGGCGAAGCCGACCGCCTCCTCCGGGGCGATGCCCGACTTCGCCGGCTCGCCCGAGGTGTTCACCTGGACCAGCACGGGCAGCCGACGGCCGAGAGCGTCGAGTCTGCGTTGCAGGGCCTCGGCGAGCCGGAGCGAGTCCAGGGAGTGCAGTTCCTCGGCGAGCTCGGCTACGAGCTTGGCCTTGTTGGTCTGGACGTGCCCGATGACCGCGAACCCGATATCCAAGCCGGCGAGTTCCGCATGCTTGGCGGCCATCTCCTGGAGGCGGTTCTCGCCGAAGAGCCGGTAGCCGGCGGCGTGTGCCTCCCGGATTCGTTCGGTGGGATGGTGCTTGGACACGGGCAGCATCCGGACCTCGGCCGGGTCGCGCCCTACCAGGCGGCAGGCCTCGTCGATTTCCGACCGGACCGTCGCGAGCCGTTCGGCGACGGTCGTGTTCATGTCGTGTCCTTCCGGAAGCCTGCTGTGCTGTCAGCGTCCCATTCAATCACCGGCGCCGGCTTCCCCACGCCAGGGCGGTGCCTGCCGCGCGTCACGGCCAGCGCGCCCCCAGGGAGATGACCCCCAGCGCCGCCAGCACGGCGAAGACGATCGCCAGCCCGGCGTAGCGGTCGGTCACCTCGGCCGGGACCTGCTCGGTGCCCACCGACTGCCGGATCGCGTCGTAGACCTCGCGCAGCTGCCCCGAGTCCTCGGCGG
This sequence comes from Actinomycetes bacterium, assembly GCA_030426725.1. GTDB lineage: Bacteria > Actinomycetota > Actinomycetes > Propionibacteriales > Propionibacteriaceae > Arachnia. The sequence goes on from JAUHXZ010000028.1 coordinate 8,273, forward strand.
CGTACTTCTTGCCACCGGAGAGCCGGGCGATCTCGGAGAGTTCGTAGTGGTCGACCGCGACCCGCTGGCGCATGCCGTCCTGCTCCACGTAGCCGTTGTCGGTGCCGTAGGCGATCGTGTAGACGGGAACGCCCATCGCCGCGGCCTGCTCCGCCGCGCCGGCCGAACTGCGGCCGATGTTGGTGGCGCCGTCGGAGAGCAGCACGACGGCTGCCGGGGCGACCGCCTCCGGATCGTCCGGATCGGGGGGCACCAGCGCCAGTGCGTCCAGGCTGGTGTAGATCCCCTCGCCCACAGCCGTCGACGGCGCGAGTTCCACCGCGTCGACGGCGCGGGCGATGACCCCGCGGTCGATGGTGGGGGGCACGACGACGTCCGCGGTTCCGGCGAACGTGACGAGCGCGACGTTGAAGCGCTCCGGCAGCGACTCCACGAAGGCCGTCGCCCCCGCCTGCGCCGCCGCGAGCCGGTTCGGTTCCACGTCCTCGGCCTCCATGGACCACGACGCATCGAGCGCCACGACGATGGTGGCCCGGTCGCGCGGCTTGTCGACATAGTCCTTCGGCACCGCCCACGCGATGATGAGCGAGCCCAGGCTCAGGAGGGCGAGGAGCACCGCGCCGTGCCGCTTCCAGGCGGCGTCCTTGGGCACGACCATCCGCAACCGGTTGCTCAACGGCCGAGAAGTGCGCCTCCCGGCCAGCAGTGCGTAAAGAGCGGCGACCAGGGGGATCATCACCATGGCCCACAGCCGGTGCGGCGCCATGAACTCGAGCATCAACGGTGTCATCTCGGCCACCTCGCCGCCATCATGACGGCCCCGAGCGCCGCGACGACCGCGAAGCCCAGCGCCGCGAAGGCGTACCGCGCCGTGATCGGCTTCTTGACCTCTTCGTAGCCCACGGCCGAGCCGATGTCCTCGTAGGCGTCGCCGAGGGACGCCGCGTCGTCGGCGCTGACGGCCTCGCCGCCGGTCTCCCGAGCGATCCGTTCCAGCGTCTCGGTGTCAGGGGCCACGTTCTCGCGCTGACCGTCGATGTCGACAAAACCGTTCTGGGTGCCGAAGGCGATCGTGTAGATGGGCACGTCGCGGCTCTTCGCCCTGCTCACGGCCTGTTCGGGCGCCGGCCCCTCGGTGGACGCGCCGTCCGAGAGCATGACGATCATGGCCGGCGCCGGGGCGCTGCCCTCGTCTCCGGGCGGGGCCTGGTCGACCGCCTTGAGCGCGGTGTCGATCGCTGTGCCGACGGCGGTTCCGTCCTCGAGTTCGAGGGCGTCGATCGCCCGCTGCGTGACGCCGCGGTCGGTGGTGGGCGGAACGACGATGGACGGGCTGGCCGACAGCGACACCACGGAGACGTTGTACGAGTCCGGAAGGTCCTCTACGAAGGTCGAGGCGGCGGCCTTGGCGGCCTCCAGCCGGTTCGGGTCAACATCCTCCGACGCCATCGACCGGGAAGTATCGACGACCATCACGATGGTGGCGCGCTCGCGGGGCTGCTCCTCGGTACCCAGCGGGTTGGCGTAGGCCAGGCCGAGGGCCACCAGCGAGGCGAGCGACATCGCCACGGCGAGGTGCCGCGTCCACCTTCGTTGTGAGCCGACGACCCGTCCGAGGACGCCGGTGTTGGTGAAGCGCAGGGCGACGCGGCCCTTGAGACGCAGCAGCACCAGGTAGACGATGATGAGCAGCGGAAGGAGTAGAAGCGTCCAGAGGCGCTCGGGGTTCTGGAACTCGGGGATCACTTGCTCACCCCCTGCGGGGGCTGGTGGAGCATTCCGGCGATCCTGCGGTAGTTGAGGACGAACCGGGCGATGTCGGCCACCCAGTCGCGGTCGGTCCTCAGTTGGATGTGTCCCGCGCCCGCCCGCCGGAGGGCCACCCGGATCCGTTCCCGCTGCGCGCGGGTGGCGGCGTCCATGCGACGCCGGGCGGCGTCGTCGGAGGTGTTGACGTAGCGGGAGAAGGCGGTCTCGGGGTCGTGGATGAGCATTTCACCCACATCGGGCAGCTCGAGCTCGTGCCGGTCGACGACCTCGACGCACAGCACCTGATTGCGCACCGCGAGGCGCCGGATCGCCTGCTCCCAGGGCGGCGGCGTCTCGGGGTCCAGCTCGGAGTCACCCGGCGTGAGGAAATCGGACACGATCAGGCGCATGCCGCGGCGCCGCTGCGAGCGGGTGAGCTGTTCGATGCCATCGGCGAGCTCGAGGGCGCCGGGCGCGTGGTCGGGCACGATCGGCTCGGTGAGCATCTTGCGAAGCATGCCGTAGATTGCAGTCCGTCCGGAGCGGGCGGGCAAACGTTTCACCTGGTCTGGCAGCAGCATCATGCCGCCGAACCTGTCCCCCATCCGCTGGCTGAGGAAACCGATGGTCGCCACCGCGGCGATACCGAGGTCCCGCTTCGTGATCCCCTCGGTGCCCCAGTTCATGGACGGGGTCACGTCGAGCAGGGCCCAGACCTCGAGTTCCCGGTCCGCGATGGTGTCGCGCACGTGCGGAACCGTGGTGCGGGCCGTGACGGCCCAGTCGATCTTCCGGACGTCGTCCTGCCCCGGCTGGTAGACGCGGGCGTCATTGGTGTCGGAGCCGGCCCCTGGTAGCAGGCCGAGGTGGTCGCCGTGCAGGAACCCCTCGAGGCGCCGCACGATGGTGAGCTCCAGGCGTCGCAGCGCCGCCTCCGGCGCCAGGCGCGCAAGCGGGATCGTCGGGCCGCTGGGCGGCCTGAGGACCGACCACTCTGCGCCGCGCTCGTCCGGTCGGGCCACGCCGGTGCTCCTCAGCTACGTCCGGGCTCGTGGGCGTGGCTGTGGTGCGCCGTGTCGCGCTGCTGCTCGTTCCACACCGGCGTCGGCGCTGGCACCATGGCCACGATCCGCTCGACCACGTCGCCGGGATCGATGTTGTCGGCCACCGCGTCGAAGCCGAGGACGATGCGGTGCGCCATGACGTCGCGGGCGACGGCCTGCACGTCGGTCGGGAGCACGTAGTCACGGCCGTTGATCAGCGCGAGGGCCCGAGACGCCGCCACGAGACCCAGCGTCGCGCGGGGCGAGCAGCCGATCTGGATGACGCCGGTGAGGTCGGGCATCCCGAAGTCGGCGGGCGTGCGGGACGCCAGGACCAGCCGCACGATGTACTCGGCAACCAGGTTGTGGACGAACACGTTGGAGGCCATGTCCTGCAGGTGCCGGACGAGCCCGGGGTCGAGGACCCGCCCCGACTCGGGCGGGCTGACGCTCATGCGGCGCAGGATCTCCAACTCCTCGTTGCCGCGCGGGTACGGAACGTCGACCTTGAGGAGGAAGCGGTCGCGCTGGGCCTCCGGGAGGGGGTACACGCCCTCGGACTCGATCGGGTTCTGCGTCGCGATCACGATGAAGGGCTTCGGGGCCGGATAGGTGCGGCCACCGATCGAGACCTGCTTCTCGGCCATGAGCTCGAGCATCGCCGACTGCACCTTGGCCGGTGCACGGTTGATCTCATCGGCCAGGACGAAGTTGACGAACACCGGGCCCAGCTCGATCTCGAACGTCTCCGACTTCGCCGAGTAGATGCGGGTGCCGACGATGTCGGACGGGACCAGATCCGGAGTGAACTGCACGCGCGCGAAGTCCCCGCCCACGACCCGGGCGAAAGACCGCACCGCCAGCGTCTTCGCGACACCCGGGACGCCTTCGAGGAGGCAGTGCCCCTTGGCGAGGAGCGACACCATCAGCTGCTGCACCATGTGCTCCTGGCCGACGATGACCCGCTGAACCTGGCTGATGGCCTCCCCGAGGAGGCGGGCCGCGTCGGTGACGTCGCCAGGCAACTGGGTGTAGTCCGTCGGCGTTGTGCTCACGCGGTGACTCCATTCTCGTTCGGGTGACCCCGCTCAACGATAGCGCCCGTCCCAGCCGGGCCAAGCGGGCGACGCCGCGCCGTCCGACGCGCTGAGGGTTTGGCCGTCGTGGTTTGATGGTGCCGATGAGCACGCACGACGCCGACGCGACCGGCCCGGGCCCGATCGCCGCGCACCATCCGCTGCGCGACGAGGACCCGGCGCGCGTCGATGGTTTCTGGCTCGACTCCCGCCTGACCGCCACCCCGGCGGGCACCGTGTTCACCGCCCACGAGACCGGCGGCGATGCCGTCATGCTCGTCCTGCTCTCCGAGGGTGCCGCCGCGGATCCCGCCGCGCGTGCCCGGTTCGCGGGCGAGATCAACGCCATGCACATCGACACCGTCGTCGCTCGTGGCGGCGAGGGCCAGGATGACGGTCGCATGGCGGTCCGGTTCCGCCCGGCCGAGGACGTCGCGGACCTGGCTGCCGGATCACCGAGGGCCCCCTGGGCCGCGTTGGCGTTCGACGGGTCGCTCGCGGCCGTCATCGAGTCCGACCGGGTGCTGCGCGCCGTCGATCTGTCGATGTCCCCCCCACTCAGCCGCCCCTCCGGGCCCGGCTACCGGTTGCACTGGATCGACCGCACGCAGCACGGCCCCACCCGCCCCTGGCCCCTGCCGTGGCCCGGGCGCACCGACCGGGCCGGCTGGATCACGATGCTCGTGTCGTTTCTGCTCATGGCGCTTCTGACTGCCCTGGCGATCCTGCTTGCGATCCTGGTGTTCCAGAACCAGCCGCCGGTCGACGCCCCGCAGCCCATCCCCTCCCCCATGGAGGCCAGCGGCTCCGGATCCGGCTCCGGCAGCCCCCAGCCCGCCTCCCCGTCGGGAACCGCGTCGGCGAGTGCCGGCGAGTCGCAGGGCAACGTTCCCGGGCCCTATGACGACGATCCCTCCATGGCCGACCCGGATGGCAACGAGTCCGGCCCGGCCGAGCCGACGGTGAACCCGCGGCTGTAGCGGGCCGGGATCGGGGATATGCTTGCGCCTCACCAGGGGCGGTAGCACAGCCGGTTAGTGCAGCGGACTCATAATCCGCGGGTCGCGGGTTCGAGCCCCGCTCGCCCCACGGGATTGCGCCCCATGAGACCAGGGCACCTGCCCGACGCCACGGCGGGCACCTATCGTGGTGCGCATGAGCAAGCCCCAAGTCCTCGTCACCGGCGGAACCCGAGGTATCGGTGCCGCCATCTGTGAAGCCCTCGCCGACGACCACTCCCTCATCGTCGGTGGACGCTCGGCCCGGGAAGTGGAGACCGCCTGCGGCCGCTACCCCGATGCACGGCCCTTCGTCGCCGATCTGACGGATGAGCAGGCCACGGACGCCGCCGTCGCGGCGCTCGGAGTCGAGGCCCTGGACGGCCTCGTCCACAGCGCGGGCGTCGCAGGGGGTTCTTCCACGCCGGAATCCACCCGTGGCATGTGGCGCTCGATGTTCGAGCTCAACGTCTTCGCCGTTTCGGACCTCACCCGCCTGCTGCTAGCACCGCTGGAGGCCGCTCAAGGGACGGTTGTGATGATCAACTCCGGCTCCGGGCTCCGGGCGGGCGGCGTCGGCGGGCACTACCCCGCGAGCAAGTTCGCACTCCGCGCGCTCACCGACGTCCTGCGCTCCGAGCTGCGCGGCGCCGGCATCCGGGTGAGCGGCGTGCACCCCGGACGAGTCGACACCGACATGCAGCGCCAACTGGTGGCCGGCGAGAACCGCCCCTACGACCCGGAGGAGTTCCTGCGCCCGGCGTCGGTCGCTGCGGCCGTCCGGCTGGCGCTGACGATGACACCGGACGCCTCGGTCGAGGAGCTCTCCATCCGTCCCGGCCCGGCCACTGAGCTGCGCTGATGCCCGGGGTGTTGCTGGGAACGACGCCCGGCGAGTACGAGCGGCTCGGCCTGGGCACCACCATCGAGCAGTTCGAGGACGGGATCCGCACCGACCCGTCGCTGCGCGGCCACTACGAATGGTGGTACTTCGACGCGCACCTCGACAACGGGGCGAAGCTCGTCGTCGTGTTCTACACCAAGAGCTTCGCCACACCGAACACCGGGCTACAGCCGCTCATCAGCATCGACCTCGACCTGCCCGACGGGAGGTCCCTCCACAAGTTCGGCGTGTACGACCCCACCGATTTCAGCGCGTTGACGGAGGGCTGCGACGTGCGGATCGCGGGCCACCGCTTCACGGGCGATCTGCATGAGTACACGATCACGGCGGACGTCGACGGGATCGCCGTCGACGTGTCGCTGACCGGGCGGACCGAGCCGTGGCGGCCGGGCACCGGGCACATCCACTTCGGCGACCGGTCCCGGTTCTTCGCCTGGCTCCCGTCCGTGCCCCACGGCGCGGTCACCGCCACCTACCGCGTCGACGACGATGAGCCCGTCTCGACGACAGGCTCCGGCTACCACGACCACAACTGGGGCAATGTCTCGCCGCTGTCGGTGATCAACAACTGGTACTGGGGCCGTGGCCGGGTGGGCCCCTACACGTTCATCACGTCGTACATCGTCTCGGAGAAGGAGTACGGCTACGAGCCGGTCACGCTGTTCATGCTCGCCCGGGACGGGAAGGTCGTCGCGGACGACGCCCGGCTCGTGGAGTTCGCCCGCTCTGGCCTCGCCACGGACGAGGACACCGGCAAGCCGGTCGCCGACCGGCTGTCCTACGCCTACCGGTCCGGCGACAAGCAGTTCGCCCTCACCTACCGCCGGGAGGAGACGATCCTGCGCAGCCACTTCATCGACGCCCTCACCGGCGTCAGGAAGCTCGCGGCCAGGCTGCTCCGCTTCGACGGGTCCTACCTGAGGTTCACCGGGACCGTCAGTCTGGACGCCGGTTCCGGCGACGCGGCCGAACACCTCGAGGGGCCGGCGCTGTGGGAGTTGATGTACTTCGGCCGACACGGCCACGAGACGAGGGGCTGACCCGCCCCGTCCTCCGCGGCCTCAGTTGCCGGCGCCGAGCCGGGCGGCGAGGTCCTCGAGCCAGCGGGCCACTCCCGCCGGGCCGTCGGCCAGGACGTCCGCCTGTTCCCGCAACTGCTGCGCCTCCTCGGAGGCGCTCACTACCCGGCAGGTCGCCAGCCCCGCGTCGCGTAGGTCTGCGAGCAGCCCGAATGCGGGGAGGTCGCCCAGGTCGTCGCCGCACATCGCCACCACCGTGGCCCCGGTCTCCTCGATGAGGTCGCGGAGCGCGTCGCCCTTCGTCACGGTTGACGCCCGCAGCTCCAGCACCATCCGCCCCGGCTCCAGGACGAGCGAGTTGGCCTCGGCGATCTCCGCCACCCGCGGCTTCAGCTGCTCGAAGAACGCGTCGGGCTTCGCCGAGCGCCGGGTGTGCACACCGACGGCCCTGCCCTTGTGCTCCAGCGTCACGCCCGGAAGGTGCAGGTCGGCCAGCAGCGCCCTGAGCTCGGCCGTCGCCGCCTTCACGTTCTCCGGCTCCTCCACGGGCGTCGCGACGCCCGTCGCCGCGTCCCAGCGCTCCACGCCGTACTGCCCGAGGACCACGAGCCGGTCCAGCCCCTGCCGCTCCCCCAGGCGGCCGAGTCTCCGCACGGCCTCGACGGGGCGGCCCGTGATGATCGCGAGATGGCCGATGCGGGGGCCCAGTTCAGCCAGCGCGGCGGCCGCGTCGGGATGGATCCTGGACTGTTCGGGGTCGTCGACGATGGGGGCCAGGGTCCCGTCGAAATCGAGCGCGACGAGGACCTCGCCGGGCCGCGACGAGGCGGCCTCCACGAACGTGCTGGCGGCATCGGTCAGGGCAGTCCAGGTGGTCATGGCACCACTGTGCCACGACCGGCCGTCGTCGAGAGTCGCTAGGCTGGGAGCTCAGGAGGCCCCAATGTCGCAACTCGCCAGCTTCGTCGTCGTCGCCAACCGCCTGCCCGTGGACCGCGTGGTCACCCCAGATGGAGGCGTCGACTGGCGCACCTCGCCCGGTGGCCTCGTGACCGCCCTGGAGCCGGTGATGCGTCGCCACGGCGGGGCCTGGGTCGGCTGGCACGGCGCGCCCGACGAGACGGTGGAGCCGTTCGACCACGACGGCTACTCCGTGGTCCCGGTGCCGCTCACCACACTGGAGCACAACGAGTACTACGAGGGGTTCTCCAACGCCACCCTGTGGCCCCTGTACCACGACACCGTCGCGTTCCCGGAGTTCCACCGCGAGTGGTGGGACGCCTACGTCACCGTCAACCGTCGGTTCGCGGAGGCAGCCGCGGAGGTCGCGGCCGAGGGCGCGACCGTGTGGGTGCAGGACTACCAGCTCCAGCTCGTGCCCCGCATGCTCCGGGAGCTTCGCCCGGATCTGAAGATCGGTTTCTTCCTGCACATCCCCTGGCCGCCCATCGAGATCTTCCGCCAGCTGCCCTGGCGTGACGAGATCCTCGAGGGCCTCCTCGGCGCGGACCTCGTCGGTTTCCAGGAGCCCGGCGGCTCATCGAACTTCCTGCGGCTGGTGCGCCGCCGCACGGGGCTCAAGGTGGAACGCGACCGCGTGTACGTGACCGACACTCACACCAGCATCGCGCGGGCCTACCCCATCTCGATCGACACGCAGGGCTTCGCCGAGCTTGCCCGTTCCCCCGAGGTCATCGCCGAATCCGAACAGCTCCTAGAGGAGCTCGGACACCCGAAGGTCGTGTTCCTCGGCGTCGACAGGCTCGACTACACCAAGGGGCTGCGCCAGCGGATCCGCGCCATGGGCGAGCTCTTCGCAGAGGGCAAGCTCGACCCGTCGGAGGCCGTGTTCCTGCAGATCGCCACGCCGTCGCGCGAGCGGGTCGACGAGTACAAGAAGCTGCGCGACGACATCGACCTGCTGGTCGGCCGGATCAACTCCGAGGTCGGCGGCATCGGTCGCTCGGCGATCGTCTACCGCCACACCCACTACCCCCGGGCGACGATGGCCGCGCTGTACCGGATCGCCGACGTCATGGTGGTCACTCCGCTGCGCGACGGGATGAACCTCGTCGCCAAGGAGTACATCGCGTGCCATCCGGGCGGGGCCGGAGCCCTGGTGCTGAGCGAGTTCGCCGGAGCCGCCCTCGAGCTGAAGCAGGCCTACCACGTCAACCCGTACGACTTGAACGGGCTCAAATCGACGCTCATGCGCGCCGCCACGGACCCTGTCAAGGATCGGCAGCGTCGCATGCGGGCCCTACGCAAGCAGGTGCAGACCCACACGATCGACCGCTGGGCCAACGGGTTCCTAGGCGACTTGGAGAACCTATCCTGACCGGTGTCCCCGCCACGTCCCCCGCACGGCGGGAGCTCGCCTCCACGACCTCGTAGCAGTCAGCCCCGGGAGCGCTGCGGCTTCGTACGCTGGGGGGATGGGGACGTGGCTGGTCTACCTCGCGGCCGCCTTCGGAGGCGGAGCCGTCGCGTCAGTGCTGCGTCTCCCCCCGCTCGTGGGGTTCATCGGGGCCGGATTCGCCCTCGGCTACGCAGGAGTCCCCGAGACTGAGGAACTGTCCGTGATCTCCGAACTCGGGGTCACCCTGCTGCTGTTCACGATCGGTCTCCGGCTGGACATCCGAACGCTGCTGCGCCGCCATGTCTGGGCCACCACCGTCGCGCACCTCGCCGGCTTCGGGACGCTGGCCACACTGGCGGTCGCGGGCCTCGCGGCGCTCGGTCTCACCTACACGGCGACGGGTTCGTGGGGGGAGTTCGCGATCGTGGCGTTCGCGCTGTCGTTCTGCAGCACGGTGTTCGTCGTCACCCACCTGGAGAGCCGGGGCGACCAGCAGGCGCTCTACGGGCGGGTAGCTGTCGGGATCCTGCTGATCCAGGACCTGGCGGCCGTCGTGTTCCTTGCGGTGGTCGGTGGTTCCGCTCCCTCCCCGTGGGCGGTGGTGCTGGTTCTGCTGGTGCCCCTGGTACGTTTCGCCCGGCACCTGTGGCTGCGGATCGCGCGAGGCGACATGGAGATCCTCTTCGGAGTGTTCATGGCGCTCGTCCCGGGCTACTGGGCCTTCCAGTCCGTCGGGATCAACGGGGAGCTCGGCGCCCTGGTGGTCGGCGTGCTTCTGGGCTCCACTCGGGAGACCGCCGCGCTGGCCCGATCGCTGCTTCGTCCCAAGGACTTCCTGCTCGTCGGGTTCTTCCTCAGCATCGGGCTCGGTGGCACCCCGGGCGTCGCCGAGATCGGGCTGGCTGCCCTACTGCTGCTCCTGCTGCCGCTCAAGGGACTCCTCTACATCGTGCTTCTGCGGTGGGCCCGCCTGAGGAACCGCACCTCCGCGCTCGCCGCCGTCTCCCTGAGTAACTACTCCGAGTTCGGGATGATCGTGATCGCGGTCGGCACCACGCATGGGCTGGTGGACCGCCACTGGCTGGTCACCATCTCCCTGGCCGTGGCCCTCAGCTTCGTCGCCACGGCGGTCGCCGGGCATCGAGACGCCACCTTCGCCTCCTGGCTGGCCGACCGGTTCCCCAACCGGCCCGAGGAAGTGCTGCTGCCCGAGGACCGCCACATCGTCATCGGCGACGCCAACGCGCTGGTCCTCGGCCTCGGACGCGTCGGGAGGGCCGCCTTCGACCGGCTCACCGAGGAGCCGGGCCTGCGCGTCGTCGGGATCGACAGCAACCACGCCGTCATCGACCGCCTCCAGGAACGCGGCGAGGTCGTCATCGAGGGCGACGCCACGGACCGCGAGTTGTGGGAGCGGATCCGTGGCGACCCGGCGCTGGAACTCGCCGTGTTCGCGCTGCCGAACCACCAGGCCAACACCGAGGCCATCGATCTGCTGCGACGGACGAACTTCGCCGGCGCCGTGGCGGTGATCACCCGCGACGCCGAGGAGGACGACGCGTGGGCCGAACTAGGCGTTGACGCATCCCTGTCCCTGTACGAGGGCGCCGGTGCCCATCTCGCGGAGGAAGCCCTGTGGCACCGCCCCTCCTGACCTGCGCCGGTGCCGAAGGGTCCACAATGGGGCCATGACCGACCTCACAGGACACAAGATCGCATTCCTCTGCAAGCGCGGCGTCGAGGAGCCCGAACTGACCGAGCCCTGGCAGGCGGTCCTCGACGCCGGAGGTGAACCGGTGCTCGTGAGCGAGGAGCCGGGAACCATCACCGCGTTGCGGCACGACTGGGACCGCGGCGACGACTTCACCGTCGACGTCACACTCGACGAGGCGGACCCCGACGACTACCTCGGCCTCGTCCTGCCGGGCGGGACGCTCAACTCCGACAAGATCCGCACGAACGAGGACGCTCAGGCCTTCGTCAAGGCGTTCATGGACTCCGACAAGCCGGTGGCGCCCATCTGCCACGGAGCGTGGATCCTCATCGAGATCGACGCCGTCCGCGGCAGGACGCTGACCTCGACGCTGCGCATCCGCACCGACCTCACCAACGCCGGCGCCACCTGGGTCGACGGGGAGTTCGTCAAGGACGGTAACCTCCTCTCCAGCCGGAGTCCGCGCGACATCGAGGCCTTCAACGACGGCATCATCCAGGCCTTCGGGGAGGCCGCGGCCTCCTGACCCGGCCGCGATCCGTCAGAGCTGCGAGCGGAACGCCGCGTGCTGCCGCATCACGGCGTCGGGAACCTTGGTTCCCATCCTGGCGAGGAAGACGTCAGTGTCGTCCGCCTCGGCGCTGAGCGCCTCCGGATCGATCGCGAACAGCGCATTCCAGTCCTCGTCGGAAACGCCGGCCGAGGCGTAGTCGATGGCACCGTCCACCGGCACCAGACCGAACGGCGACTCGGCGGCGTCCGTGCGGCCCTCGAGACGCTCGGTCATCCAGGCCAGGGCGCGGGAGTTCTCCGAGAAGCCCGGCCACAGGAAGCGCCCGTTCTCCCCCCGGCGGAACCAGTTCACCTGGAAGATGAGCGGCGCCGCACCAGTCTGGTTGAGCTTCTCACCGACGTTCAGCCAGTGCCGCCAGTGATCGGCCATGTGGGTCCCGGAGAAGGGCAGCATCGCGAACGGGTCGCGGCGCAGCTCGCCCAAGGTGCCCTCAGCGGCGGCGGTGCGCTCGGACGCGAGCGTGGCCCCCAGGTAGACGCCGTGCTCCCAGTCCCGAGCCTGCGCCACCAGGGGGACGTTCGTCGCGCGTCGGCCGCCGAAGACGATGGCGTCGATCGGCACGCCGGCCGGATCGTCCCAGGTGTCGGCGATCGTCGGGCACAGGCCGGCGGAGACGGTGAACCGCGCGTTGGGGTGTGCCGCGGGGCTGTCCGACTCCGGCGTCCAGTCGCGGCCCTGCCAGTCGATCAGGTGGGCCGGCGGATCATCGGTGAGGCCCTCCCACCAGACGTCGCCGTCGTCGGTGAGCGCGACGTTGGTGAAGATCGTGTCGCCCTCGATGGTCGCGATCGCGGTCGGATTGGTGGAGTGCCCGGTCCCGGGAGCGACACCGAAGAATCCGGCCTCCGGGTTGATCGCCCGCAGCCGGCCGTCCGGGCCCGGCGCCATCCACGCGATGTCGTCACCGATGGTCTCGACCGTCCAGCCGGGGATGGACGGACGCAGCATCGCGAAGTTGGTCTTGCCGCAGGCGCTCGGGAAACCGGCCGCGACGTGGAAGGTACGGCCCTCGGGGTTCGTCGCCCGGATCAGGAGCATGTGGGCGGCGAGCCAGCCCTCGTCCTCACCGATCTTGGAGGCGATGCGCAGCGCGAAGCCCTTCTTGGCCAGGATGGCGTTGCCGCCGTACGCCGAACCGTACGACCAGATCTCGCGGGTCTCGGGGTAGTGCACGATGTATTTGGTCTCGTTGCACGGCCAGACCACGTCCTCCTCGCCGGACGCCAGCGGGGCGCCGACGGAGTGAACCGCGGGGACCCACTCGGTGTCGGGGCCGATCTGCGCCAGGGCATCGGCGCCCATGCGGGTCATGGTGCCAGTGCTGAGCACCACGTAGGGCGAGTCGGTGACCTGGACACCGAGACGCGCCAGGGGGCTCCCCACCGGGCCCATCGAGAACGGCACGACATACATCGTCCGTCCCCTCATGCAGCGGTCGAACAGGCCGCTCAGCGTCTCGCGCATCTCGGCCGGTGCCGCCCAGTTGTTGGTCGGACCGGCGTCGTCCTCGCGCTCGGAGCAGATGAACGTCCGCGCCTCCACCCGGGCGACGTCGCTGGGGTGCGACCGGGCCAGGTAGCTGTTGGGGCGCTTCTGCTCGTCGAGTTTGATGAGGGTGCCCGCGGCGACCGACTCGTCGAGCATGCGCTGACGCTCGTCCGCGGAGCCGTCGCACCAGACGATCGAGTCGGGCTGGGTGAGTCGGGCGAGGGTGTCCACCCATTCGACGACCCGATGGTCGGCGTTGTCCGGTGCGTGGCGGGTGAGTGTGGCCATTGCGGTCATCGGTGTCTCCATCCTTCTCGTTGCGCTTCCTTGCGGTTCTGGGTTTCACCATAGGCCGCAATGCCCGCCCCTGAGGTAGCTGAAATGTTGTGAACATCGCTAGATCTTCACGTATTGTGATCCTCATGGCAGATCTGTCGACGCTGGGGCGCCGCATCCGGCATTTCCGCACCAAGGCCGGCCTGACGCTGGAAGAAGTGGGAGAGATCACCGGGACCGCGCCAAGCCTGCTGTCTATGGTCGAGAACGGTCGCCGCGAACCCCGTTTGTCGCTGCTGGAGGCGCTCGCCGCCGCCCTCGACGTGTCCGCCTCGGATCTGCTTGCCGGCGAGCCCCCGACCCCGAGGGCCGCCTTGGAGATCGAACTCGAGAAGGCCCAGGCCTCCCCCGCCTACCGGGAACTGGGCCTGCCCGTGCTCCGCCCCACCAGATCGATGTCGGACGCGACGCTCAAGGCGATCGTGGGCCTTCACCGCGAACTCGACCGTCGGGCGAGGATGTCCATCGCCACGCCTGAGGAGGCCAGGAGGGCCAACACCCAGCACCGGGCCACGATGCGCGAACTGAACAACCACCTGCCCGAGATCGAGGCAATCGCGGAGCAGGCGACACGGGCCGTGCGGCACTCGTCGGGCGCGCTGACGCATCGCACCGTCGCGGAGATGGCCGCCCGCGTCGGACTGTCCATCGTCCACACCGACGACCTCCCCCACTCCGCCAGGGCGGTGGTGGACCGGGAACACGGCCGGATCTACATCCCGCCGGCATCCATCCCCGGTGGCCACGGCCTGCGCTCGCTGGCGCTGCAAGCCGTCGCCAACTCCGTGCTGGATCACCGTGATCCGGTCGACTACGCCGACTTCCTCCGGCAGAGGTTGGAGGCCAGCTACTTCGCCGCCGCGTGCCTGATGCCGCGCGCCGCTTCGCTGGACTTCCTGGAACGCGCGAAGCGGGAGCGCAGCATCGCGATCGAGGACTTCCGTGACACCTTCGGCGTCACTCATGAGGGCGCGGCGCTCCGCTTCACGAACCTGGCCACGCACTACCTGGGAATCACCCTGCACTACCTGCGTGTCGACGGCGATGGCTCGGTGGTGGGGGCCTACGAGAACGACGGCCTCCCTTTGCCGCTCGACGCCACCGGTTCGACGGAGGGCGAGGTGGTGTGCAGGTACTGGAGCGCACGCCAGGCCTTCGCGAGGGCCACGCGCACCAGCGAGCACTACCAGTACACCGACACTCCGGCCGGCACCTTCTTCGAGTCGACGCAGACCGGAACCGGAGCCACGGCGGAGTTCTCGATCACCCTCGGCGTGCCGTACGCCGAGTCGAAGTGGTTCCGGGGCCGCGAATCGCAGCAGCGCATGGCTTCGACGTGCCCTGACGTGCGGTGCTGCCGGAGACCCGAGGACGGCCTCAACGAGCGCTGGAAGGGACAGGGGTGGGCGTCGCCACGCGTGCGCACCCACCTGTTCGCTCCCCTGCCCCAGGGCACCTATCCCGGTGTTGACGACCGTGAACTGTACGAGTTCCTGGAGACACACGCCAGGGACTGAGGTCGGGCGGGCACCGCCGAATTGACATGGCCATGGCGACCGTGCCATCATCCGTGTCAAAGGATTGTGACCGGCACCCGCCGGGCAAGACCTGGGCTTCGAGGCAAATGTCTCGCCCAGGTCTTTTTTTGTTTCGAGGAGGAAACCATGTCGAAGAAGCATGTCACCGTCGCCTGGACGTCCGGGCTCCATGCACGTCCCGCGTCCGTCTTCACGCAGGCCGTGGCGGCCACCGGCGCCGACGTCACCCTCGCCCGGCCCGGCGAGGCTCCCGTTGATGCGACGAGCATTCTGTCCGTGATGGGCCTGTCCGTGGGTCGGGGGGAGGAGATCGTGCTCGGGTCCGATGACGAGTCCGCGCTCGAACAACTGGCACAGCTGCTCGAGTCCGATCTTCACGAGGAGGTCTGACCAGCGATGCTGATCCACGGTGTTGGAGTAGGGCGAAACGCCGTCGTCGGGCCCGTCGCCCGCGCGCACCCGGTTCCGGTGGTGCTGGCGAACGTACCGGCTCCCCTCGATCCGGAGTCGGCGGTATCCGCCCTGACCGAGGTGATTGGCGAGGTCAGCGCATCGCTGCGGGCCCGCGCGGACGCCGCCAGCGGCACTTTGAAGGAGGTGCTGTCTGCTACCGCCATGATGGCGGCGGATCCGGCGCTGGCGAAGGGGGCCGCTGCGAAGGTCCGCAGCGGTGTGGCGCCCGCCCGGGCGGTCTGGGACACAGCGGAGAGCTTCATCGACATGTTCAAGGCCGCCGGCGGCTACATGGCGGACCGGGCCACCGACCTGGCGTCGGTACGGGATCGGATTGTTGCGCGGCTCCTGGGCCTGCCGGAGCCAGGAGTCCCCGCCCTCGACCGGGCGTCGGTGATCGTGGCGGAGGACCTGTCCCCCGCCGACACCGCCGTACTGGATCTCGACCTGGTCCTTGGTCTCGTCATCGAACGGGGCGGGCCCACGTCCCACACCGCCATCATCGCGGGCCAGCTGGGCCTCCCGTGCATCGTGCGGGCCACGGCCGCCTCAGACCTGCACGACCGGGACGTGGTGGCCGTCGACGCCGCTCGCGGCACGGTGACAGTCGGTCCCGACGAGGAGACGATCACCGCGGTGTCCATGCGCAGGCAGGCACTCGAGTCCCTCAACTCGGACTCCGGGCCCGGCGGCACGTCAGATGGGCATGGCGTGCAGCTCCTCGCCAATATCGGCACGGCGGAGGACGCCGATCGACTGAGCAGTAGTGCGGCCGAAGGGGTGGGCCTGTTCCGGACCGAGGTGCTGTTCCTCGACTCCACGACGGCGCCGACCCTCGAGGAGCAGGCCGGCACGTACGCGCGGGCGCTGGACGCGCTCGGCGACCGCAAGGTCGTCTTCCGCACCCTGGACGCCGGGGCGGACAAGCCGCTGGCGTTCGTGAACCAGCTGGACGAGGAGAACCCGGCCCTCGGGATTCGTGCCTACCGTCTGGTGCGCACGGTGCCCGAGCTGCTGGAGGTACAGCTCGCCGCCATCGCAGCGGCGACGGAGCGGACGGGCGGAAGCCCCTGGGTGATGGCCCCGATGATCGCAACCGTGGAGGAGGCCCGCGATTTCGCAGCCGCCGCGCGGGCCGCGGGCATCGGCCGGGTCGGGGTGATGGTCGAGATCCCGGCTGTGGCGCTCCGCGCCCGCGATGTGCTCGCGGAGGTGGACTTCGTGTCCATCGGGACCAACGATCTGGCGCAGTACACCATGGCGGCGGACCGGCTCCGCGGGGAGCTCGCCGACCTCCTGAACATCTGGCAACCGGCCGTTCTCGATCTGGTCGCCTCGACCGCAGACGCCGGCGCGGAACTCGACAAGCCGGTCGGCGTCTGCGGCGAGTCAGCCGGTGACCCGGTCATGGCACTTGCGCTGGTGGGCATGGGAGTGACGTCGCTGTCGATGTCGCCGGCCTCCCTACCCGGCGTGCGCTACGCCCTGCGTCGGCACACCCAGGAGCGCTGCCGGGAGATCGCCCTGGCCGCCCTGAGCGCACGCACCGCGTCCGAGGCGCGGGCAGCCGCGCTCGCCCTCGTCGACCGAGAGGTGCGTGACACACTCGCTTTGGACTAGCCCGATGAAGAAGTTGAGCGCGGCGACAGTCGGACCTCAACTGGGTAGCCCGGATGGGTACCTGCTGAACCCGAAAGCCGCTCTGACCAACGTCTTGGTCAGAGCGGCTTTCGCTTGGCTCCCCGGACTGGACTCGAACCAGTCGGCACGCTCAGACCTCCGAACGTCATGGAATCGGGCTCTGACGACACCGTTTACTCATTGACTAGGCCCTATTCGTCTGATTCTGGGTGTCGCAATGCCGGTGCGCGTCGGGCAGATCGGGCTAGACTGGACTCGAAACCTCCCCTAATCCTCCCCAACTTTCCCTACTTCCCGAAAGGTGCGACATGGCTCGGAGGGCGACGCTCGGAACCGTCGAGACCACCGGCAAGAGGTTCCGCGCGCGCTATGAGCGCTACGGCCAGCGCCACACTCCAGGTCACACCTTCTCGACGGAAGGCGCCGCATGGGCTTGGCTGCGCTCCGAGCAGACCCTGATCGATCGCGACGAGTGGACCCCGCCGGCCAATCGGCGCGCCGAGGCGCAAGCCGCCCAGGCCGCCGAGGAACTCACGCTCGATACCTTCGCCCGCACATGGATGGACAACCGCACCACGCCGCGCGGTAGTCCTCTCGCCACGAAGACGCGCTACGAGTATGAGCGCTACCTCACAGGTCGTCTGCAGACGCTCGCTGAACGGCCGCTGACCACCCTGAGCCGCGCCGACGTCGACGCGTGGTGGCTTACCAACTCCGAGGTGCCCACCTTGCGGCACCACATCTACGCATTCCTGGCGTCCGTGATGGCCGACGCCCACGATCGGGAGTTGATCCCGGAGAACCCGTGCCGAGTCCAGCACGCTGGCAGCAGAACCGCCAAGCGCTCGAGACACGCTCAAAACGAACTCATTGCCGAGTTGAGCCCCGTCGATGTGGCCACCCTGGCCGAGGCAATGCCGGAACGCCACCAGGCGCTCGTGCTGCTACTCGCGTTCAGCGGACTGCGTCCTGGAGAGGCGCTTGCCCTCACCCGGAAGGATCTCCGACAAGGCGTGTCCAGAGACAACGTCCCGCGCTGGACTGTCCGGGTCACAAAGGCGTTGAGCAAGGGAGGTGTGGGGCCCACAAAGACCCCCGAGAGCATCCGCACGGTGCCGTTGCCCCCGCACCTTGCCGTGCCGCTGGAGCAGCACCTCAATCTCTGGGCCGCCAAGGGAGAGGACGGGCCGCTCTTCCCCTCAAGGCTCAATGCGCGCACGCCCGCATCGCTGGGCCAGGTGACCGGTAGCAGTGGCACGAGCAAGGGCACAGGCTTGACCGGCTTCAACGCCGCCAGAGACGCGATCGCCCGGCCGGAGCTGCGCCTCTACGACCTCCGGCGATGGGCACGTCACACGTGGCGACAAGCGGGCTGCTCAGAGTACGAATGCGAAAGGTTGCTCGGACACAAGCTCGGAGCCGTCACTGGGGCCTACTTCACCCTCGACCTCAACACCCTCTGGCCCCACATGGACCGGATCTCGGCACAAGCGGGCTGGACCGAAGAACACCGGCCGGAGACGGCGGGGACAGCAGCGACAGGGACCCTTGCGCAGGTCCTAGCCTCCCTCGACGACGCGTCACTGGTCCGGACCCTTGAAACACTCGACCCAGCCCAGGTCCACGAGTTGATCCCCCAACTCCCACCCGCGCGCGTAGCGACCGTCGTTGCCCTCCTCACCTCGCAAGGGTCGAACAGAAGCCACACCTGAACAAGCGACCCGCGCCACGCCGCCGAGCAGGCCCGCGAACAGACCCGCGCCAACCGCCGACACCAGGAACAGCGGTCCACCGACCGACCGGGGCACCTGAACTCGCTGCTCAACCAGAACCACCACCGCAACCGCTCCCCTTCACTCCACCGCCCCCATCTGTGAAGAGCCAGTTTGGCGTCCACTCAGAAAGGTGACCGCGTAGTCCGCACCACTCTCAAGACCTACGGCCTGCACACCACACCGGGGCTGTTCGAACGGGCCCACGACTACATCGCTGTCGGCACTACGGAGGTCAGACTTGAATGCCCAGTGCCTCAGCAGAATTGACCCAATCCTCTTCGAATCTGTTGGACGTGACCGTGATCAGAGCTGCGCCTGCCTCGGCAGCGGTGGGTCGTTGCGGCGACGTGCCGGCCAGTCCCATCGCTCGAGGACGAAGCAGCACGGCGACATAGCCAGCGAGGGACTTGAGTGCGACATACGACCGGTCTTCCGAGCTCCACCAGTCGAGGTTCTCCCCGACCTTTATAGAATCACGCAACTGTTGTATGCCTTGACGAAGCGCCCCGAGAGCGAGCCGATCCCTTTCGGACAGTGGGCGCTCGCTGCAAACGAGCACAAGCAGGGCCTCGTACTTACCCTCAACCGCAGCGGCTGCGGAAAGCAAGCGTTCCGAGTTATCTGAACTCTTGGGTAGATTCCCCCACTGTTTCCAACAGGAATAGAAGTCGCCATAGAGCTCCTGGAAGGTGGTCAGAGCATTCACGTCACGCTCAGTCAACTTCTTCTCACGCTCGAGGCGGGCAGCTAATGTGTTGCCAATCAGCCATGCCGCGCCAATCGACATCATCACGCCCAGGAGGACGACCAGCAACTGGGAGACCATGGACACATGGTGCCCGTAAGTACCGATCATCGCGGTAGGCGCGCCCGCAGGCCCCATCTTCCGCGCTGACGCCCCCCCGTAGTGCCTCGGAGAGCTGTCCCAGAAGGTACGGGCGGCTTGCCCAGGGGTTCCACACAACGAACGGCCGAGCGGGAGGGAGGTGGCGGGCGACTCCAACCTGCAGGTACTTGGCGGGTACGGGGACCGAGGCCGCCTGCTGTGCCTCGTGGGAGCCGGGGATTGATCGGACTACAACTCCGATCCACCGATGCGGACGACCCTCAGACGCCGTCCTGGAAGCGGGCGAGCCAGGGTTCGTCGACGACGGGCTGGACCTTGACGCCCATCTTCTTCTCCAGCATCAGGTCAGTGAGCCGTTTTCCGTCGATGAGTTCCACCGTCGGGGTGGTGGCGATGGCTGCCCGCTTGGCTGGTTCTGAGAACCGTCCGAGTGTGACGAGGATCGCGCGTTCCGCGCCGATGTAGGCGGCATCGCGTTGGAGCAGGGCGACGACCTCGCGGCCCACGGGCTTGCCGTCCGGGTTGTACCGCTTGATCTGGACCGCCACCCTCGAGCTGAGGATCGGGGTGATCCGGGCGGTGCCGATGCCGTCGATCCCCTCGTCCCCGGTCCCACCGACGCGCTCGAGGTTCATCCCGTACTCCCTCAGGACCAGGAGCACGAACTCCTCGAACGCCTGGGGGGTGAACTCGTGGAGCCGCGACCAGAGGATCTCGCGCCAGGTCAGGGTGTCCGTCGTGTCGCCTTCCTCGCTGGCTACCGGGTCCTCGCCCGCGGGGTCGCTGTCGACGCCGGAGTCGTCGGTCTCGGTTGGGGCTTCGTGGCGGCGGTTGCGGCGGTACTCGCGATCGAGTTTGCGGATCCTGGTCACCGCGTCGTCCTCGGGCATGCCCAGCAGTTCACGTCCCAGCGGCGCCATCATGAACATCCCACGCCGGGGGCTCTCCAGCGCACCGATGAGCTTCGCGTAGGACCTGCCCCACTTCACCCGGTCCACATACACCGACACGCTCGGACGGTTCGGCTGCATGACGGCCAGCTCGTCATCCGACGGATCCAGCGCAGCCAGGACTCCATCCTCGACTTCGGCGGAGGTCGCAGAGCCTCCGGCTGCCTCAACCGCTTTGATGGCAGGCAGGATCAGTTGCCAGTAGGCGGGAAGATCGGCAGACGACAGCGGCTGACTCATACCGGCCATGCTTCCACAGACCCTGGTCGCGTCGACCCGCACCCCAGCCTCCCATCCCGGGCTGACCCAACAAGGGGGACTCCTGCGCCAGCAGCGCCCGCTCCCGCGGGTCAGCGTGACAATGACGTCGTGTCGCTGAGGGCTTCCAGTATCTCGTCGTGCAGCCTGGCGTCGCTGGGCTCGAGACCGTCGAGAACTTCCCGAAGTGTCACAGACGATTGCCGGACCACCCGTGCGTTCTTTCGCCAGAAGAAGACGTGGGAGTAGTCGGCATCCTCAGGATCGACCGTGCTCTTCCACCCCTGTTCCCTCTCGTTGGTGAACCATGCGGTTGGTCCAAACACCAACCCGAATCGGGTCTCGTCGAACCCGACGCTCTGGGCGTCGATGTCAACGTAGACCGTCCACTCGAAGATGCCCTGATAGTTGGACCTCACCTTGTGCACGAACCCGTCGCCGAACGAGGCGTGGAGCTGCCTCTGGAGATGCTGGTCGCTGAAGCTCCTCAGGCGCTTCTTGACCTGCCTCAACAGATCACGGCCCTCGCCGAAACGGTGTCGTGCCTGCTCCGCCAAGTCGGTGGCGAACTGCTCCGCCGCGACGGACTGGGGCTGCAGTCCGTAGCGCTTCGCCTCACCCGAGTCACACATGGCGACGATGAAGCCCAGCACATCCTCGTCGTCCATGCGGCCTCTCCCCTTCCCAAACTTGCGATGCATCTGCTCGATGAACATGACCGCCTCCGGATTCTTCCGGCAGTAGGCGGCGTCGCCCGCGACGTCGTCGTGCAGACGGTCAATCAACGTCCCGTAGGTCAGTACCGGAGCGTTCTCCCAACCCAGCGTCTGGAGAGACCGGTCCTCCGCCGCGCACAGCAGGACGACCACGCCCCTGCGGTCATCGCGTCGGCTGTATGCCAGGTAGCCGCCGTAGTCGTGTCCGTGGCCGTCGGAGGTGAAGTAGTTCTCCACCACGATCCTCACGCTCTCGCTCTCGAGTACCAGGTCGGCGATGTCCGCCCCGACGCCGTCGACGGAGGTGTTGACCTCCTGACGCACCCAGTACCCACCCAGAGGAAGCGGCTCGTCGTCGCCCAAGCGTTGGTTCACTTTGTCGACGAAGATCCTGGTGAACCTGCTGTCGAGACCGTGGGTGCCGTCGGCGTCCAGCAGCCACCGGAACACGTTCGACAGCTGCTTCTCATGTATCCCGTGGTGCATCACGTCGAACACGTTGAACCCGATGTCCAGCGACCTACCCAACACGGGCAGAAGTCCCGTCACCAGATCACCAGCCACGCCCGCACCCCCAACACACTTGGCCTCGTCCACGAAGAAACCTACGGGTTCTTACAGGATCGCGGGTCACGTTTGGCGATCCCCCCTCCAGCAGCCCCGTGCAGGACGGCGCATGTGCCACCATCGACAAGTGGAGGAACAGGGGATGCATCCAGCGCCAGAGGGGGCGCTCGCGGGTTCTGAGGACTTCGTCGGTTGCGCCGCGACCGTTCTCGACTTCTGGCGCTTCGCCATGTCGGACCTACGTGTGAACAACGTTCGAGGCTATCTTGCGGAGTTCTTGGTGGCCATGGCCGTCGGAAGCTCCGGCAGCCGGGTTGAGTGGGATGCCTACGACGTCCGCGCACCTGACGGAACAACAATCGAGGTCAAGTCCTCGGCCTACCTGCAGGTCTGGGAACAGAAGCGCCCATCCCGGATCGAGTTCACGGGGCTCAAGGGAAGAACCTGGACCGCACAACAAGGCGTCGCCTCAGAACCGACCTACAACGCCGACGTCTACGTCTTCGCAGTCCAGACGGCTCAGAGTCACGACGCATACGACCCACTCGACATCACCCAATGGGCGTTCTATGTCCTGCCACGCAGCACGCTGGAAGCGCTCGGCTACAAGTCCATCTCCCTCTCGACCCTCCAGACGCTCGCCGGAGCATCCGTCCCCTTCGCAGGTCTAGCACACGCCATCGCCTCGGCACGGAAACTCGGAGATCGCTAGCCTCGCGCTTTCACGCCGGTGGGTGGACGGTAGCGGGTTGAGATAGCGAAAGTGCCCCTGACTTGGGATGATGTGACTTGCCTAGAGACCACGTCAACCAAGATGAGGAGCACCTTCGAG
>JAUHXZ010000118.1 GCA_030426725.1 Actinomycetes bacterium
CCCGACTCAACCACGGCCTCCAACGACCAAGCCGACACGGCGTCACCCCGGGCGACCACACCCCCATTTTCGACCCTGAACGGGCCGCCCCGCGAGGGGCGCAAACGACTCAGCCAGCGGGGGAAGGACAGGTCCTCAAGGTCAGGTCGAAACGCCGACCCAGAGGCCGTCGCGGGCCCTCGTCATGGCGACGTACAGCTCCCGGCGGGCCAGGTCCCAGCGCTCCCGGGCGGTGTCGTCGGCCGGCGGCTCGGTGACGGTGTGCTCACTGCGGATGTCCGGGATGAGCACCTGCTTGAACTCCAGCCCCTTCGCGCGCTTGATGGTGCCCACCTTCACCGCGTCGACCGGGACCCCGGTGTACTTCTCCAGGTCGACGACGGGGAAACCGGCCTCCTCAAGCGCCCGGGCCGCGTCGCGCGCGGCGTAGCGGGAGATACACAGCACCGCGACGTCGCCGACGCCGGTGCCGATCTCCCGTGTGACGGCGCGGACGTGGGCAACCAGTGCCCGGTGCAGTTCGCGACGGCCGGTGCACCGCGCGATGAACGGCTCGGCGCCGGTGCGGGGGATGCTCGACGGGACGTCGCCTCGGGCCAGGACGCCGTCGATGTCGGCGTACTCGTCGCCGTCGACCAGACGCTGTGCGAAGTTCACGATCTGGGCGGTGTTGCGGTAGTTGATGTCCAGCACGACGCCGCGGCCGGCCACCGAGATCCCGGCCTCGGCGAGTGTGTAGCCGCCCGGGTAGATGGACTGCTGGCCGTCGCCGATCAGGGTGAACCCGTCGGGCTCGTCGCCAACGAGCGAGTGCAGCATTCGGATCATTGCGCACGACAGGTCCTGCGCCTCGTCGACGAGCACCGCCGAGTAGCCGGTCATCGGTTCGCGGCGCAGCTCGGCCTCGGCGAGGAGGACCAGATCGGCGTAGTCGATGACCCCGCGGCGCCGCAGCTCGGCGTCGTAGGCCTGGTACAGCTCCCACACCGCCTCGCGGCCGCTGAGCGTGAGCCGGTGGCGGCGTCCGGCGCGGGGGAGATCGGCGTACTCCTCGAACCGGGTGATCCCGCGGCCCTTGAGCACGTGCTGCACCTCCTCGTCCCAATAGCGCTGATCCTGGGCGCGGGTGCCGAGCACCGACGTCGCGCCCACGCGGTTCCAGGCGCTCGCGAATGCGTCGCGCGCCTGGGCAGGGTCCAGCCGATGCGCGACGCCGCGTTCCCGGAGGACGCGGCGGGCGAAGGCGTGGGTGCCGGTGAACTCGACGCGGTCCACGGCCTCGGGAGCCAGCCGTCGGAGAAGCTCGCGGAGGACGTCGGGCAGGGTGCGCACGTAGGTGGTGAGCAGGATGCGGCCCGGGCGGGTGCGGGCCAGGTGTGCGGCGCGGTGGAGGCCGACGACCGTCTTGCCCGTGCCGGCCGGGCCGCGGATGCGCGACGGGCCGGGGAACGAGCGCCGCACCAGCTTCGCCTGCTGCGGGTGGAGAAAGGACATCCAGCCCTCGATGGGCTCGGCCAACACACTGGCGAGGAGGGCGTCGTTGACCTCCTCGGTGGAGAGGAGGGGGCCCTGGGGACCGGGGAGTTCGTGGGTGGTCGTCGGCTCGGGCGGGGTGAGCTTCGGGGCGGCCGGGACGACAGGCTCCGGCACCGTCGCGACGACGGGCGCCGGGGCGTTGACCTGCGGGAAGAGCGTGAGGGCGCGGCCGAGGACGAGGTCGACCTGCGTGGGGGTCAGGCGGTTGCCGTGGCCGGCGATGGCGCGCAGCGCGTCGCGTTCACCGACGATGCGCACGCCCTGGACGGTGGCGTCCAGCCCGCCGCGGCCAGCCAGGACGACGAGCGAGCGGACCTCGCCAGGGGCCAGGCCGACCTCGGCGAGATCGGCCTGGGTGACGTCCTCGAGGTCGCCGAGGCCGAGGAGTTCGTCGGTGACGTCGGCGTCGCCGCGGAAGACGCGGTCGCCGTCGATGGCGACTTCCTTCCACGCCTTCGTGTCCACGATGAACACGCCGCCGGGGCCGATGACGACGAGATCCACCTGGGCGCGGCGGGTGCCGGGCCAGCGCCGGTCGGGGAGGAGGAAGTAGCCGAGGCCGGAGAGCGGGGCGAGGGTGCGGGCGGTCTGGCGTTCGGTGGTCTCCGCGATGCCGAAACGCCCGGCGGCGGCGCGGGCCTCCGCCGCGGCCTTCTCGTGGGCGTCGGCCAGCGCGAGTTGGCGCCGGGACTCGGCGCCGGCGGAGTCACCGGCGACCATGCCGGGCTTCTGGTTCGCGTCGCTTGATCACGGGTGCCTCTGGTGCGGTTGTGGTGGTGCGGACTCATTCTGGCAGGGCGGGGGTGCAGACGGCGGGGGGTGGGGGTTGAGCAATTGGCAAGGGTCGTCGCGGGGCCTGCGCTCAGCTCCCGCGGGGTGGTTGCGTTGACCCTTGCCAATTGCTCAACCCCCATCCCGACCCGCGGCCGGTTGGGGCG
Source organism: Actinomycetes bacterium (assembly GCA_030426725.1). Lineage (GTDB taxonomy): Bacteria > Actinomycetota > Actinomycetes > Propionibacteriales > Propionibacteriaceae > Arachnia. The sequence goes on from JAUHXZ010000118.1 coordinate 2,475, forward strand.
CTATTTGGCGGGTTTCGTCGGGTGGTCGCCACGAAACCCGCCAGATAGGCGCGGGGCGGTGGGTTTGGGGCCGACGGTGGGTGGCGGTGGGATTCGACGCGACGGGCGCTCCGCGCCGCGTCGGCTCAGCCCTTGGAGTGCACGCCGCGTCGGCTCAGCCCTTGGAGTGCGCGCCGCGTCGGGTCAGCCATCGGAGTGCGCGCCTCGTCGGCTCAGCCAGCACGGTGGGGGTCCGACACGCCGGTGTGTCGCGGCGGTGAAAGTGTCAGTGGGCGCGACGAGGGTTGGTGCATGCCCAATTTGCATGTCGACTGTTCCACCTGCAACCTCCGCGGCGACGCCTGCGGAGACTGCGTCATCTCCCTCCTTCTCGGCCCGCCCGAGGTGGAGTTCGAGGACGCCGAGCAACAGGCGCTCACCGTCCTCGCCGACGCGGGGCTCGTGCCACCGCTGCGGCTGTCCGACGGCCCGGAGCGCGCCGTCGGATAGTCCTTTTTTCGCGCGGTGCCGAGATTCCTGCGTGGACCACTTTGAGAAGAGCCTTAATGTCGCTTAAGATTCTCTCAGACTTGTTCCTCGACCTGGAGATGACGTGAACCGAGTTCGACTCGCACTTGCCGGCGGCCTGGCCGCCGTCCTCGTCGCAACCATGGGCGCCACCGCCCACGCCGACCCCGACGCCGTCGAGAAGGCCCGGGAGGAGCTGGCGCGCATCCAGCAGGAGGCGTCCGCCCTCGACCAGGAGCTCATCCAGACCCATGAGCGCGCCGCCGAGGCCGAGGAGAAGCTGAAGACCCTCACCAAGGACCTGAAGGCCCAGGAGAAGAAGGTCGACGGCATGGCGGACCAGATGGGCGACGTCGCCACGATGCAGCTGCAGCAGGACTCCCTCGGGATGACCGCGCAGCTGCTGACCAGCGGCTCCGCCGGCACATTCCTCAGCGGGCTCGCCACCTTCCAGAGCGAGATCGACCGCACCAACGCCGGCGTCCAGCAGCTCCAGCTCGACCAGGCCAAGCTCGCCACCCTCCGCGAGGACGCCGAGGCCACCAAGAAGCAACTCGACAAGGACGAGGCCGCCAAGCAGGACCTCGCCGAGGAGTATGACGCCAAGGAGGCCGAGGCCAAGAAGGTCTACGACCGCCTCTCCGAGGAGGAGCGCCAGCGCCTCGCCGAACTCCAGGCCCAGCGAGAAGCCGAGGCCGCGGCCGCCGCCGCCGCCCGCGCCGAGGAGGCCAACTCCACCAGCCGCTCCCGCAGCGAGACCTCCGAGCCGTCGCAGCCCTCGCAGCCCAGCGTGCCCGCCGACACTTCCGGCCGCGCCGCCGGAGCCGTCAGCGCCGCGCTGTCCAAGGTCGGTAGCTCCTACGTCTGGGGCACCTCCGGCCCCAGCACCTTCGACTGCTCCGGGCTCACCAGCTGGGCGTACCGCCAGGTGGGCATCTCGCTGCCGCGCTCCTCGTCCACCCAGTACTCCAGTGTCGGTCGCCGCGTGTCCGCCTCGGAGATCCAGCCGGGCGACCTCGTGTTCTACTACAGCCCCGTCAGCCACGTCGGCATGTACATCGGCAACGGCCGCATCGTGCACGCCGCCAACCCGCGCACGGGCGTCAACACCACCGGGCTGCACTCGATGCCGCTCGTGGGCGTGCGCCGCGTCGTCGGCTGACCCGATTCACCTGAAGAAGGGGCCCCACCGTTTCGACGGCGGGGCCCCTTCTTTCGTTGCTGCGCCGGCGCTACTGAGCGTCCTGGGCCGACAGGACCGATGAGATGAACCGCCGCGACTCCGCGATGATCAGTTCTGCGTCGTGATCCATCGGCGCCACGTGGTAGCTGCGGTCCAGCGACGCGTACCGCACGTCGCGCAGCTCGCGGCGGATGATCTCCGCGCTCTTCGAGTCGACGACGTGGTCCTGCGGGGCGCGCATCAGCAGCACCGGGGCGTCGACGCGGCGCAGGCCGGAACGCACCTCCTGCCACAGGTCGGTCATCGATGCGAACGCCTTGACCGAGAACTTCGGGTACGACGGCTCCACGACGCCGGGGCGGGCGATGTCGGAGGCGATGCCCTTCTGCGGCGGGTACACGTTGCGCAGGGCGCGTGCCAGCTGGATGTGCAGGCCGCGCTGGGCGATGGCCGGGTTGACGAGCAGCACGCCGTCGGGGTCGTGCTGGGCCGCCAGGTGCAGCGCCAGGGCGCCGCCCATCGACAGGCCGGCGACGAACACCCGGTCGCACTCGCGCTCCAGCTCGAGGTACGCGTCCTCGACGGCGCCGTACCAGTCCCACCAGCGGGTGCGGGACAGGTCCTGCCAGGTGGTGCCGTGCCCGGGCAGTCGCGGGGCGGCGACGCGGAGACCCAGCCAGTCGTCCTCGGGGAGGGCGAGACCCTCAGCCCAGGGTCGGATGGAGGCCACCGAGCCGGTGAAGCCGTGGCACATCAGCACGCCGGTGTCGCCGTCGCCGAGCCGGAGTGGGCGGGCCTCGGGCCAGATGGGTGTCGCGTGCGGCGCACTGAGGAAGCTCATACGTGAAGGATAGGAGCCGCGGGAAGTGTGAGGGGCCCCTCCGGGGGCGACGTCGCATACCGCCGTGCTCTTCGCATAGCGCATGCGCTGTGCGAAGAGCGCTGCGCTGTGCGACGTGACCTCGCACAGCGCCTGCGCTATGCGAGGTGGCCGGCGCGGGGCTGATGGTGGTCCCGGGGATCCGCGGGGCGACGGCGACCGCCTTGTCATAGACTGCCGCCCATGCTGTGGTACCAGGTCTTCAAGTACACGATCTTCCGGCCGCTCGTGAAGTACGGGTACCGCACCCGCGTCTACGGAGCCGAGAACTTCCCCCGCAAGGGCGGCGCCATCCT
>JAUHXZ010000029.1 GCA_030426725.1 Actinomycetes bacterium
GCCGACGGTCGTCAGGTCCACGCGAGCGCCGACGAGAACGCCGACCTCTTCTGGGCGCTCCGCGGCGCTGGATGGGACCTCGGCGTCGTCACCGCCATTGAGTATCGGGCCCACCCCCTCGGCCCCGACGTCTTCCTGCCGTTCCTCACCTACCCCCTGGATGAGGGACGGCAGGTGCTCGCCGGTCTCCGGGAGTTCGCGCGCACTGCGCCGCGCGACTTCGGCGGGCTGGCGGTGTGCTGGACGTTCCCGGACGCCGAACCGTTCCCCCAGGACCTGTGGGGCAAGGACTTCGTGGCCATCGTGGGCCCCTATGCCGGGGACATCGCCGAGGGGCAACGCATCTCGGAGGAGTTGCACGGGCTCGGAACGGTCCTCACCGACATGGGCGCGGTCGTCCCCTGGGCCGAGGCGCAGCGCTTCTTCGACGAGGACTACCCGCGCGGCCGCCGCTACTACTGGAAGTCCACGCGGGTGAAGGATCTGCACCCGCCGGTCGCCGAGGTCCTCGTACAACTGGGCGCCCGCCGCCCCTCGCCGCTGTCGTCCATCGACCTGTGGGTCAACGGCGGCGCGATCGCCGACGTGCCGGCCGACGCCACACCCATCGAGGACCGGACGGCCCCCTTCATGGTCGCCGTCGAGGCGAACTGGGACGATCCGGCCGACGACGCGGCCAATCGCGCCTGTGCCCGGGCTGTCGTAGATGCGTTGGAGCCGCACAGCACCGGCAGTGTCTACCTCAACTTCGACGACGTGGCCGACGACGGCTCCCTGCGCAGGGCCCACGGCACGAACGGGGCGCGGCTCGCGGAGGTCAAGCAGCGCTACGACCCGGACAACCTGTTCCGCTCCCGCGGTCTGCGCGCGTGATCCGGGGCGCGGTCCGGGCGGTCAGTGGGCCTCGGCGGCCCCGTCCTTCTTCGTCGGCAGGATCTTGTGCACCAGGTGCATGACGGCCACCGCGACCGCGCCGATCAGGACACCGAACACCAACGAGAACGCCGTGTCGACCAGCCAGCCCACGAACCCTCCCGCGGCCTCGGCGGCCGCCTCCGACCAGTGGTGCACGACGTCGTAGATCGCGTCCCAGCCGAGCTCGTGGACGCCGTTGAGCAGGATGTGCCCACCGACCCACAGCATCGCAGCGATGCCCACCGTCGACAGCCCCTGCAGCACGTGCGGCATCGCCTTGACCAGGCCCTCGCCGAAGCCGGCGGTGCGCGGGTTCGTGGACATCCTGAGGCCGACGTCGTCCATCTTCACGATGAGGGCCACGACGCCGTAGACGAGGGCGGTGATGACGAAGGCGACCACGACGAGGGTGCCGGCGCGCATGAGGAAGGGGAGGTCCGTGACGTCGTTGAGGGAGATCACCATGATCTCCGCCGACAGGATGAGGTCGGTGCGGATCGCGCCGCTGACCATCTTGTCCTCGTAGTCGTCGCCCTTGACGAGCGCCGGTGCCTCCTTCGCGGCGCTGTGGCCGCTCACCGCCTCCCAGATCTTCTCGGCCCCCTCGTAGCAGAGGTAGAGGCCGCCCACCATGAGCAGCGGGGTGAGCAGCCAGGGCACGAACTGGCTGAGGATGAGGATGACGGGGAGGATGATCAGCGTCTTGTTGCGGATGGATCCCTTGGCGATCTTCCAGATCACCGGCAGTTCGCGGTCGGGGGTGAACCCGGTGATGTAGCGCGGGGTGACCGCTGTGTCGTCAACCACGACACCCACGGCGTGGCTCGACGCCTTGGCGGCGGCCGCGGTGACATCGTCGACGGAGGCCGCGGCCGCGCGGGCGATCGCGGCGACGTCGTCGAGCAGAGCAGCAAGGCCGCCGGACATGGGTTCCCCTCTCGGTGATGACGGGGAGAGTCTACGGTCGCGGGGGGCCGTCCCCCACCCCTCGCCGCCTGCCTCCGACCCCGGACCGATCTGTCGGGTGGTGGATTCCGGAGGGCAGACCAACATGTACTCACCAGTCGGGAGGCCCCCTAGTCTTGAAGCGGAGGGAGACCCATGAGCAACGCACCCGTGCCCGATGTCGGCGGCTGGTTCCGCACGGCGACCAGCGGCGTCGCCCTGCCTGCCACCGCCTGGGGCCCGGGAGCCGGCGGCTTCGGCCGGGTCTCCCACGACGACGACCTCGCGGCCGCCGCGGACCTGTTCCGCGGGCGCCCCACGCTCGTCCTCACAGGCGCGGGCATGTCCACCGGGTCCGGCCTCCCGGACTACCGCGGCCGCGACGCCGTGCCCCGCTCACCCATGACCTACCAGGAGTTCGTCGGCTCCGACCTCAGCCGGCGCCGCTACTGGGCGCGCAGCACCGTGGGCTGGCGCTGGTTCGTCCACGCCCGGCCCAATGAGGCACACCGGGCGCTTGCCGCACTCGGCGGCCTCACTCCCGTGACCGGCGTCGTGACGCAGAACGTCGACGGACTCCACCAGGCGGCGGGGTCCGCGCCCGTCGTGGACCTGCACGGGAACCTCTCCAGGGTGGTCTGCCTCGACTGCCGCGCCCTGTCGGACCGCCACGCGCTCCAGGAGGACCTGCTGGCGCTCAACCCGGGGTTCGCCGATCGGCTCGTCGACTTGGCGGAGGACAGCCGCAACGCCCCCGACGGCGACGCGGAGGTCGACCGGACGGAGGACTTCCGCTACCCGCCCTGCCGACGATGCGGTGGCATGCTGAAGCCCGACGTCGTCTTCTTCGGGGAGAACGCGGACCGCTCAGTCGTGGACCGGGCCAAGGGCCTCTTCGGCGAGGCGGAGGCACTGCTCGTCCTCGGGTCGAGCCTGTCCGTGATGAGCGGCCTGCGGTTCGTGCGCAGGGCCGTCCAGCAGGGCAAGGACGTCGTGATCCTCAACGACGGCGCGACGCGCGGCGACGATCTGGCCACCCTCAGGCTGCACGGCCGGCTCGAACACGTGCTCACGCGATGGGTGGAGGACCTGGCGTGAAGACGTTCCGCAAGACCGGTAGCCGCCTCGCCGTCGCCACCGAAGTGCGAAGCCTCCTCTGGCTGGCCGAGGCCGAGCCCGACGGCGGCGCGCCCGTCGCGAAACTCGCCGACTCCGGGGACGACTGGCTCGAGACGGTGCTGCTGTCGCACGGCTCGCCGACGCGGTCCGACGCGGAGGAGTTCGGACGGCGCCTGGCCAGGACCCACGCGGCCGACGCCGACTGGTGGGGCCAGGCCCCGCCCGGCCTCGACCCCGAGCATCTCGTCACCGCCAACCTCGGCACCCCGGCCGCGCCCGAACCGCAGTGGGGGAGTTTCGGCGAGTACTACGCGGAGGGCAGGCTGCGGCCCTACGTCGAGATGGCCTCCTGGCTCCCCGACGACGACGCTGTCCTGCTGCATCGCGCCTGTGACGCCGTGGCGACCGGCCGCTTCGACTCCCCGCAGCCCGCGCTGTGCGGCGAGGTGGCCAGGATCCACGGCGACCTGTGGGGCGGCAACGTCGTCTGGACCACCGAGGGGGCAGGCACCCTCATCGATCCGTGCGCCAACGGCGGCCACGCCGAGACCGACCTCGCCGAACTCGCGCTCTTCGGCGCCCCGCACCTGGGCGCCACCGTCGCGGGCTACGACGAGGTGAGTCCGCTCGCCGACGGCTGGCACGAGCGGGTGCCGCTGCACCAGTTCCACATGCTGCTGGTGCACGTCGTGTTGTTCCGGGGCGGATACGTCAGCGAGGCCCTGTCCGTGGCGCGGTCCCTCAGCCGCTGAGTGGGCCCCGCTCCGGCTCCAGGGCAGCCCCGCCCCAGGGGATGGGCACGAGCCAGACTCGCGGTTTGGCGCGGGAAATCGGCCGAAATCGCCTTTTTCCGCCGTCGAGACCCGCTTCGGGCTCATGCGGGCCCCTCGAGTAGCGAGTCAGGCTCGTGCGCAAGAAGCCCCCCGGGGGTGGGCACGAGCCAGACTCGCGGTTTGGCGCGGGAAATCGGCAGGAATCGCCCTTTTCCGCCGTCGAGACCCGCTTCAGGCTCATGCAGGCCCCACGAGTAGCGCGTCAGGCTCGTGTGCAAATCCCCCGGGGGGTGTCCATCGCGGGGTCGGGGTTTGGGGGCGGCTTGAGTGGTGTGGTGCACTGGGTACACGATGAAGACTGAAGTTGATTTCTGGTTTGACCCCACCTGTCCCTTCGCCTGGATCACCTCCCGCTGGATGCATGAGGTGGAGCAGGTCCGCGACATCCGCCTCACCTTCCACGTGATGAGCCTCGCCGTCCTCAACGACGGCCGCGACCTCCCTGAGGGCTACCGGGCCGCCATGGACCGCGCCTGGCTGCCCGCCCGCGCCGCGCTCCTCGTCGAGCAGCGGCACGGCTCCGAGAAGCTCCGCGAGTTCTACACCGCCGTCGGCACGCGCATCCATCCGGGCGGCGAGCCCGTCGGGCCCGAGACCGTCGCCGCGGCTCTCGCCGAGGTCGGAGCCGACGCGGACATCCTCGACGTCGCCAAGACCGACGCCATCGACGACGACCTGCGACGCTCGCACAACGAGGGCATGGAGCCCGTCGGCGACGAGGTCGGCACCCCCGTCATCCGCGTCAATGGCATGAGCCTGTTCGGCCCCGTGGTCTCCCCGGCGCCCAAGGGCGAGGAGGCCGGCGAGCTGTTCGACGGCTTCGTCAAGGTGACGTCCTACCCCGGCTTCTTCGAGCTGAAGCGCAGCCGCACCGTGGGGCCCGTCTTCTCCTGACCGGGTTCAGCCGCGCCATTTTCGCAAGTCGCGGCGCGGGCAATTCACCGGCCCCGGCCTCCGGGCCCCGAAGCCTGGTCGCTAGCGTGGTTGCCCATGGGACAGGTACTCGTCGCCTACGCGACGCGCGGCGGCACGGCACGTGACATCGCCGAGGCGGTGGCCGTCGTCCTGCGCGACGCGGGCCACGACGTGCGGACGGCGGACCTCCGGGCGTCCCGCCCGCCGGTCGACGGCGTGGACCTCGTCGTCGTCGGCAGCGGCATCAGCGCGGGCGCCTGGTACCCCGAGGCAACAGCGTGGCTCGCGGCCGTCGAGCCCAAGCTTCGAAGTACGCAGGTGGCGATCTTCAACACCTGCCTGAACGCGGCGAACCCGGCGAAGCGCGACGAGTCGCTGGCGTACAACCGGGCGGTCGCGGACCGGCTCAAGGCGGGCCCGGGGGAGTCGTTCGCCGGCCGCTATGTGCCCGAGCACGTGAGCTGGTGGCGGAGGCTGTTCCTGCGGACAATGCAGAAGCCGACGCAGGACCACCTGGACCTCGACGCGGTGCGCGCCTGGGCCTCGACCCTGACGTAGCCCGCCGCCAGTCTGCGTTACCGCCTCGCGGTTCGGGCGTCGAGGGGTGGGGCCGGGCCGCCCACGCTCCCGGGACGGGCGCTTCGCGCCGGTCCGGTCGCGACGCCCACCCAACCTGCCCCGGCCCCACCCCTCGACCCCCTCACCCTGTTGGCTGGCGGTGGTCGACCATCACTCGGGGACGGCAGCCTTCGTGCTCGACGCCAGCGCAATTGCGCTGGCGTCGGATGTTTCGGCTGGCATCGGAGAAACCCCTCGGGTGAGATGCCCCGGCCCGGGCCTGGCCGACCGGCTCAGCCAACAGGGTGCGCGGGCGTGGGTTCGGCAGCCGCATACCATCGATGTCATGCGACGCCGTGCCCTCCTCACCGGTGCCGCCGTCGTGCCCCTGGCCGGATGCTCCGCTTCGGGGATGCTGTCCGAGGTGGCCGTCAACGTCGGCGACGTGGGCGGCTGCAGGTCCCCCGAGTCCCTCGAGAGCTTCTCGACGCTCGGTGGGGCGCCACTGCGCTACGAGATCACCGGCGCCGAGACCTCCTTCCGGGCGGACCCGCGGTTCATCGCCCTCCTCGAGGAGTGGATCGCCGGCTGGACGGCCGGCAGCGGGCTCGGGCCGCTGCGGTACGTATCCACCTACGGCGCCTTCGTCGACAAGTGCGACTCCTGGCACGCCGCCGGTCGCGCCTTCGACTTCGCCGAGCTGGTCCACGAGGGCGGAACCGTGTCGTGCCGCTACGATCAGTGGGGCGACGACCCGGCGCGGCTCGCCGGCTACTGGCGGCTGGCCGCGTCCCTGGCGTCGATGTTCACCTACACGCTGACCTACCGGTACAACCCGCAGCACCACAACCACATCCACATCGACAACGGCGCCAGCGGCTACGAGGCCGCGTCGCTGCGTGAACGCTCCCGGGCCCAGGTGCAGCTGGTCCAGGGAGTACTCCGCCACGTGTTCGGCCTCGACGTCGAACCGACGGGCACCTACGACGATCAGACCAGGGCGGCGGTCCGGCAGGTCCAGGCCACCCTGGGCATCACCGTGCCGTTGCGCGACACCGACGGGTGGCGCCAGTTCCTCGCGGGAGCCGTCGCCTCCTGACCGACGCGGGGCCTACCCGAAGGCGGCGGGGTCCGGTCCGAGGCGTTCGTCGCGGTTGAGGCTCGCGAAGACGGCCAGGTCGTCGGCGTCCAGCGCGAAGTCGAACACGTCGACGTTCTCGCGGATGCGCGACGGCGTGACCGACTTCGGGATCACGATGTTGCCGATATCCAGGTGCCACCGGATGATGACCTGCGCCGGCGTCTTGCCGTACTTGGCCGCCATGCGGCCGATCTCCGGGTCCTGCAGCGCCTTCTGCTGCGAGCGCCAAGCCTGCCCCAGCGGGCTCCACGCCTCGGTCCGGACCCCGAACCGCTCGTTGACCCCCCGCATCGCGGGCTGCTGCAGGTAGGGGTGCAGCTCGATCTGGTTGAGCACCGGGGCCACGCCGGTCTCGCCGACGATCCGCTCGAGGTGGTCGGCAGCGAAGTTGGACACGCCGATCGACCGGGCGAGCCCGCGCCCCCGCAGTTCGATGAGCGCCCGCCAGGCCTCGACGAACAGTCCCTGGGCGGGGGCCGGCCAGTGGATGAGGAGCAGGTCGACGTAGTCGAGACCGAGCTTCCGCAGCGACGTCTCCGCCGCAGCGATCGCCTTGTCATGCGCGTGGAAGTCGTTCCAGATCTTCGTCGTGACGAACACGTCCTCGCGCGCCACCGGCGACGTGCGCAGCCCCTCGCCGACGGCCTCCTCGTTCTTGTAGAGGGCGGCCGTGTCGACGTGGCGGTAGCCGGCGTCGAGCGCCTCGCGCACGGCGCCGGCCGTGTCCTGGGGCGAGGCCTTCCATACGCCGAGGCCGAGCTGCGGGATGGTCCTCCCGTCGTTGAGGGCGATCTGCGGGATGTCGAGGGTCACAGGTTCTCCTCCTGGGATCGTGACGGGCCGGCTACTGAGCGGCCAGGGCGTCGCGCAGGACGTCCAGGCCGACGGAGCCGAGGTTCAGCGCGCGGCGGTGGAACTCGCGCAGGTCGAACGCGTCGCCGGCGCCGGCCGCCGCCTCGTCCCGGGCCTGCTCCCACAGCCGCTGCCCCACCTTGTAGGCGGGCGCCTGCCCCGGCCAGCCGAGGTAGCGGTCGAGCTCGAAGCGGACGAAGCCCTCGGCCATGTTGACGTTCGACCTGAGGAACGGCCACGCCTTGTCGGCGTCCCACGTGCCGCCGCCCCACTCCTCCGGGCACGGCTTGCCCAGGTGGACGCCGATGTCGAGGACGACGCGGGCGGCGCGCATCCGCTGCGCGTCGAGCATGCCCATCCGGTCGCCCGGGTCGTCGAGGAAGCCGAGTTGTTCCATCAGCCGCTCCGCGTAGAGCGCCCAGCCCTCGCCGTGGCCGGACACCCAGCAGATGTTGCGGCGCCACCGGTTGAGGGTGTCCGCGACGTAGGTGGCCTGCGCGATCTGCAGGTGATGCCCCGGGACGCCCTCGTGATAGACGGTGGTCTTCTCGCGCCAGGTGCCGAAGTCGGTGACGCCCGGCGGCACCGACCACCACATGCGGCCGGGCCGGGAGAAGTCGTCGGCGGGGCCCGTGTAGTAGATGCCGCCGTTCTGGGTGGGGGCGATCCGGCACTCGAGCTTCCGCAGGGGCTCGGCGATGTCGAAGTGTTCACCGGAGAGGGCTTCGACGGCGGCGTCGGCCGTCTCCTGCATCCAGCGCTGCAGCGCGGCTGTGCCGTGGAGCTGGCGGGTGGTGTCGGCGTCGAGGCGGCGCATCGCCTCCTCGGGGGTGGTGCCGGCCCCGTAGAGCTGCGCGGCCACCGACTCCTGCTCGGCGACGATCCGGGCCAGCTCCTCGCGGCCCCACTCGTAGGTCTCGTCGAGGTCGATCGCCGCGCCGAGGAAGCGGCGCGAGAGCCGCTCGTAGCGCTCCCGGCCCACGCCGTCGGCGATGGGGGCGCGGGGCGCGAACTCGCGCAGCGCCTCGGCGAGCCGGCCGTACGCCCGTCGCGCCACCTCCGCCGACGAGCGGAGATGCTTCGCCAGGTCGTCGGAGACTTCGGCCGAGGCGGAGAACGTGCTCCAGAACGAGCCCTCGCCCGCCAGTTCCTCGGCCTGTGCGATGCCGATGTCCACCTGCCGCACCGCCGGGGCGGGGCCGCCGTCGAACGCGGCGCGCAGCGACTCGATGTAGCCGTCGACGGCGGCGGGTACCGCACCCATGCGGGCGGCGACGTTCTCCCAGTCGCCGTCCGTCGCGGTCGGCGTCAGGTCGAAGATGTCGCGGATGTTCTGCAGCGGGGAGGCGATGTTGTTGAGATCGGCGTAGTCCTCGCCCGCCTCGAACAGCTCGACGGCCAGCCCGAGCCGCTCCGACATCGCGGCCGACGTCACCCGGTCGACGTCGTCGACGATCTCCGTCTGGCTGACCTCGCGCAGGGCGGCGCGTGCCGCCGCGGCCTGCGCCGCGAGGCCGGCGGGGGAGAAGTCGTCGAGTTCGTGGTCGCGCCCCGGGACGCCGAGCACGGTGGCGGTCATGGGGCTGAGGTCGACGAGGGTCTCGACGTAGGCGTCGGCGACCTCGTCGAGCGGACTGGGCGTGCGATCGGTCATGATCCGACCGTATCAGCGGCCCGTCACGACCCGGCGAGCATGTCCTTCACAAGGGGGACCACCTTGGTTCCGTACAGGCCGATGGTGTCAAGGAGGGCCTCGTGGCAAAGCCGTCCCGTCGACACCTTGAGCATGAACCGCTGCGCGCCCAGGACCGTCAGGCCGTGCGCGATCTTCGCAGCCACCGTCTCCGGGGACCCGACGGCCATCGCACCGTGGTCGGCCTCGTCGTCGAAGTAGTCACGATCGATGCGGCCCCAGCCCCGCTCACGCCCGATCTTCGACGTCTGCTCCAGCCAGGGCTGGAACATCCGCTCGCGGGCCTCGTCGTCGGTGCGGGCGATGTGCCCGAACGAGTGGTACCCGATCGGCTGCGGGGCCTTGTCGAGCTCGTTGAGGGCCCGGCGGTGCAGGTCCGCGAAGGGGGCGAAGCGGTCGGCCGGGCCGCCGATGATCGCCAGCATGAGGGGGAAACCGTAGTGCGCGGCTCGGAGCACCGACTGCGGGCTGCCCCCCACCGCGATCCACGTTTTCAGCGGCGCCGACGCCAGCCGCGGGTACAGCTCCACGTCGTCGAGGCTCTGCGTGAGCTTGCCCATCCAGCTGTGCCGCCCGCCCTGGATGAGCTTGGCGAGCATGGCCAGCTTTTCCTCGAACAGGGCCTCGTAGTCCTGGAGGTCGTAGCCGAACAGCGGGAAGGACTCGATGAACGAGCCGCGGCCCGCGATGAGCTCGGCCCGGCCGGAGCTCAGCGCGTCGAGGGTGGAGAACCGTTCCACGACGCGCACCGGGTCCTCGGAGGACAGAACGGTGACCGAGCTGGCGAGCCTGATCCGCGACGTGCGCGTCGCGATGCCGGCGAGCACCATGTCGGGCGACGACACGGCGAAGTCCTCGCGGTGGTGCTCGCCGATCCCGATGGCGTCGAGGCCGACCTCGTCGGCGAGTACCGCCTCCTCGACGAGGTTACGGATCACCTGGTCGTGGGGCAGCAGGGTGCCGTCGGGGCCTTCGGTGACGTCGCCGAAGGTGTCGATGCCGAACTCTAACCGGTCGATGTCCATGGGTCCCCTCAAAGGTTGAGCGATCAACTACTCCTTCGACTGTATCCCATGGATCCAGGCCCCGCACCCGGTCGGCCGCGGCGCCCGGCGTGCTAGCGTCGTCACCGGCGACCCGCCCCGGACGACGGATCAGTACCCGGTGACGACAAGACTGGCCATACCGTGAAAGGAACGTCCATGGACTGGGTCATTCTGCTCGCCGCAGGCGTCATGGAGGCCGTGTGGGCCACCGCGCTCGGCCGCTCCGACGGCTTCCGCCGCCCGCTGCCCACCGTCGTCTTCGCCGTGGCGGCCGTCCTCAGCCTCGTGGGGCTGGGCCTCGCGCTCGAGACACTGCCGACCGGGACTGCCTACGCGGTCTGGACCGCGACGGGCGCCTCGCTCACCGTCGCCTGGGCGATGCTCACGCGCGTCGAGCCCGTGAGCCTCGCGAAGATCCTCCTGCTGATCGGCATCGTGACGTGCGTCGTCGGTCTGAAGGTGATCGCGTGAGCGCCCGGTGGGCCTGGCCGGTGCTGCTGGCCAGTTCGGTGATGGAGGCCGTGTGGGCGAACGCGCTCGCGGCCAGTGAGGGTTTCAGCCGGCTGGGGCCCACCCTCGTGTTCGTCGTGGCGACGCTGCTGTCGACGGTGGGCCTGGCGCTCGCGATGCGCCACATCCCCACCGGCACGGCCTACGCGGTGTGGACGAGCGTGGGGACCGTGCTGACGGTGGCCTACGCGGTCGCGGTGGGGGCCGAGAGCCTCAGCTGGCTGAAGGTGCTGTTCCTCGCCGGCATCGTCGGCTGCGTCATCGGGCTCAAACGCCTCGATGGCGACCCCGGCACCCGCGGTGCTCACCACAACCTGGGCGATTCCGGCCAGATAGGCCGCTCATAGCGCCAACTGGCCGCAATCGCCCATGTTGTGAAAACGGAACCGCGGGTGAAGATCAGTTGAACAGCGCCGTGATGAGGGGGCCGGCCGTCGAGCCGCCCGAATCCCCCTCCTCCACGAACGACGCGACCGCGACGTCCGAGTTGTAGGCGATCATCCACGCGCTCGTCTTGAGGTTCCCCGTCTCGCCCCACTGCGCGGTGCCGGTCTTCGCGCCGGTCATGAGGCCCTGCATCGACTTCGCCGTGCCGGAGCTCACGGTGGCCTTCATGAGCGTCTGCAGGTTGTTGGCCTCGCCGGAGCCGAGCGGGTCGGTGGTCGGGGAAGCCTGGTAGCCGTCGACGAGCCACGGCAGGGTCGTTTTCCCGGCCCCGATCGACGCCGCGACCGCCGCCATGCCCATGGGAGACATCGTCACCTGCCCCTGGCCGATCATCGATGCGGCGCGGTCGATCGCGTTGACCGGGTCGACGGTGCCGAAGTTGGCGGGGAAGCCGACGTCGTAGTCAGTCCCCACACCGAGCGACCCGGCGGCGGCATTGAGCTCACCACCGGTGACGTCCTCGTACTGCGACGCGAACGCGGTGTTGCACGACTGCGCGAACGCCGTCGTCAGCGGGATGCGGCCCAGCGCGCTCGACGGGTAACCCGAATAGTTGCCGAACGTGTAGCTCGAGACCTGCAGCGACGACGAGCAGTTGACGGTCGACGTCGGGCGCATCCCCGTTCGGAGCATGGCCAGCGACGTGACCGTCTTGAACGTCGACCCCGGCGCGTAGCGGCCGAACGTGGCGTACGGGTAGGACCCGCCGGCCGGCGACTGGGCCGCGGCCAGGATGCCGCCATCGGTGAGGTCCACCACGACGAGCGCCGCCATGCCCTCCTGCTCGCTCAGCACCTCCTCGGCCCTGGTCTGCAGGTCCCGGTCCAGCGACAGCGTGATGCCGCTGCCCACGCTCGGATCCTGCTGGAACAGCGTCACCTCGGGGATGGGTGACTCGCTGGGCCCCACCTCCACGTCGTTGCGCGCGACCGCATCGACCCGGATCCCCGGTACGCCGCGCAACTCCTCGTCGTAGCGCTCCTGCAGGCCGCTCAGCCCGACGCGGTCCAGCTCCGTGAGCTCCCCGCCGGACTCCTCGATCATCTCCGCCGTCGGGGTCCCGACGGTGCCGAGCAGTGGGGCGGCGAACGACTCACCGGGCCCGATGATCGCCGAGATCTCCCGCACCAGGACCCCCGGGACGTCGGTGATGGTGGCCGGGATCTCGGCCTGCACCATCGTCGCCCCCACCACGTAGGCGCGGGGCCCGTAGGCGATCACCTTGTCCACGTAGTCATCCGC
This sequence comes from Actinomycetes bacterium, assembly GCA_030426725.1. Lineage (GTDB taxonomy): Bacteria > Actinomycetota > Actinomycetes > Propionibacteriales > Propionibacteriaceae > Arachnia. Next base: position 12,217 of record JAUHXZ010000029.1, read on the forward strand.
GTCGATCTCCAGGATCTTCGCGAGATCCCGCGCGGCCGTCTCCCATTCGGCCTCCACGACCCCGCCCTTGTCGAGCCCCACCTCGTACATGGAGCCCTCCTCGACGATCGCGATCCCGTCGCGGTCGTTGATGGGGGCCCGGCGGGCCTCCTGCCGGCTGTGCCGCATCCGGGTCTGCTCCGTGAGAGCAGGATGGATGATGGTGGGAGTCCAGTCCACGCGCCACTGCTCGCCGGCGTAGTTGAAGCGGGCCTCCGTCGTGAAGCTCCAGCCCTGTTCGCCGAGGGGATAGTCCATGGTGAGCGTGGCGATGGCCACGTCGTCGTTGAGTTCGTACGCAACCGACTCCCGCCCCACCACAGGGTGAATCTCGTCCATGCCGGCGAAGATCGTCTCGAGTTCCTCCTGCGCCTCGTCGGCCACCTGGACCATGGGCAGGGCGGACACGTCCATCCCGTTGAGGGCGGCGATCAGCGCCTCGACGGCCGCGTCGGCCCTGGGCAGGTCCGGGCGCTCGGTCACCGGTCCGCTCGGAGCCGGGTCCGGCTCGTCCGGCCCGGGGGCGCAACCGACCAGGGCAAGGGTCAGCGCCAGCGCAGCCGCGAGCAGTCGTCGCATAGGACCTCCTTGGTCGCGCACCAGGGTACAAGCCCCCTCCGACAGGGACCGCCGCCGGCGAAAGCGGCAGCCCGCCGGCGACGTAGCGACCCGCTACCCTTGAGAGAGCGCTGAGCCCGCGGGCGTCGGCGTGCCCTCTCGACCAAGGAGTTGCCTCCGTTGACCGAACCGCTGTGGGTGTGGGCGATCACGATCGTCGCCATCGTCGGACTGCTCGCCTTCGACTTCTTCTTCCACGTCCGCAAGGCGCACACGCCTGACCTGAGGGAAGCGGCCGTCTGGTCCGCGATCTACGTCGGCATCGCCCTCGCCTTCGGTGTCCTCGTGTGGGTCTTCGGCGGCGCGCAGATGGGCGCCGAGTACTTCGGCGGGTACATCACGGAGAAGGCCTTGTCGGTCGACAACCTCTTCGTCTTCCTCATCATCATGTCCAGTTTCGCCGTGCCGCGCGAGGACCAGCAGAAGGTGCTGTTGTTCGGCATCGTGTTCGCCCTCATCGCCCGCAGCGCGTTCATCTTCGCGGGCAAGGCCATGATCGAGACGTTCTCCTGGACGTTCTACATCTTTGGGCTCATCCTCATCGTCACCGCAGGAAGACTGCTCAAGCCGGAGGGCGAGGGGGAGAGCGAGGGTGCGGACAATTTCATCATCCGGCTCGCGAAGAAGTACCTGCGCACCACGGACCACTACGACGGCGACAAGCTGTTCACCGAGGTCGACGGCAAGCGGGTGCTCACCCCGATGCTGCTGGTGATGATCGCCATCGGCGGCACCGACATCCTGTTCGCGCTCGACTCGATCCCCGCGATCTACGGACTCACCACCGACGTCTACATCGTGTTCACGGCCACCGCGTTCTCGCTGATGGGCCTGCGCCAGCTGTACTTCCTCATCGACGGGCTGCTCGACCGCCTCGTCTACCTCAGCTACGGGCTGGCGTTCATCCTGGGCTTCATCGGTGTCAAGCTGATCCTGCACGCCCTCCACGAGAACAACCTGGCGTTCATCAACGGCGGCCAGCCGGTCGACGTCTACGAGATCGAGATCGGTCTGTCGCTCACGGTGATCATCGGCATCCTCGCCGTCACGGTCATCGCCTCGCTGGTCAGCCCCACCGGCAAGCTGAAGACGGCGGTCAACAACATCCAGCGGATCGCCTACGGCTACGTCCACACCGAGTACCACGGCGTCGAGGACGAGCGCGAGGCGAACTACCAGCGGATGCTCGAGGCAGAGGCGCAGCTCACCCGCTTCGACGCGGACAAGGTGAAGGAGCACATGGAGGAGTCCGGCGTCACCTGGCTGGTCGACAAGGCCCACCGGATGCACGCGGACGCCACCCGGTCCTGACCCTAGGCCTGTATGCACGTCATCACCGCGCTCCGGCGACTGTGGCGCCACGCGCCCTTTCGCCGCCTCCTGCTGCTGCGGACGCTGAGCCAGGCGGCCGACGGCACGCTGCAGGTGGGGATGGCGTCGTACATCCTGTTCTCGCCGCAGTCCCAGCCCGACGCCGCCGCCATCGCCGGAGTCCTGGCCCTCACCCTCCTGCCCTTCACGATCGTCGGGCCGTTCGTATCCCCGCTGCTCGACCGGTGGTCGCGCCGGAACGTGGCGCTCTACTCGGATGTCATCCGGGCGCTGCTGGCGGGCGTGATCGGGCTCGTCATCGCGAACGGGCTGACGGCGGGCGGCTGGGAGATCGTCCTGTACGGCGCCCTGCTCGTCGCGTTGAGCATCAACCGGTTCATGCTCGCCGGGCTCTCCGCGGGACTCCAGCACACCGTGGACCCCGACGAGTACCTGACGGCCTCGTCGATCGTCCCGACGCTCGGGCCGATCGGTGTGGTGATCGGGGCGATCCTCGGGTTCGTGACCCGGGCCGGCCTGGGTGACGTGCTCGGCGCCAACCAGGCGGACGCCGTCGTGTTCGCCCTCGCGGCCGCCCTGTTCGCGGGCTCGGTCATCGTGTGTCTGGGGTTCGACCGGGCGGCGCTCGGGCCGGACCTCATGGGCGAGCTGCCCAGAATCCGCAGCATCCTCGCGGGCTTCGTCGCGGCCGGGCGGCACATCCGGTCGCGGCCGGCGGCCCTCCTCGGGCTGCTGCTCATGGCCGCCACACGGTTCCTTTTCGGCCTGATGAGCGTGGCCGTGATCTTGGCCGCCCGCAACCTCTGGCACCCGGCCGACCGGCCCGCCGATGCGCTGGCCTCCCTCACCCTGTGGGGCCTGTTCACCGGCGCGGGCTTCGTGTTGGCTGCGCCGCTGGTGCCGACGCTGGTGCGCCGGATCGGGCTCAGGTGGTCGTCGGCGCTCGTCCTCGCCGCGGCCGCGGTCGCCTCGCTCGTCATGGCCTTGTCCACCAGCCAACCGGTGATCTTCGTGGCCAGCTTCGCCATCGGGCTCACCGTGCAGGCCTTCAAGATCGCCGTCGACACCATCGTCCAGGCACACGTCACCGAGACCTTCAAGGGTCGGGCGTTCACCTTCTACGACATGGGCTTCAACCTGGCCCTGGTGACCTCGGGGCTGGTGGCCATCGTCATCCTCCCCCCGACCGGGCTGTCGATGGCGGTGTTCGTCGCGATCGCGCTCGGCTACCTCGCCTGCGCGGCCGCGCTCCTCGCCGGCAGCGCCCGCATCGGCCCGGAAGCGCTAGAGCGCGGAACCGGCGACCTCGTCAACCGGTAGCCCTCCGCGGGACACCCCCCGACGCGCCCGGCGAGCGGCCCCCGACCGCAGGAGGTGGGTACCCCCACCGGTATAGTCCGGGGTACGGGAAGCCACACGCGAAGGAGCCCTGCCATGAAGATCGTCGTCGTCGGTGGAGTCGCGGGGGGAGCGTCGGTCGCGGCGCGCGCCCGGCGCCTGGACGAATCGGCCGAGATCATCGTCTTCGAGCGCGGCGAGCATGTCTCGTTCGCCAACTGCGGCCTGCCGTACCACATCGGTGAGGTGATCACCGACCGCAGTCGCCTGCTCCTGCAGACCCCGGAGAGCCTGCACGAGTCGCTGGCCATCGACGTGCGCATCGCCACCGAGGTGACCGGACTCGACGCTCAGGCCAAGACCGTCACCGTGCGCGAGGTCAGCACGGGCAGGGAGTACACCGAGTCGTACGACTCGCTCGCGCTGTGCCAGGGCGCCGACCCGCTCAAGCTGACCCTCCCCGGCATCGACCTGCCCGGGATCCACGTCCTGCGCAACGTCTCGGACATGGACCGGATCAAGGAGCACCTGGACTCGGCGCTCGCCGCCGCGAAGCCGTCGCGCAAGCCCGTGCGCACCGTTGTCATCGGCGCCGGATACATCGGGCTGGAGATGGCGGAGAACCTGCGCCACCGCGGCGCCGAGGTCACCGTCGTCGAGTTGAGCGACCAGATTCTCCCGCCGCTCGACAAGGAGGTGTCGATCCCCGTCGAGCAGCACATCCGCGGCCGCGGGGTGCAGCTCGTGCTGAGCACCGCCGCGGCGGCGTTCGCCAAGGGCGCCGACGGCTCCCTCAAGGTGGAGCTCAACAACGGCCAGATCCTCGACGCCGACCTCGTCCTCCTGTCCGCGGGCGTGAGGCCCAATGTGGGACTCGCCAAGGACGCCGGACTCGAGATCGGGCCGAGGGGCGGCATCACCGTCGACACGCACATGCGGACCTCCGACCCCAGCATCTGGGCCGCCGGCGACGCCGTCGAGACCCCTCACACGGTCCTGCCGGGATCCTGGATCACCCCCCTGGCCGGCCCGGCGAACCGGGAGGCGCGCGTCGCCGCCGAGAACATCTGCGGCCGCGACACCGAGTACCTGTCCACGCAGGGCACTTCCATCGTCAAGGTCTTCGACATGACCGCGGGCGGCACCGGCGCCACCGAGCGGCAACTCAACCGCGAAGGCGTCGCCTACCGCACCGTGCACGTCCACCCGTCCGGACATGCCGGCTACTACCCCGGCACCGCGATGATGCACATGAAGGTGCTCTTCTCTCCCGATGGCGGCAAGGTTCTGGGGGCCCAGATCGCCGGCTTCGACGGCGTCGACAAGCGCCTCGACGTGCTCGCCACCGTGATCCGCATGGGCGGCACCGTCTACGACCTCGAGACCCTCGAACTTGCCTACGCCCCGCCGTTCGGTTCCGCGAAGGACCCGGTCAACATGGCCGGCTTCGTCGCCTCGAACGTGCTCAGGGGCGACCTGACGCTCTGGTACGCGCAGGAGTTCCCCGGAGCCGTCGAGGGCGCCCGCATCATCGACGTGCGGACCCCCGAGGAGTTCGACATCTGGCACATCCCCGGCGCGGAGAACGTTCCGCTCGGCACCGTCCGCGACGTGTGCGAGACCTGGGACAAGAGCGTGCCGATCCGCCTGTACTGCGCGGTCGGATTCCGCAGTTACCTCGTACATCGGCTGCTCGTGCAGCGCGGATTCGACGACGTCCGCACGCTCTCCGGCGGCTCGCACACCTTCCGGTTCTGGCACGACCTCGAGCCCGTCGGCGAGGGCGTCAAGGCCCCCGAGATCGCCTACGCCGAGGCCACCGACCTCAAGGCCTCGGTGCACGGCACGGGCGAGGTCGTCGACATCGACTGCACCGGGCTCGCCTGCCCCGGTCCGATCATGAAGCTCGCCAAGACCATGGACGACATGAATCCGGGCGACGACGTCGTGGTGCACGTCTCCGATCCCGGGTTCGCGATCGACGGCCCGGCCTGGGCCGGGTCCAAGGGCCACCAGCTGCTCACCATGGACCCGGAGGGCCCCGGCTACGTCGCGACGTTCCGCAAGGGCGGCCAGAAGCCGTCGGTCGCGGCCGCCCAGACCCTCGACCAGGTCTCGTTCGTCGTGTTCTCCGGCGACATGGACAAGCTGCTCGCGGCGTTCATCATCGCCAACGGTGCACTGGCGATGGGGCAGAAGGTGTCGATGTTCTTCACCTTCTGGGGCCTCAACGCCCTCCGCAGCCCCGACGCCCCGAAGCGGGACACCAGCCTGCGCGACAAGATGTTCGGGATGATGATGCCGTCCGGGCCGGAGAAGATGCCGTTGTCGACCATGAACATGGGCGGCATGGGGCCGGCCATGATCAAGAAGGTGATGGAGGACCACTCCGTCCCGTCGCTGCCCGAACTCATCGACTCGGCGCGCGAAGGTGGTGCTCGCCTCATCGGGTGCACCATGACGATGGATCTGCTCGGCATCGCCGAGACGGACCTCATCGACGGCGTCGAGTGGGGCGGCGTCGCGTCGTTCCTCGGCGAGGCGCAGAAGTCCGGCACGACGTTGTTCATCTAGCCTTCACCGAGGGGTCGCCGGGCCGCCACCTGCGGTTCGGCCCCCGCTGGTTTTCGCGCCTACAGTGGAGGCCATGATGCGAAAGATCATGTGGATGCTGGGGATCCTGGCGACCGTCTCCGCGCTGTCCACCGTGGTGGACCGCCGCGAGGCGTCCCGCCGCCGGGAACTCTGGGCTGAGGCCACCGACCCCCACTGACCCGGCCGGCGTTTGTTCTGTGAGGCGACGCCCCCTTCCGCCGGCCGCCCTGCCGGGCCATATCATTAGGGCCGAGTACCCACCGGAAGGAAACCCATGAAGGTCTTGATCACCGGCGGCGCCGGCTACATCGGCAGCACCGTCGCGTCGGCGTGCGAGGACGCCGGGCATGAGGTCGTCATCCTCGACGACTTCTCCACCGGCCGCCGGGAGTTCATCGGCGACCGTGTGCTCTACGAGGGCGACATCGCCGACGACGCCCTTCTCGACCGGATCTTCTCCGAGCAGGCCATCGACGCCGTCGTGCACTGCGCAGCCCGGATCGTGGTGCCAGAGTCCGTCGAGGACCCCCTGGGCTACTACGAGAACAACGTCTCCAAGACCATCACCCTGCTCGCCGCCCTCCAGCGCAACGGAGTGCATCGCTTCCTGTTCTCCTCGTCGGCCTCCATCTACGCCCCCGACGAGAACTTCGTGGTCACCGAGGCCTCGCCGCTGAACCCCGGCTCCCCGTACGCGCGGACCAAGTACATCGTCGAGATGATCCTCGAGGACTTCACCAAGGCCTCCGACGTCCGGGTGTTGTCGCTGCGCTACTTCAACCCCATCGGGACCGACCCGAAGCTGCGCTCCGGTCAGCAGCTCGAGAAGCCCAGCCACGTGCTCGCCAAGCTCCTCGAGGCGTGGGAGAACGGCGAGACCTTCACCGTCACCGGCGTCGAGTGGCCCACCCGCGATGGCTCGGGCATCCGCGACTTCATCCACGTGTGGGATCTCGCCCGCGCCCACGTCGCCGCCCTCGAGGGCTTCGACACCGCGACCGCCGACTCCGCCTACGAGGTGTTCAACATCGGCACCGGCAACGGCGTCACGGTCAAGGAACTCGCGGCCTCGTTCGAGGCCATCTCCGGCGACCCGCTGAAGGTCACCTTCGGCCCGCCGCGTCCCGGCGACGTCGCGGGGGTCTACACCGTGTCGTCCAAGGCCAAGGACGTCCTCGGCTGGGAGACGCAGCTGACCGAGCAGGAGGCGGTGCGCGACGCGATCGCGTGGCTGCCGGTGCGCAAGGAGAAGCTCGGCTACTGACCGCTTCTGGTCGGGTGCCTGGCCCCGTTCCGGGCTCACGCGGCGAGCGCGTTGGGTCCCGTCCGAAGCTCGTCCGGAGCCCGTCCGGAGCGTCGGGCGAGGGGCCGAGCCGCCCACGCTCTTGGAGGGTGCGCGACACGCGCCCCCTCCATTCGCGACGCCCACCCAACCTGCCTCGGCCCCTCGCCCAACGCTCCTCTGTTGTCGAGTTCCGTTTCGCGGGGTGCGGGACCTGCCCTGGGCCCTCGCCTGCCTTCCGTACGCCTCTCTGCGGTCGGTCCCGGTTCGGGTGGTGGATACGTGCTGGTCTACCAGCCGGGATTCACCAGTTGAGCGGCGCCTCACCAACGAAGGGTGGGGGAGGGGACTACCAGCCGCGCTTGATCCAGTCGTCCAGGTGCGGGCGCTCGGTGCCGATCGTGGTCGAGGGGCCGTGTCCGGTGTGGACCGCGGTGTCGTCCGGCAGGACGAACAGGCGCGACGTGATCGAGTCGATGATCGTGTCGAAGTTGGCGTAGTGCCAGCGGGTGGCGCCCGGGCCGCCCTGGAAGAGGGTGTCGCCGGTGAACACGCAGCCCAGCCGCGACGCCACCAGCGACGTTGAGCCCGGGGTGTGGCCGGGCGTGTGGCGCGCCTCCAGCGTCACGTCGCCGACCCGGAACTCCGCGCCGTCGCGCAACGGCTCAAAGCCCGCGTCGCCGTGCTCCTCCGCCCACAGGAACGCATCCTCGGAGTTGAGGTACACCTTCGCGCCCGTCTCCGCCGCCAGATCGAGCGCCGCCCGGACGTGGTCCCAGTGCCCATGGGTCAGCAGGATCGCGACCAACGCCCGCTCGTCGACGGCGAACGCCACGGCGTCGGCGTCGTGCGCGGGATCGATGACCGCCACCTCATTCTCGTCGCCGACGATCCACACGTTGTTCTCGTGGACCGGCGGCCCGGCGGGATCCTCGTTGCCGACGGTGACCAGACGGCTGACCGAGACGCTCACGACTTCTCCTTCGTCACGAGGCGGGCGACCGTCGTGACGAGCCGGTTGCGGAGATCCGGCTGGTCGCTGCCCGCGGTACGGGGATAGTGCCAGATCGCCTCGGTGATGAGCAGCAACTCCTCGACATCGGCGAGGAAATCGAGCCCGGCGTGCTCGGCGGCCCGGGTCACGAGGTCCACATAACGCGGCCACACCTCACTGCGCACCGCCTCGATCCTCTCCCGGAACTCGGGATCCCGGTACGCCCGCAGTTCGATTTCCATGAGTGTGCGCAGCACCTTCGGATCGCTCTCGCTCGCCGACAGGATCGCCGTGATCAACTCGTCGGACCCCAGATCGGCCGCCGCCCCCGCCAGGGCCTCGCTGTGCTGGCGGACCTGCTCGTCCGAGACGAACCGCATCACCTCGACGCACAGGTCGTCCTTGGTGGCGAAGTTGGAGTAGAAGGCGCCCCGCGTGAACCCGGCGGCCTGACAGAGATGCTCGACGCTCGTGGCGTCGACGCCGCGGCGGCTGAACTCGTCGATGGCCGCGTGGACGAGCCTGCGCCGGGTCTCTTCACGCCTCCGGGTCGGCTCGGTCGTCGCTGTCACGGGGTCTCCCTCCAGGCCAGATACACAATTGTAGGGAATTCAGTGCACTTCTGTATCCTGGCATCCTACGCGTTCCCGCACACTCTACGGATAGGGCCCCTGGATGTCTGCCTGGCTGTATGCCGTCGGCCGCTGGTGCTACCGCCGCCGACTCACCGTCATCGCGATCTGGCTCGCGCTCCTCGCCGCCGTCGGCGCGGCGGCGTTCACCTGGCACGGGTCGTTCAACAACGCCTTCTCGATCCCCTCCTCGCAGTCTCAGGTGGCCCTGGAGAAGCTGCGGATGACCTTCCCGCAGGGCGCGGCCCTCTCCGCCCTCGCCGTCGTCGTCGCGCCCGACGGGGAAGAGGTCGCGGACTACCGCGACGAGATCGAGACCGCGGTCGACGACTTCGCCGCGCTCGACATGGTCGAATCGTCGACCTCCCCGTGGAACGAGTACGTCGACGGCCTCATCTCGGACTCCGGCCAGGCGGCCATGCTCCAGCTCAGCCTCGACACGGGCGGCGAGGCGCCCACCGAGGAGGACCTCGAACCCATCACCCACGTCGCCGAGGAACTCGAGGCCGCCATGCCCGCGGGCAGCCAGGTGAGCATGGGCGGCGAGGCCTACAACATCGAGATCCCGCACCTCAGCATCGTCGAGGCCGCCGGCCTGGGCGTCGCGCTCATCGTGCTCACCGTGGTCCTCGGATCGCTCGTCGCGGCCGGACTGCCGCTCATCACCGCCATCACCGGCGTCGGGCTCTCCATGGCGATGCTGTACCTGCTCACCGGTATCTTCGACATCAACTCCACCACGCCGCTGCTGTCGATCATGCTCGGTCTGGCGGTCGGCATCGACTACGCCCTGTTCATCCTGTCGCGCCACCGCGACCAGTTGCGCGACGGGCTCGACCCCGAGGAGTCGGCCGGCCGGGCCGTCGGCACCTCGGGCTCCGCCGTCGTGTTCGCCGGGCTCACGGTCTTCATCGCGCTGCTAGGCCTCGGAGTCGCGAACATCCCGTTCCTCACCGTCATGGGCATCTTCGCCGCCGGGACCGTCGCGGTGTCCGTGGTCATCGCCCTCACGTTCCTCCCCGCCCTCATGGGCCTGCTGGGGGAGCGGATGCGGCCCAAGCCCCGCAAGCCGCGAAAGACCCGCAAGAGGGAGCGTCAGGGCGCCTTCGCGTGGTGGGTGGGCATCACCACCAAGCGGCCCATCGCCACCATCGTGGTGATCGTCGGCGGCCTGCTCGCCCTCGCGGTGCCGACGGCTGGCCTGCAGGTGTCGCTGCCCAACGCCGGCCAGCAGCTGCCCGGCACGCCGGCCCGCGTCGCCTACGACCTCATCAGCGAGCATTTCGGCGAGGGCGTCAACGGCCCGCTCGTCGTCACCGTCGACATCATCGAGTCGACCGATCCGCTCGGCCTCATGGCCAGCATCAAGGACGACATCGAGGACATGGACGGTGTGGCCAGCGTGCCGTTGGCCACACCCAACGAGAACGCCGACACCGGCCTCATCCAGGTCGTCCCGGCCTCCGGACCCGACGAGGCCGCCACCGCCCAGCTGGTCCGCGACCTCGTCGACCGGCAGGACGAATGGAACCAGCGCTACGGCGTCATGACCTACGTCACCGGCCTCACCGCCGTCGCCATCGATATCTCCGAGACCCTCACCGCCGCCCTCCTGCCGTTCGGGCTCATCGTCGTCGGGCTGTCGCTGGTCCTGCTGGCCGCCGTGTTCCGCTCCGTGTGGGTGCCGGTCAAGGCGACGGTGGGCTACCTGCTCAGCCTCGGTGCCGCGTTCGGCGCCACGGTGCTGGTGTTCAACTACGGCTTCCTCAACGAGCTCGTGAACCTCGAGCGGCCGATGCCGGTCATCTCCTTCCTCCCGATCCTGCTCATGGGCATCCTCTTCGGCCTCGCGATGGACTACGAGGTGTTCCTCGTCAGCCGCATCCGCGAGGAGTACGTGCACGGCAAGCCCCCGGTCGAGGCCGTCCGCAGCGGCTTCGTCGCCTCCGGCCCCGTCGTCGCGGCCGCCGCGGCGATCATGTTCTCCGTCTTCGCGTTCTTCGTGCCGCAGGGCATGAGCTCCATCAAGGCCATCGCGTTCGCATTGGCGGTGGGCGTCGCGGTGGACGCGTTCCTCGTCCGCATGACCCTCGTGCCGGCCGTCCTCACGCTGCTGGGTGAGCGTGCCTGGTGGCTGCCCGCGTGGCTGGACCGCCTCCTGCCGACGTTCGACGTCGAGGGCGAGGTGCTCAGCACCGAGATGGCTCTCAAGGACTGGCCGGGCGACGGCTCCCTGCTGTACGCCGACGGCCTGGAGGTCGAGGGAGTGGTCGCCCCGATCGACTTCCGGCTCGTCCCGGGCAACGTGGTGGGCATGATCGGCCCCACGGGCGCCAGGACCGGCGCCGCCCTCGCCCTGAGCGGCCGACTCGAGACCACGGGCGGCCGTGCCCGCGTCGCCGGGGCCCTGCTCCCGCAGGCCGCCGGCAACGCGCGCCGCAGGGTCAGCTACCTAGACCTCGCCCACGTCGACGATCCCGTCCGCGCTCTGACCACGCACAAGCCGGGCATCGTGACGTTCATCGACTCCATCGACGTCGTCGTCACCCCCGAGGGCCACGCGGCCCTCGACGCCCTGGTCGACCGCGTCCGCGCCGACGGCGCCATCGTCCTGTGCGCCGGCGTCGAGGACCATCTCGCAGATCACACCCTCGACGGGGTCTTCACCTCGTCCGCCGCCTTTGAGGAGAGCAGGGCATGACCCCCGAAACACCGTCCGGACGTCGCGTCACCTGGCCCGCGATCATCGCGCTGGCCCTCATTCCGCTGGTCACGGTCGCGGCCCTCATCGGCCTCACCAGGCCCGACACCGAGAGCATCGAGGCGGCCGTCGTCAACCTCGATGAGGCGGTGACCGTCGAGGGCCAGCTCGTGCCCATGGGTCGCCAGCTGGCCGCCGAGATGATCGGCTACGACGGCGACAACGTCACCTGGACGCTGGCCGATGAGCCGGGCGCCGCCGACGGGCTGGCCTCCGGCCAGTTCGCCGCCGTCGTCACGATTCCCGCGGGCTTCTCGGCCGCCGCCACGTCGTTCGCAGCCAACGACGCCGACGAGGCCGAGCAGGCCATCATCGAGGTCGAGGTCAGCGAGAACGCGCCGGTCACCGACGCGCAGGTCGCCGAGCAGGTGGCCCGCATCGCCACCGACACCATCAACGCGACCCTCACCGAGGGCTATCTCGACGGCATCTACGTCGGCTTCAACACGGTCGGGGAGCAGTTCACCACCATCGTCGACGGCGCCGAGCAGCTCGCCGACGGGTCCTCCCAGCTCGCCGAGGGCGCACGGGAGTCGTCGCAGGGCGCAAACCAGCTGGCCGACGGCATGGTGCTGCTGGCCGAGAACGGCCCGTCTCTCGCGGACGGCGGCGACCAGCTCGTCGTCGGCATCCGGGAGCTGTCCGACGGCGTCGGGCAGTATGCCGACGGGATGGGGCAGTACGCCGACGGTGCGGAGCAGTTCTCGGACGGCATGGACCAGTTCGCCGCGCAGACCCCGGAGCTCGTCGACGGTGTGGCCCAGCTCGCCGACGGCGCCGACGAGCTGCTGAGCGGCATCCCGGCCTTCGCGGATGGCGCGGCGCAGGCCATCGGCGGCGTGGATCAGATCGTCGGGGGCCTCGACCAGGTGATCGCGGGCCTCGACCAGGAACAGGACTTCAGCCAGCTCGACGAACTCGCGGCCGGTGCGCGCGGCGTCGCCGACGGAACGGCGGGGGTCTCGGACGGCATCAGCCAGGTCGACCAGGCCATGCAGGGCTTCTCGTCCGGCGCCGTCGCCGCCCCGCCGGAGGTGGCGGCCATCGCCGACCAGATCACCGCTGGGTTCACGTGCCCGGTGCCCGACCCCGCCACCTGCGCGATGCTCGAGCAGACCTTCGCGGCCGGGGCCTCAGCAGGCGTCACCGCCGGATTCCAGGCCGGCACCGGCGCCGCATCCGCGGCGCTCAACACGCCGGACCCGGAGACCGGGTTGAGCCTCCTCGACGGCGCGGCCGCCGTGGCCGGCGGCGCCTCACAGCTCGCCGACGGTGTCGACCTGCTCGCCACTGAGCTGCCCGCCCAGACCGAGGCCCAGCTGGCCGAACTCAAGGCCGGGCTGACGCAGATCCGGGACGGCGCGGACCTGCTCGCCACAGAGGCGCAGCCGATCGTCGACAACGCCCCGCTGATCTCCGCCGGCGCCACGGAGCTCAATGACGGCATCCAGCAGTTGAACGACGAGATCGCCGCCCTCCCCGGTGGTGTGCAGCAGCTGACCGACGGCGCGGATCAGCTCGCCGACGGGGCTGTCGAGCTCGCCGACGGCGCCGATGAGCTGGACTCCGGCGTCGCCCAGCTGCTCACCGGGGCCGAGACCTACGCCGACGGCGTGGGCCAGTACACCGACGGGGCCGTCTCCGCCGCCGACGGGGCCGGCCTGCTGAGCGACGGGCTCGCCCAGCTGGCCGACGGCGCGGAGGAGTTCGACGAGGGCATGGACACCTTCGCCACCGAGCTCGCCAAGGGGGCGGACCAGGTGCCGAGCTACTCGGCGTCGGACCGTGAGACGCTGTCGACCGTCGTGGCCTCGCCCGTGGCCGGCGACGACTCGCTCATCGAGACGGCCCGTGTCCCCGCCGTGTCGCTGCTGGTCGTGTCCGCCCTCTGGCTCGGTGCCCTGGCGTCGTTCGTCGTCGCCCGCCCGGTGCCGCGGGACGTGGTGTCGTCCCGCGCGCCGAGCCTGCTGCTGTGGGCCCGGACGATCTGGCTTCCGCTGGTGATCGTCGGGGGCCAGGGCCTGGTCCTGGGTGTCGTGGGGGGCATCGCGGTGCACGCGGGATTCGGCATGACTCTGGCGCTGGCCGCCCTGCTCGCGGTGATGGGCGCCTCGTTCGTCCTCGCCAACCACGCCCTGGCCGCCTGGTTCGGCCACGCGGGCCGCGCCGTGTCGGTGCTGCTGCTCGTCGTCACGGTCGCGCTGGGGCTGTCGTCGTCGACGGCCGGCTGGCTGGCCCCGGTGGCGGCGGTCTCACCGCTGCACAACGGGCTTCTGCTGGTGCGCGCCTGGCTTGGCGGCGGGTCCGGTGAGATCGGTCTGGCGACCACGGCGGTGCTCATGGCGGTGATCGCTCTGGCGGCCTCCGTCATGGCCGTCGCCACCCGCCGTCGCGTCACCGCGGAGCAGTTCCGCCGGACGGCCGCCGCGACCGCCTGAACAGGAGCATGATGGTGGCGGGCCGGCTCCGGCCCGCCACCTTGGCAGCGTTGCCACCCGTGGGGGTTCCCACCCACAGATGGCGTGGATTTGCTATAACTTTCGGCCAACCGATGCAAGAGTGCACCGGCGGCCAATGGCTGGTGCACGAACGTGCATGCAGGTTGCGGGGTGCGGGCAGGGCCGGTTGGCTAGGGGCGACGTACCAAACCGGTTCCGTCGTGAAGCATGCGCCAGAGATGGCGCCGAGTCTGACAAAGTAGTCAGGAACGGAGTGAGGATGGAAACCTCTCTGGGAGTGGTCTTCCTTTCGGAAGTCGTGGGATCAGCAATGCTGCTTCTCCTTGGTTGTGGCGTGGTCGCCAACGTGGTGCTCGCCAAGACCAAGGGCAACGGCACGGGATTCCTGTTGATCAACTGGGGCTGGGGTCTCGCGGTCTTCTCCGGCGTCCTCGTCTCGTACAAGTCGGGCGGGCACATCAACCCCGCCGTCACCTTCGGCCTTCTCGCGTCGGGTACTGACACCTACGCGGCCGGTGTTCCGGTCAGCGCCGCATCCACGTTCACCTACCTGGGCGGCGAGCTCGTCGGCGCCATGATCGGCGCCGGTCTCTGCTGGCTGGCCTACAAGCAGCACTTCGACGAGGAGCCCGATCCGGGCGCCAAGCTGGGCACCTTCTCCACCGGCCCCGGCATCCGCAGCTACGGCTGGAACCTCGTCACCGAGATCATCGCCACCTTCGTCCTGGTGTTCGTCATCCTGGGCGCGGGCAACTTCACCGCCGCCAGCGGCGAGCCGCCGGCAAACCTCGGCTGGCTGGGCGCCCTCGGCGTCGGCCTTCTCGTTGCCGGTATCGGCATGAGCCTCGGTGGCCCGACCGGGTACGCGATCAACCCGACGCGCGACCTCGGCCCCCGCATCATGCACGCCATCCTGCCCATCAAGGGCAAGGGCAGCTCGGACTGGGCGTACTCCTGGGTCCCGATCGTCGGCCCGATCATCGGCGGCGTCCTCGCGGGCCTGCTCTCCGGTGTTCTTCTCCCCGTCTGAGTCTCGAAAGGATCTGAACTAGTAATGGTAGACAAGTACGTACTCGCTATCGATCAGGGGACCACGAGCTCCCGTGCCATCGTCTTCAACCACGGCGGAGAGATCGTCTCCGTGGGGCAGAAGGAGCACGAGCAGATCTTCCCGAAGGCCGGCTGGGTCGAGCACAACCCCGTCGAGGTGTGGGACAACGTCCGCGCCGTCGTCGCGGAGGCCCTGAGTGCCGCGTCGATCAACCACAACGATCTCGCCGCGGTCGGCATCACCAACCAGCGCGAGACCACCGTCGTGTGGGACAAGACCACCGGTGAGCCGGTCTACAACGCCATCGTGTGGCAGGACACCCGCACCGCCAAGATCGTCGACGCCCTGGGCGGCGACGAGGGCCAGGACAAGTACAAGGCCCGTGTGGGCCTCCCGCTTGCCACCTACTTCTGTGGCCCCAAGGTCAAGTGGATCCTCGACAACGTCGAAGGCGCCCGCGCTCGCGCGGAGGCCGGTGATCTCGTCATGGGCACCATGGACACCTGGGTGCTGTGGAACATGACCGGCGGCGTAGACGGCGGTGTGCACGTCACCGACGTGACCAACGCGTCGCGCACCATGCTCATGGATCTCAAGACCCTCGACTGGGATGCCGACATCGCTGCCGACATGACCATCCCGGTGTCGATGCTCCCCGAGATCAAGAGCTCGGCCGAGGTCTACGGTGTTGGCCGCGCGCAGGGTCTCCTGCCCGACGTCCCGATCGCCGGCATCCTGGGCGACCAGCAGGCCGCCACCTTCGGCCAGGCCTGCTTCGAGGTCGGCATGGCGAAGAACACCTACGGCACCGGCAACTTCATGCTGATCAACACGGGTGAGGAGATCGTTCCCTCGGAGAACGGCCTGCTGACCACGCTGTGCTATAAGATCGGCGACAAGCCCGCCATCTACGCCCTTGAGGGCTCGATCGCGGTCACCGGTTCGCTCGTGCAGTGGCTGCGCGACAACCTGAAGATGTTCAGCTCCGCCCCGGAGATCGAGGAACTCGCGGCCACGGTCGACGACAACGGCGGCGCGTACTTCGTGCCGGCGTTCTCGGGTCTGTTCGCCCCGTACTGGAAGTCCGACGCGCGTGGTGCCCTCGTGGGACTCACCCGCTACGTCAACCGCGGCCACATCGCCCGCGCGGTCCTGGAGGCCACCGCCTTCCAGACCCGCGAGGTGCTGGACGCCATGGAGGCCGACTCCGGTGTGAAGCTCGCCGAGCTTAAGGTCGACGGCGGCATGACCGCCAACGAGACCCTGATGCAGTTCCAGGCCGACATGCTCGGTGTCGACGTGGTGCGCCCCGTCGTCGCCGAGACCACCGCGCTGGGTGCGGCGTACGCCGCGGGCATCGCGACCGGCTACTGGCAGGGCGAGCAGGACGTCATCGACAACTGGGCCGAGGCCAAGCGCTGGTCGCCGGCGATGGACGTCGACGAGCGTGAGCGCCTGTACCGCAACTGGAAGAAGGCCGTCACGCGGACCTTCGACTGGGTCGACGAGGACGTCGAGGCGTGATCTCCTGATCACCCTCGGGTCAACGAACGGGGAGGGGCCCGGCGCACAGGCGTCGGGCCCCTCCCCGTTTCGTGGGGAGTCCTCAGGCCAGGCGCAGCATCCGCGATTCCCGGCCTCTCGCTCGTTCACGTGCAAGGAGTTACTACACTGCCTAAATCGAGGCATCCAATAAAGTCCGTGTGTCCTATAGTCAGCTCAGCCAGATCCGAAGTCAAGGGGGTTCCGGAGTCGTGCAGAACGCCAAGGCCCGCCCCCGTGTGAGCACCGAGGCAGTCCTGGATCTGGCGTGGGACGCGGGTGACTTCGGCGCGGATCATGTCATCGAGCGGCTGGGCCTGACCCGATCGACGGCCCTGTCGGCGCTGGACGCGCTCATCGACCTGGGGCTCGTCCGTGAGCTGCCGAGCGTCCCGGCGGAGGTCGGTAACCGGATGGGCCGCCCGGCGCGCCGCTTCCAGTTGGACGGCGGCGCGGGCGTGGTCGTCGGGGTCGACGCCGGGGACCACCGCTTCACCGCCACCGTGGCCGACCTGTCCGGCAGGAGCATCGCGCAGCGGCGCGTAGCGGTCCGGGGGACGGAGGCGGCCGGAAGCGACAGCCTCGTCGACGAGCGGCGTGCGGCGGCGTTCGAGGTGATCGACCTGGCGCTCGCCGCCGCCGGGCGGTCGCGGGCCGATGTCGCCGCGGTGGCCGTCGGTATCCCCGCCCCCGTGGACGGCGATGGCGGCTCACCCTCCCACGCGATCGGGTTCTGGCCGCAGATGAACGCCGGCCTCCAGGGGGTGCTCTCGGGCGAGTTTCCCGTCGTGCGTCTCGAGAATGACGCGGCGCTGGCCGCCGTCGCCGAGAGCAGCCTCGGCGACGCGCGTGGACACAAGGACTTCGTCGCGATGCTGGTCGGCCGGCGCCTCGGGGCCGGGGTCTTTCTCGAGGGCCGGTTGATCCGCGGCGGCCATGGCGCGGTCGGAGAGCTCGGAGCCCTCGCCTACGTGTCCGGCGTCGGAAGCTCGCACGGCTTCGGCTACCTCGCGGAGCAGTGGCTACGACGTGCGCTGGGGGAGGGTCGCGTTCCCGCCGATCATGCCTGGGCGCGCCTGGCCGGTGGGGATTTCTCGGCGCAGGACGTTCTGGGGGCGGCCGCCCTCGGGGACCCGGTCAGCCGACCGCTTCTGGAGGAGCTCGGTAGGACGCTGGGTCAGATCTGTCGCGTCGTCGCCCGGTTCTACGACCCTTCGGTCATCGTCGTGTGCGGTGCCATGGCGGATGCCCTGGTCGACGTGATCGATATCGCTCGCGATCTCGTCGAGCAGGATGCCGAGCTCCCGGTGCCGGAGATCGTCGCGTCCGGCCTCGGCGGGGACGTCGTCTCGCTCGGTGCGGTCTCGGCGGCCCGTGAGGCCGCACGGGGCATCGCGCTGCCGATGTTCTCCGCGCGGGCGGAGCGCGCCACGGCCCGCGCCCGAGCCTGACGGTTTGCGATAGGCGGGGCGCCTTCCGGGGTCGACCCACGTCGGGGCGGTAGGGAGGCTCGAGTTGATCGACGCCCCCGCGCTGGTACGCTACAAACCGCAGTAGTTGATTCAGACTATGGATTTAGTCTGCAAAGTGCTGCGACAAGCACTTTCATTGCCATCCGCATAATGCCCGGAAGGATGCCCGCGCCCATGACGCTTCCTGCCCAAGACGTGTTCGACACCGCCGACTGGTGGCGGCAAGCCGTCGTCTACCAGATCTACCCCCGCAGCTTCGCCGACGCGAACGGGGACGGCATCGGCGACCTCCGCGGTATCACCTCCAAGGTGGCCTACCTCGAGGAGCTCGGGGTCGACGCGGTGTGGCTCAGCCCTTTCTACCCCTCGGCGCTCGCGGACGGCGGCTACGACGTCGACGACTACCGAGATGTCGATCCGAGGATCGGCACCCTCGACGAGTTCGACGACATGGTGGCCGCGCTGCACGCGGCAAGGATCAAGGTCGTCGTCGACATCGTGCCGAATCACTCC
>JAUHXZ010000030.1 GCA_030426725.1 Actinomycetes bacterium
GGGCCTCGAGGGCGAGACGCCCCACCATCTGCTGGTTGGTCACCACCCGCTGCGAGCGGCCGTTCGTGATGAACGTGATCGCCCAGCTGAGCAGGGTGGTGACGCGCTGCTTGAAGCCGGCGATGTAGAGCAGGTGGAGGAACAGCCACGCCACCCAGGCGATGAAACCGCTGAGCTTGAACGAGCCGATCTTCGCCACCGCCGCGAACTTCGAGATGGTGGCCATCGAGCCCTTGTCCTTGTAGCGGAACCCGGCCGGCACGGTGCTGTGCTCGACCCTCGCCCGGATCACCTCCGCCGCGTACCGCCCGCCCTGGATGGCGCCCTGTGCCACCCCCGGAACCCCGGGGACCGCCATGAGGTCGCCCACCACGAACACCTCGGGGTGGTTGGGGAGGCTGAGGTCCTTGCCGACCACGACGCGCCCGGCACGGTCCAGCTCGGCGCCCGACTGCTCGGCGAGCGTTCTGCCCAGCTCGTTGCCCTGCACACCGGCCGCCCACACCTTGGTGAAGGCCTCGATGCGCTCGGTGCTGCCGTCCTCGTGCTTGACCACCAGGCCGTTGTCGTCGACCTCGGTGACGATCGCGCCGAGCCTGACCTCGACGCCCAGCTTCTCCAGCGTGCGCTGGGACTTGGCGCCGAGCTCCGGCCCGAACGGCGGCAGCACCTGCGAGGCGCCGTCGATGAGCAGCACCCGCGCCGACGCCGGGTCGATCGCGCGGAACTCGTCGCGCAGCGTCGACGTCGCCAGTTCGCGGATCTGCCCGGCCATCTCGACGCCCGTCGGCCCTGCCCCGACGACGGCGAATGTCAGCATGCGCCGGCGCTCCTCCTCGTCATGGGTGAACTCGGCGATCTCGAACGACTTGAAGATTCGCGCGCGCAGCTCGAGGGCGTCGTCGATCGACTTCATTCCGGGCGCGAACGTGGCGAAGTGGTCGTTGCCGAAGTAGGACTGGCCCGCCCCGGCGGCCACGATGAGGGAGTCGTAGGGCGTCTCGTTGTACTCGTTGTGGAAGCGCCACTTGACGACGCGGTTGGTGAGGTCGATGTCCTCGACGAGGCCCAGCAGAACCTGCGTATTGGCCTGCCGGCTCAGGATCTCACGAGTGGCGGGCGCGATCTCGCCCTCGGACAGCACCCCGGTCGCCACCTGGTAGAGCAGCGGCTGGAACAGGTGGTGCGTGGTCTTCGCGATGAGCTTCACGTCGACGTCGGCGCGCCTGAGCGCCTTCGCGGCGAACAGGCCCCCGAAGCCGGACCCGATGATGACGACCCTGTGCCCGCTCATCGCGAGGCCTCGTGGATCTGGATGATGTTGCCGCAGGTGTCGTCGATGTTGACCGCCGACCCCGACGGGTCCGTGAACCGTTCGCCGACGAACTTGACGCCCGCGGCGGTGAGCCGCTCCATCTCCTCGTCCAGGTCGTCGGTGCCGACGACCAGCGCGGGGATGCGTTCGGCGTAGAGGCCGGCGCGGTAGGCCGAGGCGACGGGGTGGTCGCTCGGTTCGAGGAGCAGGCCGACGTCCTGGCCGCGGCCGTGGATGACGAAGACGTGATGCTCCGGCATCGCGATCATGGTCTCGAACCCCAGCACGTCGGTGTAGAAGCGGTGGGCCGCTTCCGGATCTGTCACGTGCAGGCTGCACATTGCGAGTCGCATTCACACAGACTAACCGCCCCTGGGACCGGCAGGCGTCGACCGCGACGCCTCGGCGGGTACGCTTGTCCGGCCCGGACCACGCAGGAAGGGGGCCTCATGGCGCGACCGACCGCCTGGCTGAGGCCCGCCCCGGCCGGTCCGCCGGTGCGCCCGTGGTGGTGGATCGTCGCCGGCCTGCTCGCGATCCTCGTGCTGGTGGGCGTGCAGTTCGCTGACTCCCCGGGGCTCCTCGAGCGGGGCGACAGCTGGTGGCACGCCGTCATCGCGGTCCCCGCCCTGGGGGTCGTGCTGCTGGCCTGGTGGCAGCTCGGCCCCCGGTGGCGCCACCCCCTGCTCACGGCGGCGTTGTGGGCGGTGCCGATGATGTTCGCGCTGCCGATGTACTCGCGCGACGCCTACGCCTACGCCGCGCAGGGCTGGATGGTCACGCGCGGCCTCGACCCCTACACGACCCTGCTCGGGGACGCGGGTCAGCCGGGGATGCTCGTCGGCATCCACTGGATCGACACGACGGCGGTCTACCCCGGGCTCTCCCTCGACATCTTCGGCTGGGCGGCCGCCCTGACGGGCAGCCACCTGTACTGGACGACCGTCGCCCTGCGGCTGCCGAACGTGGCCGCCCTCGTTCTCCTCGCCTGGGTGCTGCGTCGGCTCGCGCTGCGGTTCTCCGTCGACCCACTGCTGGTGCTCTGGGCCGGGCTGCTCAACCCGATCATGCTGTTCCAGTGGATCGGGGGTGTCCACAACGACGCCCTCATGGTGGCGCTGGGCGTCGCGGCCGTGCTGGCCGCCACCGACACCCGGTGGCGCGGATGGCGCGGGCTGATCGTCGCGGGCCTGCTGCTCGGCCTCGCCATGGGCATCAAGCAGTCTGCCGCGTTCTATGGCCCCGGCGTGGTCGCGATCGCCTGGGCGGCCCGGTTCCGGGAGTGGGGCCCCCGGCCTGGCGCCTCCGGACGGGGTGCCGGGGCGGCCTGGGGGAGGCTCGCCGCGACCGCCGCGGTCCCCGGGGCGCTCACCGTCACCGTCTTCGCCCTGACCTCGCTGCGCCATGGCTTCGGATGGGGCAGCGAGACGGCCGGCAACCCCGTCGGGGCGATGAGCAACGCGCCCCTGTCGTGGGTGGCCGAACTGCTGCGCTACCCGCTGACCGACCAGGCGGCCAACTCCATCGTCACCACCGTCTCGACGGTGCTCGTCGCCGCCGGGGTCATCGGGGCCTGGGTCTGGCTCGGCCCCCGCGGCGACGACCCCCGCCGCCCGTGGGCGTTCACGCTGGCGACGGTCGCGGTCTTCTGCGTCCTGGGGCCGGCCATGCAGCCGTGGTACCTGACGCTCCTGCTCCCGCTGTACGTGTTCTGGCGCGCCGGCGCCGCGTGGGACCGGGCGTGGCTGGCGATCGTCGTCGCGTTCTCGCTGCTGCCCGCGCTGCAGACGATGATGGCGCCGGTCGTCGCGATGCCCCTGCTGGCGGTGCCGCTTTGGTGGTTGTGGCGGCGGATGTCCCGCGCCGGGATCTCGCCGCTGCCGCCGCGCGCCTCGGTCCTGTAGGTCCCGGGCGGCACGGATCGGGGAATCCCGGCCGCGCGCACTAGGCTGGCGTCCATGCGCTATGTCTCCACCCGCGACACCGCCGGGCTGCCCGGAAAGCGGTTCAGCGACATCCTGCTCGAGGGGCTCGCCGCCGACGGCGGGCTCTACCTGCCGGAGTCCTATCCTGCCGTCTCCGCGGAGACCCTGGAGGACTGGCGGGTCCTGCTGGAGCGCGACGGTTACGCGGCGCTGGCCTTCGAGATCATCAGGTTGTTCGTCGACGACATCCCCGACGACGACCTGCGCGGCATCGTCGACCGTGCCTATGCTCCCACCAAGTTCCTCGACCCGGCGATCGTGCCCGTGACCGCAATGGCCGACGGCCTGTGGCTCGCGCACCTCAGCAACGGCCCGTCCGCCGCGTTCAAGGACATGGCGATGCAGCTGCTGGGTGAACTGTTCGC
Source organism: Actinomycetes bacterium (assembly GCA_030426725.1). Taxonomy (GTDB): domain Bacteria; phylum Actinomycetota; class Actinomycetes; order Propionibacteriales; family Propionibacteriaceae; genus Arachnia. Next base: position 3,666 of record JAUHXZ010000030.1, read on the forward strand.
CTACGAGCTGGGGCGTCGCGGCGAGAGCATCACCATCGTCGGCGCCACCAGCGGCGACACGGGTTCGTCGGCCGAGTACGCCCTGCGCGGGAAGCCAGGGGTCCGGGTGTTCATGCTCTCCCCGCTGGGTCGGATGACGCCCTTCCAGCAGGCGCAGATGTTCTCCATCGACGACCCGGCCATCGTGAACGTCGCCGTCGAGGGCGTGTTCGACGACTGCCAGGACCTCGTCAAGGAGCTCAACGGGGACGCCGAGTTCAAGGCGCGGCACCGTCTCGGGGCCGTCAACTCCATCAACTGGGCCCGCCTCATGGCGCAGGTTGTGTACTACTTCGCGGCCTGGCTCCGCGTACCTGGGGACGAACCGGTCAGCTTCGCGGTGCCGTCGGGCAACTTCGGCAACATCGCCGCCGGGCATATCGCCCGCGAGATGGGACTCCCGATCCACCGCCTGATCCTCGCCACCAACGAGAACAACGTGCTCGAGGAGTTCTTCGGCACCGGCCGCTACCGGATCCGGGGCACCGAGGAGACCCTCGCCACTTCTTCGCCGTCGATGGACATCTCCAAGGCCTCCAACTTCGAGCGCTTCGTCTTCGACCTGCTCGGCCGCGACGCGGCCCGGGTGCGGTCGCTGTTCGTCGACGAACTGGCCGACGGCGAGTTCGACCTGTCCGGCACCCCCGAGTTCGCGGGGCAGCTGGACCGGTTCGGGTTCGTCTCCGGGGCATCGACGCATCAGGACAGGCTCGACGAGATCCGCCGTGTGCTCGCGGACGACGGCCTCATGATCGACCCCCACACCGCCGACGCCGTGCACGTGGCCCGGCTTTCGGGCGTGGAGGGGCGGATCGTCGTGCTGGAGACCGCGCTGCCGGTGAAGTTCGCCGAGACCATTGTCGAGGCGACCGGTCAGGAGCCCCCGCGGCCGGAGCGGTTCGTCGGCATCGAGGACCTTCCGCGCCACGTCGTCGAGATCCCGCGCGATGCCAACGCGCTGCGCGCCCTCATCGAGGGCTGAACCGGCGCACTCCGTCGCCGGGCCAGGTGTGACGGATTCCACACCAGTGGCGTGTTTCGCGCTCTGGGCGGGCCCGTTACGTCACTGGTGTGGAATCCGTCACGGGTTCCTATCCGGCGGGGTTCTCGACCGCGACGAGCTCGATCCAGTTCGGCCGCCCGCCCACCGCGTGGCGGGCGATCTCGGTGAGCGCGCCGTCGGCGTCCGGGCGGTAGAGCGCGACCAGGTCGTCGGTCTCCGAGGCCACCAGCAGGGTGTCGTCGGGCAGCACGACGAAGTGGCGCGGCTGCGCGACCACGTCCGAATGGGCGGTGATCGGGCCGAGTGTCCCGTCGGGCGCCACGTCCATCGCCGTGATGGTGCCGCGGGTGCGCTCCGCGCAGTAGAGGCGGGTGCGGGCGGTGCTGAAATGCAGGTCGGAGCCCCAGATGAGATCCTCCTCGCGCGGGTTGGCGCCGAACCGGCTCGCGGTCAGGCCCCGGTCGTCCGGCACGTTGCGTACCGCCTCGCCCGGGGTCAGGACGCCGGTGACCGGGTCGCGGTCGTAGCGGAGCGCTTCGCCGGAGAACTCGGTGTTGACGTACAGCGAGGTCTGGCCGGCGTCGAAGACCAGGTGGCGGGGGCCCGAGCCCTGCGGGGCGGGCGCCGTCGGCTGGTCGAGCGGCGTGAGCTCGCCCGACGGGGCCACCGCGAACTGTGCCACGAGGTCCTCGCGGAGGGACACGAAGTAGGCGAAGCCGCCGTCGGTGCTCACCTGGACGCTGTGCATGTTCTGGCGGGGAATCGGCTCCCCGACCGGCGTGAGAGTGCCGCCGGCGCCGACGGCCCAGACCTCGCCCAGATGATCGTGGTACGAGGCGCTGAACAGCAGCCCGCCGTCGGAGGTGAGGGCGAGGTACACCGGGGCGCCGTGCGCCGGGTACGTCGCGACGGGCTCCAGTGCGCCGGACGGCTGGAGCTGTAGCACGCTCACGCCGCGCGGCTCGCTCGTGCCGGCGAAGACGAGCCCGCGCTCGCGGTCGACGGCGAGCGGCAGGCCGGGCGCGACGGGCGTGGTGGCGACCTCGCTGAGAGCGCCGTCGGCGACGCGCAGCGTCGTGATCGACCCCTCCCTGGCGTTGGCGACGAGTGCGACGAGCGGTTCCATGCCGCCACCCTATCCCCGCCCCTCCGCGGGTTGAGCCGGGCAACGTCGCTCTGCGACGTCCCCGCGTCGAAATCCTCGCCGCCGGTCAGCGGAACTCTCCCGAAGCCCGGGTGTCGAGGGGTGGGGCCGAGCCGCCCACGCTCCCGGGACGGGCGCTTCGCGCCGGTCCGGTCGCGACGCCCACCCAACCTGCCCCGGCCCCCCTCGCCGCCCTCACGCTGTCCGCTGCCGGCTTCGCGGCTGTTCCATGCCCCGCCAGCCTTGCCGCGCGTTGCCAGCGCAATTGCGCTGGCGTCGAGCAGGATCGCTGGCGTCGGGGCAGGTCCGACGGGTCAGTTGCGCTCCCCAACGGTCGATTCGCGACCTCATGTGAGGAAGTTGAGTCGAGTCCGCTCAACCTGGGTTGAACCCAGACCTCGGGTGTGGTTAACTTGAGTCAACCCGGCTCAAGCCGATCCACCATGACTTGATACCCCGATTCCAGGAGGAACCCATGGCTCGTGCAGTAGGCATCGACCTCGGCACCACCAACTCTGTCGTCGCCGTCCTCGAGGGCGGCGAGCCCACCGTCATCCCCAACGCCGAAGGTGCCCGCACCACCCCGTCCGTCGTGGCCTTCTCCAACTCGGGTGAGGTCCTCGTGGGCGAGGTCGCCAAGCGCCAGGCCGTCACGAACGTCGACCGCACCATCCGGTCCGTCAAGCGCCACATGGGCACGGACTGGAAGACCAGCATCGACCGCAAGGACTACCGCCCGCAGCAGATCAGCGCCTTCGTGCTGCAGAAGCTCAAGCGCGACGCCGAGGCGTACCTGGGCGAGTCGGTGACGAACGCAGTCATCACCGTCCCCGCGTACTTCTCCGACGCCGAGCGTCAGGCCACCAAGGAGGCCGGCGAGATCGCGGGCCTCACGGTGGACCGCATCATCAACGAGCCCACGGCCGCCGCGCTGGCCTACGGCCTCGACAAGTCCGAGAAGGAGCAGACCGTCCTGGTGTTCGACCTCGGCGGTGGCACCTTCGACGTCTCGCTGCTCGAGATCGACGGCGGCGTGTTCGAGGTCAAGGCCACCAAGGGCGACAATCGCCTCGGCGGCGACGACTGGGACTCCGTCGTGGTCGACTGGCTCGTGACGCAGTTCAAGAACAAGCAGGGCGTCGACCTGTCGAAGGACAAGATGGCCCGCCAGCGCCTCCAGGAGGCCGCCGAGCGCGCCAAGATCGAGCTGAGCTCCGCCTCGGAGACCTCGATCAACCTCCCCTACATCACCGCCTCCTCCGAGGGTCCGCTGCACCTCGACGAGAAGCTGAGCCGCTCCGAGTTCCAGCGCATGACCCAGCACCTCCTAGACCGCTGCCGTGCCCCGTTCAACGCGGTGATCGGCGACGCCAAGACCTCCATCGACAAGATCGACACCGTCCTGCTCGTGGGTGGCTCCACCCGCATGCCGGCCGTCGTCGACATGGTCAAGGAGCTCACCGGCGGCAAGGAGCCCAACAAGGGCGTCAACCCCGACGAGGTCGTCGCGCTCGGTGCGTCCCTCCAGGCCGGCGTCCTCAAGGGTGAGGTCAAGGACGTGCTCCTGCTCGACGTCACCCCGCTCAGCCTCGGCATCGAGACCAAGGGCGGCGTCATGACCAAGATCATCGAGCGCAACACGACCATCCCGATCAAGCGCTCCGAGGTGTTCACCACCGCCGAGGACAACCAGCCCGCGGTGATGATCCAGGTCTACCAGGGCGAGCGGGAGTTCGCCCGCGACAACAAGTCGCTCGGCAACTTCGAGCTGACCGGCATCCTCCCTGCGCCGCGTTCTGTCCCGCAGATCGAGGTCAGCTTCGACATCGACGCCAACGGCATCGTGCACGTCAACGCCAAGGACCTGGCCACCGGCAAGGAGCAGTCCATGACGGTGACCGGCGGCTCCGCCCTCGGCAAGGAGGACATCGACCGCATGGTCAAGGACGCCGAGTCGCACGCCGAGGAGGACCGCAAGCGCCGCGAGGCCGTCGACATGCGCAACGAGGGCGACGCCCTGGTGTTCCGCACCGAGAAGCTCCTGTCGGAGAACGCGGATACCATCGGAGATGACGTCAAGGCTCCGGTCGTGGAGGCCACCGAGGCGCTCAAGGAGGCCCTGAAGGGCGAGGACAACGACGCGGTCAAGGCCGCGATCGACGACCTCAACACGAAGGCCGCCTCCATGGGCCAGGCCATCTACGCCGCCGCCCAGGCGCAGCAGGCGCAGGAGTCGGAGCAGTCCGGCTCGGCGGAGTCCGCACCCGAGGGTGAGGACGACGTGGTCGACGCCGAGATCGTCGATGAGGAGAAGGACAGCAAGTGACCGATTCGCAGTTCGTACCGAACGGCGAGCCGCAGGGTGAGGGCGTCGATCAGACGCCCTCACCCGAGGCCGTTGAGGACCCGCAGGCCGCCGAGGCGCGAGCCGAGGAGGTCGAGGAGTTCGTCCGTGAGCACGAGGAGGCCGAGGCCGCGCCCGCGGACCGGGCCGCCGAGCTCGAGGCGCTGGTCGCCGAACGCACGCTGGATCTCCAGCGTGTGCACGCCGAGTACGTCAACTACAAGAAGCGCGTGGACCGTGACCGGGATCTCGCCCGCAGGGCCGGGATCGAGGCCGTCGTCGCGGACCTCATGCCGGTGCTCGACCACATCGAGCTCGCCAAGCAGCACGAGGGCCTCGAGGGCGGGTTCAAGATGATCGCCGAGGAGCTGCAGAAGCTGGCCGCCAAGTACGGCCTCGTGGCGTTCGGCGAGGTCGGCGAGGAGTTCGACCCGAACCGGCATGAAGCCCTGATGACCGTCGAGCTGGACGCCCCCGTCGAGGTCGTCACGGTGTCACAGGTCATGCAGCAGGGCTACGTGCTGGGCACCCGCGTCGTCCGGCCCGCCAGGGTCGCCGTCGCCAACCCCTGATCACCGACTGGACGTGGAAAGGAGACCGAAGCACTCACATGAGCACCAAAGACTGGCTCGAGAAGGACTACTACAAGGTCCTCGGCGTCTCCAAGAACGCGTCCTCCGACGAGATCAAGAAGGCGTTCCGCAGGATCGCCCGGGACAACCACCCGGACCAGAACCCGGGTGACAAGCGCGCGGAGACGAGGTTCAAGGAGGCCTCCGAGGCCAACACGATCCTCAGTGACGCCGAGAAGCGCAAGGAGTACGACGAGGCCCGCAGCCTCTTCGGCGGCGGCTTCAAGTTCACCAAGCCGGGCCCCGGCGGCCCCACCGGCTTCGAGGACCTGTTCCGCAACGCCGGCGGGGGCGGCGCCCCGACGAGCGGCTTCGGGGACTTGTTCGGCGGGCTGTTCACCCAGTCGGGCGGGTCGCGGCGCGCCACGCATCGCGGCCCGCGCCGGGGCGCGGATATCGAGGGCGACGTGGAGATCACGTTCGAGCAGGCCGTCGAGGGCGCCACGGTGAGCATGCGCACCGTCAGCGACCAGGCCTGCCCCGCCTGCCGGGGAACCGGCGCCAAGGCGGGCACCCTGCCGCGCGTCTGCCCCCGCTGCGAGGGGTCCGGCATGACCTCGACGCAGACCGGCGGCGTGTTCCAGATGAGCGAACCGTGCACCGACTGCCTCGGACGCGGGCTCATCGTCGACACGCCCTGCCCGGACTGCGGCGGCTCCGGCCGCGGCCGTTCCACCAAGACGATGCAGGTCCGGATTCCCGCCGGCGTCGCCGACGGGCAGCGGATCCGCCTCAAGGGCAAGGGGGCGGCCGGGGAGAACGGCGGCGCGTCGGGTGACCTCTACGTGACGGTCAAGGTCACGCCCCACCCGTTGTTCGGGCGCAGCGGCTACAACCTCACCCTCGAGGTCCCCGTCACGTTCACCGAGGCCACCCTCGGTGCGGAGATCACCATCCCCACCCTGTCGGGCCCGAAGGTGAAGCTGCGCGTGCCGGCCGGCACCCCGAACGGCCGCACCATGCGCGTCCGCGGCAAGGGCGCCCGCAAGCCCGACGGAACCGTCGGGGACCTGCTCGTCACGCTCGACGTGCAGGTGCCGGAAGGACTGACCGACGAGGCGAAGGCCGCCCTCGCGGAGTACGCGGAGAAGGCCCACCAGGTCAATCCGCGTGAGGCGCTGTTCGGCGGGTGAGTGGCATGGCCGGTCTTCCTCAGCGTTTCGACGTCGACGCCCCGGTGTTCACCGTCACGGTGGCCGCGTCGCTGGCGGACATGCACGCCCAGACGCTGAGGGGCTACGACCGGCTCGGCCTCGTCGTGCCGCGGCGCACCCGCGGCCGGGGTCGTCGCTACTCGCTGCGCGACATCGCCAAGCTGCGCCACGTGCAGCAGCTCAGCCAGAACGAGGGCATCAACCTGGAGGGCATCCGGCGCATCCTCGTCCTCGAATCGGAGATCGACGGCCTGCGCGACCAGCTGGACCGGCTGAGCGAGATGGTCCGCCGTCTCCAGGCCGACGAGCACGCCGCGCGCGTGTTCACGGCCGAGTCCTCCGGTGCGGTGCACCAGGGCCGCTTCCGCCCGGTCAGGCGCCTGGCACTCCCGCCGTCGCCCTGAGGTCGCATCCCAGGCCCGCCCCTTCGCCCGGCAATTAGCGCACGGCCGCTTTGCCTTATTCTCCTCGGGTGGCTAGGTTAGGCATGCCTTACCTGTGCGCGATGCCCGCGCGCCCCGTCCCGAGGAGACCGATGCGTACGCGCGCCCTTGTCACGCTCGCCGCCGCCGCGGCGCTGCTGGTGACGGTGGCACTCTCGCTCGCGATCGGCGCCCGGGCGATCGACCTGGACACCGTCTGGCAGGCGATCGCGCACTACGACGCGACCGACCCTCTGCAGCAGACCGTGCGGGAGCTCCGCGGTTCGCGCACGCTCATCGGGATCCTGACGGGGGCCGCGCTCGGAGTCGCGGGCGCGCTCATGCAGTCGCTGACGCGCAACCCCTTCGCCGACCCGGGGCTGCTCGGCATCAACGCCGGCGCCGCCCTCGCCGTGGTGATCGCGATGACAACGGGGCTGGCGTCTGGCTACGCCGCCCAGGTGCCGGTCGCGTTCGTCGGCGCCGGGCTGGCGGCCGTGCTGGTCTACGCGATCGGCGCGCGCGGGGCCGCGTCCGGGGCGCCCGTGCGGCTCGCCCTGGCCGGGGTCGCGCTGACCGCCCTGATTTCCTCCATCACCTACGCCGTCCTCATGGTCGACGACGCGACGCTCGGCCAGTACCGGCTCTGGGTCGCGGGCTCCCTCACCGGGCGCACCGCGGACGAGGTACTGGCCCTGGTCCCGATCGTGGGCGTCGCGATCGTCGGGGCCCTGGTCGCCTCGCGCCAGCTCGAGGCCGTGGCGCTGGGCGAGGACGCCGCCCGTGCGCTCGGCGTCCGAATCGGCGCCATCCGCACCGTCGTCATCGTGCTGGTGACCCTGCTGGCCGCCTCCGCCACCGCCGCCGCGGGACCCATCGTCTTCGTGGGGCTCGCCGTGCCCCACCTTGCCCGCGCACTGGTGGGCGCGTCCCTGTCGTGGCTGGTCGCCGTCAGCGCCCTGGGCGGAGCGGCACTGGTGCTGGTCTGCGACGTGCTCGGACGCATCGTCGCCCCGCCGGGCGAAATCGGCGTGGGCATCACCACCGCCCTGATCGGCGGCTTCCTGTTCGCCCTCATGTCGCGCCGCATGAAGGTGGTCGAGCTGTGAGGATCCTACGCCTGGGCCCGCTCGGTATCGCCACCCACCGCCGCACCTTCGCGATGGGGCTGGCGCTGCTCGCCGTGCTCGCCTCCGTGCTGATCTTCGCGCTCAGCTACGGCAAGGCCGACATCACCGTGCTCGACTCCCTGGGGGCCGCCGTCGGGATCCCCGTGGGCGCCCCGGCCGACTTCATCGTGGGCCAGGTCCGCGCCCCGCGTGCACTCACCGCCGTGCTCGTGGGCGCCATGCTGGGTCTCGCGGGTGCGATCCTTCAATCGATCACCCGCAACCCGCTCGCGTCGCCCGACTTCATCGGCATCAGCGCCGGCGCGGGCACGGGCGCGGTGTTCACCCTGTGGCTCGTCGACGCCACGTCCCTCTGGGTCACGGCCGCGGGCGCGGTCGCGGGCGCGCTGATCACCGCGGCCGCGATCCTCGGGCTCGCGTGGCGACGGGGCATCGTGCCCCTGCGGCTGATCCTCGCGGGCATCGGCATGGGATTCGTGGCGCAGGCGCTCACCCAGTACACGCTCACGCGGATGGACGTGCATGAGGCGGGCAACGCGCTTGGCTGGCTGGTCGGCTCGGTGACGGGCCGCACCTGGACGCACGTCAGCGTCGCGGCGACCGCGCTCGCCGTGCTGGCGCCCGTCGCGCTCTGGCTCGCGCGCTCGCTGCGCACCATGGAGATGGGCGACGATGCGGCGCGCGCCCTGGGAATCCGGGTGGGCGCCGCTCGATCGACCCTCGCGGTGACGGCCGTGCTGCTCGCGGCGGTCGCGGTCGCGGTCACCGGTCCCATCGGCTTCATCGCGCTGGTTTCGCCCGCGCTCGCCCTGCGGCTCACGCGTAACGCGGGGGTGACCCTCATCCCCTCCGCGGTCATGGGCGCGCTCCTGCTGCTGGCCGCGGACCAGGTCTCGCAGCTCATGCCCGCGACCCTGCTGTTCCCGGTCGGCATCTTCACCGCCGCCGTCGGCGCGCCCTACCTTCTGTGGATGGTGTGGCGCGCGTCCCGAGGAGGACCGTCATGACCAGGCTCGTCACCCAGCACGCCGTCATCGGCTACGGCGGGAAACCCATCGTCCGCGGCGTGGACGTCGAGGTGCCCGACGGGAGGATCACCGCCATCGTGGGCCCCAACGGCTGCGGCAAGTCGACCCTGCTGCGGGCGCTGGTCCGGCTGCTGGAGCCCTCGGAGGGCACAGTGCTGCTCGACGGCAAGGACATCCACAGGATCCCGACCCGGGAGGTGGCGCGCCGGGTGGGCCTGCTGCCGCAGTCGCCCGTCGCGCCCGCCGGCATCACCGTGAAGGAGCTGGTGGCGCGTGGTCGCACCCCGTACCAGAGGGTGCTCCGGCCGTGGTCCGCCGAGGACGAGACCGCGGTCATGTCGGCCCTGCACTCGACCGCACTGACGGACATCCAGGACCACGTGGTCGACCAGCTCTCGGGCGGCCAGCGCCAGCGCGCCTGGATCGCGATGACCCTCGCGCAGCACACCTCGCTGATGATCCTGGACGAGCCCACCACGTTCCTCGACATCGCGCACCAGTACGACGTCATGGACCTGCTCCACCGCCTCAACACCCGGCAGGAGCGCACCATCGTCATGGTGGTCCACGACCTCCACCAGGCGGCGCGCTACGCCCACCACGTGATCGCCATGCGCGACGGCGTGGTGGCGGCCGCCGGCACCCCCGGCGAGGTGTTCACCGAGCCGCTCATCCGCGAGGTGTTCGCGCTCGATGCCCGCGTGTTCCCCGATCCCATCACGGGCACCCCGCTCGTCGTGCCCTCGCACGGGCCGGGCGGCGCACGCGACTCCGCCGCCGCCCATCCGCGACATCCCCATCCCTGACCGTGTCCCCCCGCGCCACCCGGGCGCACCCTTGACGAAAGGACCCCAGATGATCTCCCTCACCGCGAGGCGCCGCGCAGGCGCTTTGGGCGTCGCCGCGGCCGCGGCCCTGCTGCTCGCCGCGTGCTCCTCCGGCAGCGCGGAGAGCGGAACGTCCGCCGCCGCGTCCGCCCAGGCGAGCGAGTCCGCGACCTCCTCCGCCTTCCCCGTCACGCTCGAGACCGTCATGGGCGAGGTCACCATCGCGACCGAGCCCCAACGCGTGGTGACGCTCGGCTCGCATGAGCACGAGTACCTGTACGCCCTGGGTGTCGCGCCCGTTGCGGTGCCCGTGAGCTGGCAGGACTACGAGCTCGGCACGGGCCCGTGGGCCGAGGCCGACCGCGTGGCCGCCGGTGCGGAGCCCGAGGTCTTTGAGCCCGGCGCCACCACCTACGACGCCGAGCTCATCGCGTCCTTCGAACCCGACCTGATCGTCGCGACCTACCCCAACCACACCATGACGCAGGAGGAGTACGACCTCCTCTCGGGCATCGCCCCCGTGGTGACCCGCCCGGCCACCGGCTCGGACGGCGTCGAGACCGCCGAGTGGGGCGTGACGCTCGCGGACGAGCTCACGTTGCTCGCCACCGCGACCGGCACCACCGAGGCGGCCGAGGAGATCCTCGCCGACCTGGACGCGCAGTTCGCCGCGGTCCGCGAGGCGCACCCCGAGTGGGAGGGCCTCACCTCGCAGGTGGGCGGCTACTACGAGGGCCAGGCCTTCGTGTACGCCGCATCCGACACGCGCAACCAGTTCCTCGCCAACCTCGGCCTCGACGTCACCGCGGTCGAGGGCACGGACTCCGCGTGGCTGCAGATCAGCGCGGAGCAGCTCGACACGGTGCTTGGCGGACTCGACTCGGTCGTGTGGCAGGTGGCGACCACGCCGGACGCGAAGACCTCGCTCGAGGCGTTGCCGCTGTTCGCCTCCCTCAACTCGACCGTGACCGGCGGCAACGTCTGGCTCACCGACACGGTGCTCGAGGGCGCGTTCTTCGCCAACTCGCCGTCCTCGATCGCCTACACCATCGAGCACATGGTGCCGTTGCTCGAGGTCTCGCTCGACGGGGACCCCGCCACCGTCGGCGAGTGACCCGCGCGGGAGGCGCCGACACTGCGCCGACGCCTCCCGCATCGTCCCACTTCCTCGAACCGTCCCCACCCCAGGAGCAGCCTTGTCCGACTCGATCGTCGTCTCCGTCGTCGGTGCCCAGCAGATCTCCCCGAACCTGCGTCGGGTCACGCTGTCCGGCCCGGCCCTCGCCGCGTGGGAGTCCACCGGCAAGGCCGATGAGTTCCTGCACGTCCACATTCCCGGCGAGGACCCGGCCCCGGGCTGGGAGGACGACCATGACGTGGCCCGCCACTACACCGTCCGCCGCTGGGACCCCTCGGTGCCCAGCATCGACATCGACGTGGTGACCCACGGCCACGGCCGCGGAGCCACCTGGGCGCGCAGCGCGCAGCCCGGCGACGTGGTCGCGCTGAGCGAGCTCCACGGCTACTATTCGCCGCCCGCCGGGACCACCCGCCGCCTGCTGGTCGCCGACGCGACCGGCCTGCCCGCGGTGGCCCGCATCCTCGAGGAGGCCTCGGCCGAGGAGTCCTTCCACGTCACCGTCGAGCTCATCAGCGCCGACGACCGAATCGCCCTGCCCTCCCCCGCCACGGTGACCGTCGACTGGCGCGTTTCCGGCAACGGCCGCGGCCCGTCGGCGCTCCTCAGCCTCATGGAGGGCATGGAGGTGCCCGACGGCGGCGTCTACGTGTGGCTCGCGTGCGAGTCGGCGCACTCGCGCAAGGCGCGCGCGTTCGTGCGCGCCACCTGGCCGCGCCACCACGCCTACTACCGGATCGTCGGGTACTGGCACGTCAACGCCGAGGAGCAGCTGCGCAAGTGGAATGCGCTGTCCGAGGCGCAGCAGGCGCGCTACCTGGAGATCTGGGACGAGTCACGTCCCGACGAGGTCAACTGGCTTGAGCTCGAGCCTTACCTGCAGGAGATCGGACTGTAGGCTCGGAGCCCCGACGCACTGCGGCCCGGGCCGCCGCACGGCCGAGTCCTCCGCAGCGGTGCACCAGGGCCGCTTCCGCCCGGTCAGGCGCCTGGCGCTCCCGCCGTCTGCGTGAGGCTCAGTGGCGCGCCCGGCTCGTCAGGTGTACCTCGTGCCCGGCCCACCACAGGAACCCCCTGAGGATCAGCGTCCCATTGGAGCCGTCGCCGCGCGCGTCCCCGTCGATGTCGTTGCCCGCCATGATCGCGAGGGTCTCATCGACGATCCGCACGCCCTCCGGCACGTAGATGTCATGCCCCGCCATCACGGCCGACAGGTTCAGGGTCAGCACCACGCCGGGGCCGAGGGCGTCGCCCAGGTAGATCTGGTCGCCGCCCCACCATGCGAAGTTGCGGTAGACCGCGGTCCCCGGCGCCACGTCGACGGCGCGCCCGCTCATCAGGGTGATGGTCAGCGGCGTCGTCGCGCCCACGGCCCTGGCGGGCGGGGGTGCCGGGGTCGGGGTTCCGCCGGCCAGTGACCGGGCCTCGGGCAGGTCGGCCACCACAGGCAGCAGTTCGTCGAAGTACCGCGCCTCGAGCACGCCCTCCTGGCGCTCGGCCAACTCCTCGACGCCGAGGCGCCCGGCGGCGTGCGCCTCCTGGAGGACCCGCAGGACGGCATCGCGATCAGCGTCGCCGGCTCGCAGCCGTGGCTGTGGCGAGAGTTCGTCGAACATGGGATCAAGTTTATGTGCGGCCCCTGTTCGCCCCGCTGGTGGTGCGATCGTCCGCCGCCACGGTGCCTGAGCGTCCCTGGACGCGACGGCGCCCGGGCAGGAGTAGTCCCGCCCGGGCGCCGTCGGCGTCTCGGTGTCACATCATCGGCGTGGTGTGCCAGATGCGCTTGAGGTAGTCGCGCATCGAGCGGTCCGAGCTGAAGAAGCCGGTACGGGCGACGTTGAGGATCGCCGAACGGGTCCACTTGGCGGTGTCCGCGTAGCGGGCCTCCACCCGGGCCTGGGCGTCGATGTAGGACTGGAAGTCAGCCAGCGCCATGAATCGGTCCTGGTGCAGCAGCGTGTAGACCACGCCGTCGAACATGTGCTGGTCGCCCTCGCTGAACGCGCCCGACAGGATCAGGTTCATCGCGTCCTTGAGTTGCTGGTTCGACTCGTAGAAGGCCCCCGGGTCGTAACCCTTCGCCCCCAGCTCCGCGACCTCCGGCTCGGACATGCCGAACAGGAAGAAGTGCTTGTCGCCGACCAGCTGGCGGATCTCGACGTTCGCGCCGTCGTCCGTGCCGATCGTCAGCGCGCCGTTGAGGGCGAACTTCATGTTGCCGGTGCCCGAGGCCTCCATGCCGGCCAGCGAGATCTGCTCCGACAGGTCGGCGGCCGGGATCAGCTTTTCCGCGAGCGTCACGTTGTAGTTGGCTGGGAACGCCACCTTGAGCCGACCCTCGAGGCGCTCGTCGGCGTTGACCACGGCGGCCACCTTGTTGATGAGGTGGATCGTGTCCTTCGCCATCCGGTAGCCGGGGGCCGCCTTGGCGCCGAACACGACGGTGCGCGGCGTGACGTCCTGGGCCGCCACCTTGCCGGAGATGACCTGCTCGTACAGCGACACGATGTGCAGGAGCTTCAGCGTCTGCCGCTTGTACTCGTGCAGTCGCTTGACCATCACGTCGAGCAGGTGGCCCGACGGGAGGTCGATGCCGTCGCGCTCCAGGAGCAAGTCGGCGAGGCGCTCCTTGTTCAACTGCTTGGCGGCGTGGAACTTGGCCTGGAACTCCGGGTCGTCGGCGTAGGGCTCGAGCTCCTTGAGGCGCTCCAGGTCGGTGACCCAGTTCGAGCCGATGGCGTCGGTGATGAGCTCCGACAGGCTCGGGTTGGCCATCCGGACGAACCGGCGCGGAGTGACGCCGTTGGTGACGTTGGTGAACTTGTCGGGCCACATCTGCGAGAAGTCCGGCAGCACCTTGTCGCGTAGCAGCTGCGAGTGCAGTTCGGCGACGCCGTTGACCTTCGTGCCCGCGACCGTGGCGAGGTAGGCCATCCGCACACCCTGCTCGGGGTACTCGGTGATCATGGACATCCGGCGGGCCCGCATCTCGTCGCCGGGGAACGCCTCGCGCACCTCGGCCAGGAAGCGCTCGTTGATGCCGAAGATGATCTCCAGGTGGCGGGGGAGTAGGCGGCCGAGGAGCTCGGTCGACCACACCTCGAGGGCCTCGGGCAGCAGCGTGTGGCACGTGTAGGCGAAGCAGGACTTCGTCACCTCCCAGGCATCCTCCCACTCGAAGCCCTTCTCGTCCATGAGGATCCGCATGAGCTCCGGCACGGCGATGACCGGGTGGGTGTCGTTGAGCTGGAAGATGATCCGCTCGGACAGGTTGTGCAGGTCGAAGCCGTCCTCCAGCTCCTGCTCGATGAAGTCCCGGATCGAGCAGGCGACGAAGAAGTACTGCTGCTGCAGACGCAGCTCCTTGCCCTGGGGCGTCGAGTCCTCGGGGTAGAGGACCTTGGAGATGTTCTCCGCGAAGGTCTGCGCACGCACGGCCTGCGCGTAGTCGCCCGAGTTGAAGATGCTGAGATCGAACGCCTTCGTGGCCACCGCGCTCCACAGGCGCAGGGTGTTGACGCGGCCGTTGAGGTAGCCGGGGACCATGTAGTTGTAGGGCACCCCCAGGACGTTCCACTCGGGGATCCAGCGGCTGCGCTCGACGCCGTCGGCATCGGTGTACTTCTCGGTGCGGCCACCGAAGTCGACGCGGACCGAGGCCTCCGGGTGCGGGAACTCCCAGGGGGAGCCGAGCGCCAGCCAGGTGTCGGGCTGCTCGACCTGGCGCCCGTCGACGAAGGTCTGACGGAAGATGCCGTACTCGTAGCGGATGCCGTAGCCGATGCTCGGCACGTCCATGGTGGCCATGGAGTCGATGAAGCAGGCGGCCAGACGACCGAGGCCGCCGTTGCCGAGCCCGGGCTCGACCTCCTGCGCGCGCAGGGTCGCGAGGTCGATGCCGCACAGGTCGAGGCCCTGCTGGGCGATGTCGGCGAGGTCGCTGGCCAGGAGCGCGTTGCCCAGCTGGCGGCCCAGGAGATACTCGGCCGACAGGTAGCCGATCGTCTTGACCTTCGCGTCGCGGGTCTTGCGGTTGGTCTCGAGCCAGCGGGCCATCAGGTAGTTCTTGACGGTGCTGGCGAGCGCGAGGTACTGGTCATTGACGCTGGAGCGGGACAGCGTCACACCCTGGCTCGTGTTGAGCTCGTGCAGGAACTCCTTGACGAAGCCGTCCACCGAGAACGGCGGAGTTCCGACCGGCGCGGTGGCCAGCGGGTGCGTGGGGGTCGAAGTGGGCCCGTAGGTGAGGGCGTTCTTGTCCGGGGACTCGTCCGCGGGAAGTGAACGTCCGGGCTGAGCGATTTCTGCCATGGCGTCAGATTAGTTCAGCGATGTTTCAGGTCTGAAACTGCCCGTGCGGTGAGACTTGTCCGCCGCAAGGGCCGAAAGCCGCGGAGCCCGTGAAGGGTGGGGGCTCTGCCTCGTGTGCGGCTCGTCCGGGCCCTAGCATGGAGGCCATGCGCTGGGTGTATGTCCTAGTCGGGGCGGTTGGCGTCGGCTCCGTAGTCGCCATGATGACCGATCCGTTCAGCCGGCTGTCGATCGTTCGCCGTCCCTACGTCGCTCAGATGCGCCACGACGTCGTCGAGGCCATCGACTCGAATTCCAGGCTCCAGGTCCGTACCGGCCTGCCGTCGAGGCTGTTCGGGATCGGGAAGAACGGCTTCCACGTGGTCGCAAGCCGCTACACGCCCAGGCCGAAGGCCGGCCGCACCGACTCGGTGGACCGGATCATCGAGAAGATCTACCGGCTGAGGTTCGACCCGAAGAAGCTGCTGCTGATCACCGGGGACCACTTCTCGTCGCTGTTCGTCCGCAACCTCGGGGTGTTCTTCTACCCCACGCTCGACACGCACCTGCCCGCCACGGAGGCGCAGTGGCACGACCGGCAGCTCGTCTATCTGCAGACCGTGGCGTACGCGCTGGGGGTGTTCGACCAGACCGACGAGCTTACGACGACGATCGTGCCGACGGGGCCGTGGCACGCCACCTGCGTCGACTTCCACTCCTACCCCTCCGACACGCTCTATGGGATGCTCTTCGCCCTGGCGGCGCTGTCGGACCGGGAATCCGGCCGGCCGGCGGACTACGGCCGGCAATGGCACCAGCTGAGCACCCAGGAGGCCGCCGCCATCCTGCTCGAGACGCACCGTGACTCGCTGGTGCGCCACTACCACGGCTACAAGGGGCGGGTCTTCAACGAGCGGCTCGGCCTCATCGACCCGACGGTGACGATGTGCGGCGCCAAGGACGCGGTCAAGCGCAAGTCGTCCTTCTACGACAACGTGGTCTTCTGGAAGACCACCCAGCTCGCGATGGAGCTCGGCCTCATCCCCGACGACCCGGCGCTTCTGATCGATCTCAAGGAGCGCATCATTGAGACCTTCTGGCTCACCCGGGAGGGCTACTTCCTGGAGGACCTCTCCGAGGAGAGTCGTCGCGGACGCTACTACTCGTCGGACTGGCTGATCGTCCTGGCCACCGGATTCCTGGACCCGGAGGACCCGGCGGAGGCCCCCTACTTCGAGCGGTCCGTCGCTTACATCCGCGACGAGGGGATCGCTCAGCCGTTCGCCATCAAGTACCAACAGGAGTCGCGCGCCAACCGGGCGTTCGCCGTCGTCCGCCTTGCGGTGCCGAGCTACGGCGGCAACGCCATCTGGAGCTTCTGGGGGATGGAGTACATCAAGACGCTCCTCCTGCTGCACCGATCCACCGGCGACGCCGGCTGTCTGGAGGAGGCGGACCGCCATATCGCGCACTACGAGGCGAGGATGCGCCGCGACCGCGGCTTCCCCGAGGTGTACGACGCCTCCGGCAACCTGCTGGAGACCCCGCTCTACCGAAGCGTCCGCATGACCGGCTGGGTCATCGGCTTCGATCAGGTCCGGGCGATGCGCGCGGCGATCGGCGGGGCGTCCGTCGTGGAGACCGCACCCCTGGCGGCGTCGGTGTAGCCGGCCCCGGACACGCTGGACGGCCGCCCCCGAGGGGCCGGCCGTCCAGGTGGGATGGTTCAGTGGGCGATGGCCTCGCCCGCGCCCGCCCCGGTCATCGAGCGGACCTCCATCTCGAGGGCGAGCTCCTCGTCGCCCCGCGCCGGCGACGTCACGGTGCCGAGCCAGCCTGCCAGCAGCGCCAGTGGCACCGACACCAGGGCGGGGTTCGTCAGCGGGAACCAGGCGAAGTCGATGCCCTCGCCGAGCATCGCCGACGCCGAGCCGGACACCGACGGTGAGAAGACGATGAGCACCACCGAGCTGATCAGGCCCGTGTAGATGCTCCACACCGAGCCGCGGGTGTTGAACCGCCGCCAGTAGAGCGTGTACAGGATCGACGGCAGGTTCGCCGACGCGGCCACCGCGAACGCCAGCGAGATGAGGAACGCGATGTTCTGGCCGTTGGCCAGGATGCCGCCGAGGATGGCCAGAACGCCGATGACCACGGAGGTGATCCGGGCCACCTTCACCTCCTGCTCCGGGTCCGCCTTGCCGCCCTTGAGGACGGAGTTGTACACGTCGTGCGCGAACGACGCCGACGCGGTGATGGTCAGGCCCGCCACCACCGCGAGGATGGTGGCGAACGCGACGCCCGAGATGATGCCCATGAACACCTCCCCGCCCAGTTCGAGCGCGAGCAGAGGTGCGGCCGCGTTGGCGCCGCCGGGGGCGTCGAGAATCGTCTGCTGGCCGACGAGGTACGCCGCGCCCATGCCGAGGACCAGGGTGACCAGGTAGAAGGCGCCGATGAGCGCGATCGCCCACACGGCCGAGCGGCGGGCCTCCTGGGCGGTCGGCACCGTGTAGAAGCGCATCAGCACGTGGGGCAGACCCGAGGGGCCCAGCACCAGCGCGATCGACAGCGACAGGAACGACAGCTTCGTGAAGGTGCTGGCGCCGTACTTCTGCATCGGCTCGAGGAGGTCCTTGCCGGTGCCGGTGGCGGTGTCGAGGCCCGCGGACTGCGCCGTCGCCAGGAGCTCGGACAGGTTGAAGCCGTTGCCGAACATCACCATGACCGCCATGATCGCGGCGCCCGCGATGAGCAGGACGGCCTTGATCATCTGGACCCAGGTGGTGCCCTTCATTCCGCCGATCAGCACGTAGACCACCATGAGCCCGCCGACCAGCGCGATCACGACGGACTGCATGCTCTCATCGGTGACGCCGAGGAGGAGCGCGACGAGGCCGCCGGCGCCGGCCATCTGGGCCAGGAGGTAGAGGAACGAGACCACCAGGGTGGAGGTCGCGGCGGCGGTGCGGACGGGCCTCTGCTCCATGCGGAAGCTCAGCACGTCGGCCATCGTGTACTTGCCGGTGTTGCGCAGCGGTTCCGCGACGAGGTACAGCGCGAGCATCCAGGCGACGAAGAAGCCGACGGAGTAGAGGAGGCCGTCGTAGCCGTAGATGGCGATGGCGCCGGTCACGCCGAGGAACGAGGCGGCCGAGAGGTAGTCGCCGGTGATGGCCAGGCCGTTCTGGCGTCCGGAGAACGCGGCGCCGCCGGTGTAGAAGTCCGTGGCCTTGGACTTCTGCCGGGTGACGGCGATGACGATCAGCATCGTCGCGGCGACGAAGAAGGCGAAGACGCCGATGTTGATCAGCGGGTTTCCGTAGCTGGTTTCGAGGAGGTTCATGCCAGGCCGTCCTTCTCCAGCCGGGCCTTGAGCTCGCTGGAGACAGGGTCCAGACGCTTCGTGGCGTAGTTGACGTAGAGGGCGGTCCACAGCCAGGTCATGGCGAACTGGGCCAGGCCGATGACCATGCCGACGTTGAGGGCGCCGAGCATCGGCCGGGCCATGAAGTCGGTGGCGAAGATCGACAGGAAGACGTAGGCGAAGTACGAGGTCAGGCCCGCGATCGTCATCGGGAAGGCGAAGCTGCGGAAGGCCGAGCGCAGCCGCGTGTACTCCGGGCTCGCGGCCACCGACACGAACGAAGTGTGGGTGGGCTCGGCGTGGGGGGTCTCCGTGTGGATGAGTTCGGGCAGGGGCCAGTGTTCCTTGGGCAGGTGGAACTCGGTGTCGTCGTCGAAGGTCTGCTCGACGTCCTTGGCCATGGTCGGGTCATGCGTCATTGCGGGCGCTCCTTGGTGGCCGGTGGGCCGCCGTTGGCCCATCCGTCCGAGAACCATAAACGACGATCGGGGCAATGTCTCGACGTCGAGAGAAAATTCTTGATGTCGAGACATGTACCCCGGGGGGTGTGGCTGAAAGTGAGTGCCCGGAAGGGGCGCTCAGGCCGGCCAGGCCTCCAACTCGTAGGACGCGGCCCAGAACTGCTCCTCGTACCACGTGGCGTCGACGAAGGCCGTGAGCATGCGACTCCTCGTGGCGTCGTCGGCGGCGGCGGCCGCGGCGTCGAGTTGGGCGATCGCCTGCCGGGTGACATCGAGGAAGCCCGGATCGGCGTAGGCGGCCACCCAGCCGGCATACGGGTGCGGGCTGAGCCTGGCGGCCCGCTCCGACAGCGTCAGCCCCATGTCCGCGTAGACCCAGTAGCAGGGCAGCACCGCGGCGACGCCGACCTCGTAGGGCTCGAACGCGGTCGCCGCGAGCAGCGAGTTCACATAGGCGCGGGTCGTGGGGGAGGCGACGGCGGGGCGGGGCAGGTCGCGAAGCCGTTCGTCGGCCAGCAGCCCCTCGTGGAGCAGTACCTCGGCCTCGACGGCCTCGCCCGCGCTCTTCGCCCAGAAGGCGGCGGCCCCGGAGGTGGGCGCCCGGGAGGCGAGCGTCGCGAGGGCGCGCGTGTAGCCGCGCAGGTAGAAGTCGTCCTGGGCGAGGTACTCGACGAAACGTCCGGGCTCCAGGGAGCCGTCGGCGAGTTCGGTGAGGAGAGGCAGGGCGTCGATCCGGCGTCGGATCTCCTCGGTCGCGGCCCAGGCCTCGGCGGCGAAGGGCCCGGTGGACCAGCGCGCGCTCACAGCCGGATCCCCGCTTCCAACCCGACCTCGGCGCGCCCGACGAGGTGGTCGACCGGCCCGTGGCCAGCGTCGGGGGTGCGGCTGAGGCGCCAGTGGGAGCCGGACTCGATGGCGCGCAGTAGGTAGTCGCGGGCCTCCTCGACCGACTCGATCCGCACTCCGCTCGCCCGGGTGTCCCCTCGCCGGGCGGCGACCGCCGCGATGGCGGAGCTCAGCGTGCAGCCGGTGCCGTGCGTGTGGCGGGTGTCGATGCGCGGCCCGGTGAGCAGCGCGAGGGTGTTGCGGGCGATGAACACGTCGCTGAGTTCGCTCTCGGTGAGGTGTCCGCCCTTGGCGAGGACTGCGCGGGCGCCGCGCTCGACGAGCGCCTCGGCCTGCCGGATGAGCCCGTCGGTGTCGCGGACGCGGGGTTCGCCGAGCAGGACGGCGGCTTCGGGGACGTTCGGGGTGACGACGTCGGCCAGTGGCAGCAGGCGCTCCCGCACTACGTGGATGGCGTCGTCGGCGAGGAGGGTGTCGCCGGAGGTGGCCACCATGACCGGGTCGAGGATAACGAGGCCCGCTTCGTCGCGGCGCTCCTCGAGGATGTCGGCGACGGCGGAGGCAACCTCGGCGTTGGAGAGCATGCCCAGCTTGGTGGCGGCCACGGGCAGGTCGTCGAGCACGGCGGCGATCTGGTCGCGTACGAAGCGCGGCTCCACCGGGCGTGCCTCCCGCACGCCCTGGGTGTTCTGGACGGTGAGCCCTGCCAGGGCGGCGGCCCCGTAGACGCCGAGTTCGGTGAAGGTTTTGAGGTCGGCCTGGATGCCGGCGCCGCCGCTGGGGTCGGAGCCCGCGATGCTGAGGGCGATCTTCGGTGTGGTCATGCGGTCCTCCAGAGGGAGACGAGGTGGGCGGCCGCGGCGCGCGGGTCCGGGGCCGTTGCGATGGCGGAGACGACGCAGATCCCGTCGACTCCGGTGGCGATGACGTCGGCTGCGTTGCCGGGGTTGATGCCTCCGATGGCGACGGTCCTGGCGCGGCCGGCGGTCTCGCGGACGATGCGGGAGGCGCCGTCGAGCCCCAGGGCCGGGGCCGTGTCGGTCTTGGTGGGCGTTGCCCAGATTGGGGAGAGCCCGAGGACGTCGGCGGTGGGGGCGGCGAGCTCGGCGGCCAGTTCGGCGTCGTCGGAGATGCTGAGGCCGATGAGCAGGTCGCGGCCGAGGCGGCGACGTGCCTCCGCCAGGTCGGCGTCGCCCTGCCCGAGGTGTACGTGCAGGCCGAGCTCCTCCGCGACGTCGAGCCGGTCGTTGACGACCACCGCGACGGGCCTCCCGGTGGTCTGCTCCGCCCGGCGGACCGCCGCGACGCAGGCGCGGGTGAGCGCGAGGAACGCGTCGTCGGGCATGGCCTTGTCTCGGATCTGGACTACGCCGGCGCCGCCGAGCACGACCTGTTCGACGACGGCGGGCAGCCGGTCGGGGCCGCCGGACATCGCCGTGTCGGTGACGAAGTAGACGCGCCAGTCGACCGTGCCGGCCAGCCCGCGGGCGGCCTGGGTCATGCAGGGTCGTCCTCGACGGTGACGAGGGCGGCGACCTCGTCGGGGGTGAGGGCGTGGAGGGCGTCGAGCCAGGCGGTGCGGAAGCTGCCGGGGTTGCTCGTCTCCTCGGCTGCGGCCAGGCCCGAGGCGCCGAAGAGGGCGTGGGCGGCGACGACGGCGTCGTGCGGGGCGTGCGTGCCGCGGGTGGCGCCGAGCGCGGCCGCGACCGTGGCGCCGAGCGCGCAGCCGGTGCCGATGACCAGCGGCATGAGGGGGTCGCCGCCGGTGACGCGCGTAACTCGGTCGGTGCTCACGATGACGTCGACGGGGCCGGAGATCGCCACGACGGCACCGGTCTCCGCGGCGAGATCGCGGGCGGTCTCGATGGCGGCGTCGACCTCGTGCGTCGAATCGACACCGCGACCGCCGGCGTTGGTGCCGGCCAGGCCGAGAATCTCGGAGGCGTTGCCGCGGATGGCGGTGGGGCGGTTGGTGAGGAGGTCGCGGGCGAGTTGCGTGCGCACGGGCAGCGCGCCGACGGCGACGGGGTCGAGGACCCATGGGGTTCCCGCCTCCTGCGCGGCCGCGGCTGCGCGTCGCATGCCCTCGTGCTGCTCGCTGAGGCCGTTGCCGACGTTCACGAGCAGGCCGGAGGCGACCGTGGCGAATATGGCGGCCTCCTCCGGGAGGTCGATCATGGCGGGCGCGGCGCCGGACGCGAGGAGGACGTTGGCAGTCACCTCGGGCACGACGGTGTTGGTCATGCAGTGCACCAGCGGCGTGGCCGCGCGCACGGCGGCGAGGACTGGGGCGACCGCGTCGGCGCTGCGGGGCGTGACGGTCGGGAGGGTGGGCGTGGTCATGTGAGGTTGCTCCCTTCGCTAGCACGACCTAGATCAGGTGTTGCGGGTGTGCTCTCAGCCCCGACAGCGGGGCACCCCGGCTTCGTCCGAGCCTACCAGCGTCGCCGTCGGACTCCGCCGTCGCCCTGCCCTCGGCGTCGCCGCCCTGCCCTCGCCGTCGCGTCCAGGCCGGCCACGCCTTCGACGCCAGCCTTCCTGCCCGACGCCAGCCTTCCTGCCCGACGCCAGCCCTCCAGCGCTGGCATCCCTGGACGCCAGCCTTACTGCTCGATGCCAGTGCAATTGCGCTGGCGTCCCCACGAACGGCTGGCGTCCGGGGAGCGGGTGTCGTCGCTCGGAGGCGCTCGGGTAACGGCCGCTGTGGAGAACCCGGCCGCATCGGGCCCTGTGCGGCTCGAGTTATCCACAGGCGGGCCGTTTGGTCGGCGACTGGCCGCCCCGCCGTCGTCCAATGGGCGGGTGAGTGAGCAATGGACGACGCAGGAACTGCTGGGGCTGGGGTTGTCGGCCGGTGACGTAAGGACCAGGGTGCGGCAGGGGCGGATCACCCGCCTCAGACGCGGGCACTACGCGACTGGGGCCGAGGAGTCCCCGGAGTCGGAGCATCTCCGGCTGATGCTGGCGACGGTTCCAGACGTCACGCCGTCGAGTGTGTTCAGCCACACATCCGCGGCGGTGTTGCACGGTCTCCCCGTACCGGAGGCGGACCTGGCCATCGTGACGATGATCCGGACGACGTCGGGGCACGGGGACGGCGGGCCTCAGCTGCGGGTGCGGAACACGCGCCTGTCCGTCGACGACGTCACGCTCGTCGACGGCCTCCCGGTGACGACCCTGGAGCGCACGGTGTGCGACCTCGCCCGGTTGTCGCCGTTCGAGTGGGGCGTGGCCGCGGCCGACGCTGCGCTGCGGGAGGGCGCCGAGATGCAGACGATCCGGCGGGTCCTGCGGCGGCATCCCAGGCTCCGGGGGCTGCCCAGGGCGGGACGGGTGCTGGGCGTGGCGGACGGCCGAAGCGAGTCCGCCGCCGAATCGCTCAGCCGCGTGGAGATGATGCGGCGCGGGATCCCCGAGCCGGTCCTCCAGTTCGAGGTCATCGACGAGGCGGGCGTAGTCGTGGCGCGGACCGACTTCGGGTGGCCGGATTTGGGGCTGGTCGGGGAGGTCGACGGCAAGACGAAGTACGCGGACCTGCTGCGGCCGGGGGAGGATGCGGCGGACGTCGTGATGCGTGAGAAGCGGCGCGAACAGCGGATCCGCGCGCAGGGGCTGTGGCCCGTCCGGTGGGGCTGGGCCGAGATCATGGACGGCCGACGCATGGCGGCGATCATCCGGGACGGCATCCGCTGCGCGCGACCGTCGGACCTGGGGGCCGCCGCGGGGTGAGTCCGCGACGGGGACTCCGGTCCAGCTGTGGGCCGGTCCTTCCCTGACGCCAGCGCAACTTCGCGATGCCAGTGCAATTGCGCTGGCGTCGAGCAGTAAGGCTGGCGTCCGTGGACGCCAGCGCTGGAGGGCTGGCGTCGGGCAGTAGGGCTGGCGTCGAGCATCAAGGCTGGCGTCGGAATCGGAGGGTGGCGTCAGGGCGGGAGGGCCCGGCGGGGGCCGGGGATCGCTAGGGTCGCAGTGACGGCCAACACGGCAGGAGGTGGGACACACATGGGCCCAGTGGTGCGCACCGTGACGTTCAACACCGGCTTCGACGACCACTACCTCGTCGACGGTGTGACGTGGGGTGGCGTCGAGAAGGCCAGGGCGTTCCACTCGCAGCCCTCGGGCAAGGGCGTCTTCGTCGCCCGGCGGGTCGCGCAGTGCGGTGCCCCGGCCCACGCCTACTACCTCATCGGCCAGCGGGAGCAGGCCGAGCACGTCGCAGGCGTCGAGGCGTCGGGAGTCGTCGTGCACAGCGTCCCGGTCCCGGGGCGGACGCGGCACAACCTCACCCTGCTTACGCCCGGCCGGGTGGCGGCCCACATGGTCTCGCCCGGCTACGAGCTCGATTCCCCGGAGGCGCCGGAGGAGCTGCTGTCCGCCGTCATCGCCGACGCCGACCCCGGAGACGTCGTGACCCTCAATGGATCGGTCCCGGCGGTCGTGGCTCCGGAGGCCCTCGCGGAGGCCGTGCATGCGCTGCTGGCCAAGGGGGCCCGCGTCATCTCGGACAACCAGGGGCCCTACCTCGCCGCGACGGTCGGCACCGGGGGCCTGGCCGCCGTCAAACCCAACGACGAGGAGGTCCTTGCGCTGTCCGCCCTCGGACCGGCGGAGGGGATCGGCGCGGCGCTCGCCCTGCTGGCGGGGCACGGCGTCGGGATCCCGATCGTCACCCTCGGAGCCGACGGCGTCGCCTTCCTCGACGACGGCGCCGAGTGGCGCGGGGGCTGCCGCGTCGACGATCCCGTCCTCTCGGTGGGCGCGGGCGACGCGTTCATGGGCGGGCTCGCCTTGGGCGTGCTTGAGGGCCGCCCGGCGCGCGACGCCGTCGCCTGGGCGTCGGCCTGCGCCGCCGCGCACGTCGCGGGGGTCGACGACGCCGGGTTCCTGGCGGCCGCCACAGCCGCGGAGAGCGGGTTCGCCGTCCGGCCCGCGTAGCGGTACGCGACCACCGTCGCGTCGTAGGCTTGCAGCATGTGTCGAAACATCCGGCCGTTGAACAACTTCGAGCCGCCGGCCACCAGCGACGAGGTGCACGCCGCGGCGCTGCAGTACGTCCGGAAGGTCGCGGGGACCACCAAGCCGAGCAAGGCGAACGAGGAGGTCTTCGAGCGGGCCGTCGAGGAGATCGCCGCCATCACCGCCGAGCTGCTCGGCTCACTGGTGACCACGGCGCCCCCGAAGGACCGGGAGGTCGAGCGCGCCAAGGCGCAGGCCCGGTCAGCGAAACGTTTCGCTACGGAGGTCGCGTCATGAGCGGCGCCGCCGAGCTGCACGTCGGGGCCACGCTCACCCCGTCCAAGATCGACCTGCTTCGCGACTGGCTGCCGTCGCAGCGCTGGTTCTACGGTGACCTGTCGAACCTCACCCGCGCCGCCGCCTTCCGGTTCGCGGACCCCGCCGGCGAGGTCGGCCTCGACTGCATGGTGGTCACCGACGGCGAGACCCACTACTTCGTACCCGTCACCTGGCGCGACGCGCCGCTCGACGGCGGCGACCTCATCGGCACGCTCCAGCACTCCGAACTCGGACTGCGCTACTGCTACGACGCGCCCAGCGACCCCGTCTTCGTGGCGGAGGCCACTCGGGTCATCCGCGAGGGCGACATCCAGGCCTACCTCCGCGACGCGCACGGCGGCGAGCTGCCGCTGTCGATGACGGTGCGCGGCACCGGTGTCGTCGGGGGCGAGGAGGGCCGCCTCGAGATCATGCGGGTGCTCAACCGGGCCGCCCCGGTACCCGAGGACGTGCTGGGATCGCTCGTCAGCCGCTGGACCGACGACTCGGGCCCGCGCAACGACGTGGTGGCGGTGCTGCGCTAGAAGCCCAGGCTGGCCGCCATCGAGCGGATCTGGTCGCCGCTGTTGCGCAGCCGGGTGAGTTCGTCCTCCGACAGCGGCAGCTCGAGTTGGGTGCGGGCGCCGTCGCGTCCCACCACCGTCGGTACCGCCATGCACACGCCCGCGATGCCGTGCCACCCCTCCAGCATCCGTGACACCGGGAGCACAGCCCGCTCGTCGCGCAGCACCGACTCGATGATCCGCGCCGCCGCGACGCCGATGGCGTAGTTCGTGGCCCCTTTGCCCTCGATGACCTCGTAGGCGGCGTTGACCACGCGGTGCGCGATCTCGTCGCGTTCCCGCTCGCCCAGCCGCCCCGTGGTCCGCTCCCAGGTGATGAGGGGAACGCCGCCGATGGTCGCGGTGCTCCACAGCGGCGTCTCGGAGTCGCCGTGCTCCCCGCACACGTAGGCGTGCACGTTGCCGACGGCGACGTGGCAGGTCGACGCGATGAGCTGCCTCAGGCGCGACGAGTCCAGCACCGTGCCCGAGCCGAACAGCCGGTGCGACGGCAGGCCGCTGATTTTCAGCGCCGCCTGCGTCGTCACGTCGACGGGGTTGGTGACCATGAGGAACGTCGCGTTGGGCGAGCGCTCCACCAGCGGCGGTATGACCTTCTCCATGAGGCGCACCGTGGAGTCCGCGAGGTCCATGCGCGTCTGGCCGGGCTTCTGCTTCGCGCCTGCGGTGACGACGACGACGTCCGCGCCGCGGGTGATGTCGACGTCGTCCGAGCCCTCGATCACCGCCTCCGGCAGGAACTGGCCGCCGTGGGCGAGGTCGAGGGCCTCGGCGCGCACCTTGGCCCGGTCGATGTCGTGCAGGACGATGTGCCGGGCGACGCCGCGGATGGCGGCGGCGTAGGCGAGGGAGGATCCGACGGCGCCGGCGCCGACGATTGCCAGCTTGGCGCCTTCGCGTGACTGTGCAGGCTGCATGGCACCGATTC
>JAUHXZ010000031.1 GCA_030426725.1 Actinomycetes bacterium
CGGTGACGGCGGCCTTGACCTCCGACGGTGTGTGGAAGGTGACGGCCAGGCCCCTGCGCGCCCCGGTGAGCGCGGCGACGCCCGCGGCCTGGGCCGTGTCCATCACCGAACTCTTGTTGTGCTGCGAGAACACCCGTTCGATCGCTACCGCCTGCGGTTCGTAACGTTCGAACCACTCCAGCAGCCCCGCCTCGAGGGCGAGGAGGCGCTTGGCGACGTCCAGTTCCACGGGCGTGCGCACCACGCCCACGGCCACGAGCCGCGGTGGGGCGCCGACGTCTCCGTCGACGATGCCCACGCCGCAGCGCGTGAGCCCGGGGTCGATGCCGATGGTGCGCATGGGCGTGGCGGTCAGTCCTCGGAGTCGAGGGCCGCGGCCACTTCGGGGGTGAGGTCGAGGTTGGTGTAGACGTTCTGCACGTCGTCGGAGTCCTCGAGGGCGTCGATGATCCGGAACACCTTCTGTGCCACGTCCACCTCGTCGACCTGCTGGTCGAAAGAGGCGACGAACTGCACCTCGGACGAGTCGTAGTCCAGCCCGGCCGCCTCGACGGCCTTGCGGACCTCGACGGTGTCGTTGGGGTCGCAGAGCGCCTCCCACACGTCGCCCTCGTCGTCGACCTCCTCAAGGCCGGCCTCGAGGGCCGCCTCCAGCAGGTCGTCGTCGGTGATGTCGCGGCCGGCCTGCTGCTTCGGGACGGTCACCACGCCCTTGCGGGAGAACAGCCGCTGCACCGAGCCGACGTCGGCCATGGTGCCGCCGTTGCGGGTCACCGCTACGCGCACGTCGGATGCGGAACGGTTGCGGTTGTCGGTGAGGCACTCGATGAGCATCGCGACGCCCGCGGGGCCGTAGGCCTCGTAGGTGATGGTCTCGTAGTCGGCGCCGCCGGACTCGGCGCCGGAGCCGCGCTTGACGGCGCGGTCGATGTTGTCGTTGGGCACCGACGACTTCTTGGCCTTCTGGATCGCGTCGTACAGGGTGGGGTTGCCCGCCGGGTCCCCTCCGCCGATCCTGGCCGCGACCTCGACGTTCTTGATCAGCTTCGCGAAGAGCTTTCCGCGCTTCGCATCGATCGCTGCCTTCTTGTGCTTGGTCGTCGCCCACTTGGAATGGCCACTCATGCGTCGCCCGCCTTTACTTGCCTCGTTCTGGTCTGAATGCTCGCCGACAGCTTATCGCGGGCTCAGCGAACGACCTTCGCCAGCAGCGCCACGCCGTCGCGTGTCGTCCACCCCAGCTCGGCGCACAGGCGCTTGGTGCCCTCGCCGTCGGCCGTGTCGATGCCGATGCCCGCCTCCGAGTAGCCCGCGTCCTTCATGGCCGTGAGGCACCGGGCCAGGATGGCGGTCGCGATCCCGCGGCCGCGGTAGCCGGGGTGGACGCCGAACCGTTCGACCCAGCCCACCTGCGGCCCGTCGTCAGGTGCGTCGGCCACGCCGGTCATGGCGTAACCGATGATGCGCCCGGCATCGGTGGCGACGAACGACCATCCGGGGCGGAAGTCCGGCCCCGCGAGCCGCTCCGCCCACACGTCCTCGGACACCTCGCTGCCCAGATCGCCAAAGCACACGTTGTGCAGGCACCTCACCTCGTCGGAACGGTCGGTGCTGAACGGCTCGACGTCGATCCCGTCCACCACGGGTAGCGGGATCGGCTTGGTGAGGTCGCGCTGCAGGTCGAACGAATAGCGCTCCGGGGCGAACCCGAGGCGGGCGGCCACCCGGTCGAGGCCGGGGCGCCCGACCTCGGCGTAGCAGCCGAGCCACAGCGGCTCCCCGGGACGGTGGTCGTCGCGCCAGGCGGTCGCCTGCGCTACCTGCCAGCCGAGCAACGCGGTGCCGATGCGCATGTGCCGGTGAGTGGGGTGCACCCCGCCCACCAGGTACATGCGCAGCGGATCGGTGCCGCCGAGGTAGACGATGCCGTAGGCCGACATCGACTGGTAGCGGTCGAACCCCCCGACGGCGGTGACGACCGTCAGCTCATGGTCCGTGATCGTGGCCGCCACGCCGGTGAGGACCGACTCCTCCAGCGCGTCGAGCTGTCCCCGGAAGGCGTCGAGCTCAGCGGTGTCCTCCGGAGTCAGGAGGCGCCATGAAAGGTGCGGTTCAACGTAGACATCCATAGGGTCCTACCGCCAGATCCGGGTGCGGGCCGGCTTGACCGGCGCCGCCTGCTCCCAGAGCCTGCGCCACCGGGGCGCCGCGTCCGCCGTCAACCGGCCCCCGTCGCCCGCACCGCGATGGCGACGCTGGACGGTCCACCAGGACAGGTCGCCCTCCTGGACCAGTTCCTCGACACGGGTCTGCAGCTCCGCCGTCGTCTCGGCCAGCGAGCGGCCGCGACAGTGGATCGGGGCGCCGAACCGCACCGAGACCTTCGGGCGGCTGCGCAGCGCCAGCTTGAGGATGTCCTTGAGCTTGAAGGTACCCACGACGCCCACGGGCACGATCGGTACCCCGTGCTGGTTCGCCAGGTCCGCCGGGATCGTCGAGAACTCGCCGACGAGGCGGTGACCAACCGGCTCGTCAGCGAAGACGACGACGTTGCGTCCCCGCGCGAGGGCGCGCGACGGGGCGATCATCGTCGGCCGGAGCACGGGGGGCAGCGCCCACTGCAGCACCTGGTAGTCGAGGGCGCCCTGCTCGTTGGCGGCGAAGACCAGTGGGGGCTGCAACCCGGCCAGCGAGTCCGCCGCGACCAGTTCGACGTCGAGCCGCAGGCTCAGCGCCCGGAACAGCAGGTGCCGCCCGGAAGGCGCCGAGCGCAGATTCAACGCCGGCAGGGCCGGCGCGCGCCTCGGGGGTGCCCCGGCGGGCGCCATCGGGCGCACGGAGGCCAGCAGCGCGGCGACCGCGTCGGCCGGCCACGTCACCTTCGGCCGGCGCTTGTCGTGCCTGGGCTGCGCCCAGGAGGGAAGGGTCCGACTCATCGCACGTCGCCCACTGCCTGGCCAGGGCCGTGCAGCACGGTGATGCCCGGGTGCTGGCCCACCGTGTTCGAGGCGATCTCGAGCGCATCGGCGTAGGTGGTGGCGGCACGGTGACCGAGCAGGGCCGCGCTGCGCCGGTCCCCGCCCACCCAGATGACGTCGGAGAAGCGTTCGGCGGCGCGGGCCGTGGCATACCACTCGTGGAAGACGCGCAGCGGGTGCTCGGCGAACTGCTTGCGGTACAGGTCGAGGTACCACTCGTCGTCGATGGCGCGCGCCTCGTAGGTGGCCGCGATCTCGGCGGGGTCCGTCGTGGACGGCAGCACCGTGGCGAAGAAGTCGGCCGCCGCAGACTGCCGCCGGTTGGAGAATCGGCGACGCAGCGGGTGGAAGGCGATCAGCACACCCCCGTCGCGGACCACCGGCTTGCCGACGTGGGCCCCCGCCGAGGTGACCAGGGCGTGGTGGGCGGCGCTCAGTGGGGACCCCACCGGGTCGCCCTCGTCGATCGCCGCTCCCCACACCGGGGTGACGAGAACATCCGACTGCCCGCTGATCTCCACCGCGTTGGCGGCGAGCCACACGGCGAGGGAGTCGGCGTGGATCTGCGTGAAGTCTCCCCCGAGCACGTCGACGACCGCGTAGTCGGCGCGCAGGCTGCCGTGCAGGTACTGCGCGCCCTGTCGCGGCATGGCGGCGACGATCTGCCGGGCACCGGCGAAGGCCAGCCGGTCGCCCAGGGTCCATTCCCATTCGCGCTTCGACGCGAAGCGCAGGGAGCGGCCGAGGAGCGGCTGTCCGAGGACGGCGACCAGTGCGTAGGTATCGACGGCGTCACGCACGACGGCCTCGATCTCGTCCTCGACGGCGGCCGACGCATCCGGGCCGCCGAGGCGCCGCACGGTCTCGACGTCGGTCAGTCCCCACGACAGCGGGCAGCGGGTGCCGGCGTCGGCGCGGTTCGACACCACGACGACGAGGTCGGAGGTCGCGACGCGACGGTTGAGCTTGATGGGCAGCCCGCCGGCCTCGCCGATGGTGACGAGGTCGGGGGCGGTGACGTCGTGGCTGGTGACCAGGCCGTCGGGGAGGAAGGACGTGGCGACGCGGTCGCCGAGCACCTCGGTGACGCGAGCGGCGTTCCACTGCTGCCTCAGCCCGGTGGCGATGACGATCTCGACGTCGTCGACGCCGGCGCGGGCGGCGGTCTCGAGGACCTGCTCGACGAGCGTGCGCCGGATCTCGAGTTCCGCCCGGGGCATCGGGCGGTCGGTGTCGATGACGGCGATGGTCAGCCGCGTGTCGGCGGCGAGCCGCCCGGCGAGCGGGGCGCTGCCCGTCGGCGCGGTGAGCGCGGCGTCGATGAGCCCGACGGGGGCGGTCGACGACTCGGCGTCGGCCGGGTAGACCACGCGGGTGCCCTGGCCGAACCGTTCGAGGCGCAGGTCGGAGCCGGCCATCGTGAGCAGCGGCGGGGTCTTGTCGTCGACCTCCAGCACGAATCCGGGACGAGACATCAGGCTTCCTTTCCGTTCACGACATCCTCCAGCGGGGCAGCGGGGACATGGCCGGCCATTCGATGATCGACCAGCCCTTGGCCTTGGCGGCCCGCATGAGGCCGATGTCCGGGCTCACCGCCACGGGGTTGCCGACAGTGGTGAGCATCGGCAGGTCGACGTGGCTGTCGGCGTAGCCGAACGACCTGCTCAGGTCGATGTCGTGCAGGCTCGCGTAGTGGGTGAGCCATGCGGCGCGCGACTCCCCGACCATCGGGGGCCCGCTGAGGAACCCGGTGCACCGGCCCTCATCGTCGGTGGCGAGCTCCGCGGCGACGATGGTGTCGAACAGCCCCTCGAAGGGCCTGGTCAGCGGACGGATCACACCGGTCATGAGGATGGTGGTGTGCCCGGCGTCACGGTGCTCGCGGATCCGGCGGATCGCGTCCGGCGACATGCGGTCGAGGATCTGAGGTGCGAGCTTCTCGTCCACGTAGGCATCGAGGGCCGCCAGGTCGGCGCCGGCGTAGCGGCGGTAGATGGAGCGGAGGAACCGCCCACGGTCGCGCCGCTCGGCGCCCAGGTACAGGGGCAGCTGGGCGGCCACGCGGGCGATCTCCGCGGCCCGGCGCCCCGGGCTCAGCTCCGGCAGTCGGGCCCACAGGTACGTCTCGACGACGTTGGTGGCCATGACGGTGCCGTCGAGGTCGAACGCCGCCAGCACGGTGCCGGGCTCGGTGGGCTTGATGTCCTTGAACGTGGCGGCGCGGCTGGTGCGGCGCTTCCGTGCGGCCTCGAGGCGGCGCACCGGATCCGTGATGGCCGGGGTGTGCACCTCCTCCAGGTAGTGGGTCCAGTCGAACGCGGCGGAGTCGAAGCCGAACTTCTCCCGGTCGTCGGGGTGCAGGGAGTTGTGCAGCGCGAGCGCGCAGTCGTCGACGAAGTGCAGTTCGGACTGGAGGTACTCGCCGTAGAGCGTGAAGTACTTGGTGAGGAACTCCAGTTGCTTGGCCGACTTGTCGAGCTGTCCGGCCCAGGCGCGGGTCGCCTTGCTCCGTGGGGCGAAGCTCAGCAGCTTGTTGCCGATCGTGACGCCCTTGTCGGCGGCCCAGATCAGCTTCTCGATAGGTTCGGCGCCCGGGAAGGTCCAGGTCGCCAGCGGAGTCGACCCCTGGCCCGACATGTAGGGGTGTGCCGAGAAGTAGCGGCGGATGTGCTCGTAGATGCCGCGGAACGTGAGCGGGTTCCTGGCGCCGGAACTGCCGTGGTAGTACTCTGGGCTGCCGACCTCGGGGGTCGTAGCGCAGGTCGCGATGATCCCGTTGACGATGTAGTCGCAGGGGATGATGTCGATGACGGCGTCGGGTGAGGCGGGGAACTCGGGCAGCTGTCCGCGGCCGTAGGCCAGGATGATCGGGTCGGCCATCTTGAACCCCTCGATCCATCCCGGATAGGGGTAGCGCAGCGACGACTCCACGATGGCGGGCCGGTAGATCGACACGCGGAAGTCCTTGCCGAGGTCGGCGACGACGCGCTCGCCCATCGCCTTGGCGAAGGTGTAGACATCGGTCCAGCCGAGCGAGCGGGCCCGCTCGGTGCCGGCCTGCACGAGTTCCTTCTTCACCCACTCCTCGCGACGGCGCTCGGTGTCGCGCGACGTGGTGAGGTAGCCCGCCCTGGCGTGCAGCGCCTCGGCCTCCTTGCGCAGGATCGTGAGCTGCCCGGCTTCGCGGGAGCGGGCCTCAAGGTGTTCCTTCATCGCCAGCGCCGCGGTGGTCTCGGCCTCGTAGTCCACGTCGTGGACGTGCGCGGCCTCGGGGATGGCGCCGCGGCGGCGGCCCGCGGTGTACGCGGTGGACACGTGGACGTAGTGCGGGATCTTGACCAGCTCGCCGTTCTCGTCGGAGCAGGCCTCCCGCAGCTTCGCGAGCAGGGCCTTCGTGCCGATCACGTTCGTCATGAACGCCTGGTCGATCGGCGGGTCGAACGACACGTCGCCCGCGCAGTGAAGCAGGACGTCCATGTCGCGGGGCAGGTCGGGCACGTTGGGAAGGTCGCCCTCGATGACCTGAACCGGCCCGGCGAGGACGGCGTCGACGCCGCCGAGGGACTCCACGATGGGCTTGAAGATGGGCTTGGCCAGCAGGGAGCGGACACGCTGCTCCGCGGTCACGGAGCCCTTGCGGCGCACCAGCACCCCGACGGACGTGTCGGGGCACTCGGCGAGCACCTTCCACAGCAGCTGTTCGCCGATGAAGCCGGTGACGCCGGTCATGACGATCTTCTTGCCGGCGAGGAGGTCGGCGATGCGGCCCTGGAGCAGCGGCGGTACGTGCTGCGTCTCCGGGTTCGCCTCACCGAAGGTGCTGGCGGGCGGCCTAGGCATTAGGGGCTCCTTCCGCGACGGCGAGGGCCTCTTCGATGGTGAAGCGGCCGACGTAAAGCGCGGTGCCGATGATGGCACCCTCCACGCCTCGGTCGACCAGCCCCCGCAGGGCGCGCAGGTCGTCGAGCGTGGCGATGCCTCCGGAGGCGATGACCTTGCGGCCGCTGCGCCGGGCGACCGCGGTGAGGAGGTCGACGTTGGGGCCGGTGAGCATGCCGTCGGAGTTGACGTCGGTGACGACGAACCGTTCGCAGCCGGCCGCGACGAGGCGGTCGAGCACCTCGGGCCAGGGGCCCCCTTCGGTGGTCCAGCCGCGGGCGGCGAGGTTCTCACCGCGGACGTCGAGGCCGATGGCGATCCGGTCGCCGTGCTCCGCGATGATCCGGTCACACCACTCCGGGTTCTCCAGGGCGGCGGTGCCGATGTTGACGCGGCGGCAGCCGGTCGACAGGGCCCGCTCGAGGGACTCGTCGTCGCGGATGCCGCCGGAGAGTTCGACGTTCAGGTCGAGACGCCCGACTATCTCGCGGAGCAGGTCGGCGTTGCTGCCGCGGCCGAACGCGGCGTCGAGGTCGACCAGGTGCAGCCATTCGGCCCCGCCCCGCTGCCAGCGCAGCGCCGCCTCGACGGGATCGCCGAACTCCTTCTGGGTCCCCGCGATTCCCTGGACCAGCTGGACGGCCTGGCCGCCCTGCACATCCACGGCGGGCAACAGCTGCAATTTCTCCACGACGCCCAACCCTAGCCGAAAGCGGCCGCCCGTCCCCCTCCGCGACGCGGAGCGCGCTACCAGGATCCGAGCCAGTTGGTGATGAGCCGGGCGCCGGCCGCGCCGGACTTCTCGGGGTGGAACTGGGTGGAACACACGGGGCCGCGCTCCACCGCCGCGATGAACGTGGCGGATTCGTGCGTCGCGGTGGTGACGACCCCGTCAACGGGTCCGCCGACGGCGGCGTAGCTGTGGACGAAGTAGAACCGCTCCGATTCAAGCCCGGAGAACAGCCGGCTGCCGTCGGGCACGGCGATGGTGTTCCAGCCCATGTGCGGAAGCCGCCGAGCCGGGAGCTGGACGACGCTGCCGGGGAACAGCCCGAGACCGGGCGTGTCGGTGCCGTGCTCTGTGCCGCCCTCGAACAGGATCTGGTGGCCGACGCAGATGCCGAACAGCGGCTTGCCGGCCTCGACCCAGTCGGCGATGAGTTCCACGCCGCCGGCGGCGCGCAACCCGGCCATGCAGGCGGCGAACGCGCCGACGCCCGGGACGACGAGCGCGTCCTGACGGCGGAGCTCGTCGAGGTCGGAGCTCAGGACGAGGTCCGCCCCCGCGCCGGCGAAGGCGCGGGCGGCGGAGTGCAGGTTGCCCGATCCGTAGTCGAACAGCCCGACCCGGGGGTTCAGAGCGCCCCCTTGGTGCTGGGCACGCCGGTGACGCGCGGATCGGGTTCGACGGCGTCGCGCAGCGCGCGGGCCAGCGCCTTGAACTGGGCCTCCACGATGTGGTGCGGGTCGCGGCCGGCCAGCAGCGTGAGGTGGATGCACAGGCCCGCGTTGAGGGCGAGGGCCTCGACGACGTGGTAGGTCATCGACCCGGCGTAGGGCACTCCGGAGCCGCCGATCAGCGCGTACACCTGGCCGTCGGGTTCGCCCTTGCACACGACATAGGGGCGGCCGGCGACGTCGACGACGCAGTCGGCGACGGCCTCGTCGAGCGGGATGACGGCGTGGCCGAAGCGGCGGATGCCGGACTTGTCGCCGAGGGCCTCCCTGATGGCCTGACCGAGGCAGATGGCGACATCTTCGATGGTGTGGTGCCCGTCGATGTGCAGGTCGCCGGTGGCCTCGACGTCGAGGTCGATGAGGGAGTGCCGGGAGAGAGCGGTGAGCATGTGGTCGTAGAACCCCACGCCGGTGGAGATGGTCGACGTCCCGGTGCCGTCCAGGTCGACGGAGACGGTGATCGTCGATTCGCTCGTGGAGCGGGAGACGGTGGCGGTGCGGGTCACGGTGCGATCCCTTCGGTGATGGGGTTGAGGTCGTCGAGTGCCGAGCGGAGCGTCGCCATCTCCTCCGGAGTGCCGGCGGACACCCGCAGGAACCCGGCGGGGCCGGTCTCACGGATGAGGATGCCGCGGTCGAGGAGGTCCTGCCACACCTGGTGGCGGTCCGGGAACCGGCCGATGAGGGAGAAGTTCGACTCGGAGTCGATGACGCTGTAGCCGCGGCTGCGGGCCCAGCCCTCGAAGGCGCGGGCCTCGGCCGTCAGCGACCGGACCTGGGCGAGCAGCTCGTCGGCGTGCGCGAGCGCCACCCGGGCGACCGCCTGGGTCTGGGCGCTGAGGTGGTACGGCAGCCGCACGATGCGGCACGCGTCGACGATCGCGGGGGCGGCCGCCATGTAGCCGAGCCGGCCGCCGGCGAGCGCGAATGCCTTGGACATCGTG
This sequence comes from Actinomycetes bacterium, assembly GCA_030426725.1. Classification (GTDB taxonomy): domain Bacteria; phylum Actinomycetota; class Actinomycetes; order Propionibacteriales; family Propionibacteriaceae; genus Arachnia. The sequence goes on from JAUHXZ010000031.1 coordinate 9,260, forward strand.
CGCGACACGACGAGCCGGTCGTGGGTGCCGAGCAGTTCGACGGCCGACGGCCTGCTGGAGAACTCCTGGTAGGCCTCGTCGACCACGACGATGGCCTCGGTGTTGGCGCACACCTCGTCGATCACCTCGAGGGGAACGGCGGTGCCGGTCGGGTTGTTGGGCGTGGCGATGACGACGACCGTCGGCTCCTCCTCGCGGATCGCGTCGAGGACGAGTTCCGCGTCGACCGTGTAGTCGTCGCGACGGGGCACGGTGACGTACTGCGTGCAGGTGTTGCGGGCGTACTCGGGGTACATCGAATAGGACGGCGTGAAGGTCAGCATCCGCCGGCCCGGGCCGCCGAAGGCCGTGAGCAGGTGGGACATGATCTCGTTCGACCCGTTGGCCGCCCAGATCCGGTCGGCCGTCAGGCCGTGGCCGAGGTAACGGGCCAGGTCTTCGCGCAGCGCGAGCGCCTCGCGGTCCGGGTACCGGTTGAAGGTGCCGGCCGCCTCGACGATGGCCGCGGCCATCTCCTGGCTGATCAGCGGCGACGGCGGGTACGGGTTCTCGTTGACGTTGAGGACCACCGGCACCTGCAACTGCGGGGCGCCGTAGGGCTCCTCCCCCACGAGATCGGCGCGCAGCGGCAGTTCCTCGAGTGTGATCACCGCTGCCTCCGGACCGTGATGGCGGCGGCGTGACCCGGCAGGTCCTCCGCGAGCGCGAACTTCTCCACCCCGTCGGCGATTGCCTCCAGCGCCTGCGCGGTGTAGCCGATGACGTGGACGGTCTTGATGAAGGACCGCACCGTGAGCCCCGACGAGTGGCAGGCGCAGCCGGCCGTGGGCAGCACGTGCGTGGAGCCGGCCGAATAGTCACCCAGCGAGACGGGCGCGTGGTCACCCACGAAGATGGCGCCGGCGTTGCGGATCCGGTTGGCGACCGCCTCGGCCTGCGCGGTCTGGATCTCCAGGTGCTCGGCGGCGTAGGCGTCGGCCACCTCCACCGCCTGATCGATGTCCCGGACGAGCACGACCGCGGACTGCTCGCCGGTCAGCGCGGTGGTGATCCGGTCCAGGTGCTTCATCGCGGGCACCTGCCGGCCCAGCTCGGTCTGCACCGCGTCGGCGAGCGCCTGGGAGTCGGTGATGAGCACCGAGGCGGCAAGCGGGTCGTGCTCAGCCTGCGAGATGAGGTCGGCGGCGACGTAGGCGGGATCGGCCGTGTCGTCGGCGACGATGGCGATCTCGGTGGGACCGGCCTCGGAGTCGATGCCGACGAGCCCGCGGACGAGGCGCTTGGCGGCGACGACGTAGATGTTGCCCGGGCCGGTGATGAGGCTCACCGGCTCGCAGAGGCCCTCGACGCCGTGGGCGAACATCGCGACCGCCTGGGCGCCGCCGACGGCGTAGACCTCGTCGACGCCGAGCAGGTGGCACAGGGCCAGGATGTTCGGGTGCGGCAGGCCGCCGAACTCCTTCTGCGGCGGGGAGGCCACGGCGATGGATCCGACGCCGGCGACCTGGGCGGGGACGACGTTCATGATGACGCTGGAGGCCAGCGGCGCGAGGCCGCCCGGCACGTAGAGGCCCACCCGGTCCACGGGGATGTTACGCAGGCCGACGCGCGCGCCGTCGGCGAGAACCGCGGGTGCGGGGTTGGGGTCGCGCTCCAGTTCCTCGGCCACCTGGCGGCGACGGCGGATGGACTCGTCGAAGGCGGCGGCGAGTTCCGGGTCGAGTTCGTCGGCGGCCTTCGCCAGCTCGGCCGCCGGGACGCGCAGCGACTCCGGCACCACATGGTCGAACCGCTCGGAGAACTCGCGCAGCGCCTCCTCGCCGCGGTCGGCGACGGCGGAGACGATGGGGCGTACGATGTCGACGGCCGCCTCGACGTCGAACTCCCCCCGGGGGAGGTGGTCGCGGTAGGCGCCTTGGACGCTGGTGAGATCTAGAACCCTGAGCACGAGGTCCAAGTCTAGTCGGAGGGGGCCCGCTGCTCGGACGGGCGTTCCAGCGCCGGCTCCGGCCAGAACGCGGCCATCAGCATGATGGGCGTGATCGCCGAGAAGGGTCCGACGATGACCGCAGAAGCGGAGCGCAGCGCGAGGTCGATCTGGACGACGTCCCCGGCCTCGGCACTGGCCAGTCGCTCCGCGAAACCCGACTGTCCGACGAGCAGCCCCATGCGCCACGCCACGAGCGACGCCGCCAGCGACGCGAGCAGCGGTACGACGACCACCACCCAGCCCAGCCGGTGGAGCGCGGCCCAGCCGAGGGCGCCGAGCAGCAGCCCGATGATGCCCGTGATGAACGCGAACGCGACGTCGGAGGCGACGATGGTGGTGTTGCCGCGCTCGGTGATGGTGGCGATCATGTTGTCGCCGACGAGGTAGGTCGGCAGGGGCGTGAGCCAGGACCACAGGATGCCGCCGAGGGCACCGAGCAGCACCGAGAGCGCCAGGTAGGCCGTGACCCGCCATGACGGTACGGCCCACAGCTCTGCGAGCTGCCCCTGGCGGGTGACGACGAGGACGTCATCGCTCATGGCATCTCCCTCCCCACGCCGACGCAGCTGGGGCCGAGGACGGCCTTGAGGTCGGCGAACAGCGCGGAGGTCAGTTGGACGCGGAACCCGTCGCCGAGCCGGAAGGTCTTCACCTTGTCGCCGGTGCGGAGCTGGAGGTGGACCTCGGCGGCTCCGGGGTACTCGGAGAGGATCTCCTTGATGCGGTTGACGACCCCCGGGGTGCACCGCACCGCCGGCAGGGTCAGCGCCAGCGGGCCTGCCTCGCCGTCGCCGCTGACCTGGGGTGACGAGATGTTCTGCGCGCGCATCCGGCCGCGGTCCTCCCCGGACTCGGCGACGCCCTCGACGGAGACGATGGTGTCGGGCGCCAGGTGGCCGGCGGTCTGGTCGTAGACGCGCGGGAACACCGTCACCTCGATCGACGAGGTGAGATCCTCCAGCACCACCTGGGCCCAGATGTTGCCGGCCTTGTTGACGCGGCGGTTGACCGAGGTGATGAGCCCGCAGAGCTTCGTCTGGCCGCGGTAGCCGTTGGCGGCGGCCACGGCGGCGATGGAGCGGTCGCTGTGTGAATGGAGCACGTGCTCGAGCCCGTTGAGGGGATGGTCGGAGACGTAGAGGCCGAGCATCTCGCGTTCGAAGGCGAGCTTGGTGCGGCGGTCCCACTCCTCCACTTCGGGCACCTTGTCGTGGCTCGCGTCCGCGGCCGGGTCGTCGTCGAGCGCGAAGCCGAAGTCGAACCCGTCCTGCCCGTTCTCCGCGTTGCGCTTCACGTCGATGATCTGGTCGACCTCGGCCTCGAAGATGCCCATCAGGGCGCGGCGCGTGTGGCCCAGTTCGTCGAAGGCGCCGGCCTTGATGAGGGATTCGATGACCCGCTTGTTGCACATGAGCAGCGGGGCCTTGTCGAGGAAGTCGTGGAAGTCGCTGGCGGGCCCGAGTTTGGTGCGCTCCTCGATCCACGCGTTGACCACCTTGTCGCCGACGTTGCGCACCGCGCCGAGGCCGAAGCGGATGTGGTCGCCGACCGGGGTGAACGCCACATCGGAGGAGTTGACGTCGGGCGGCAGCACCTGGATGCCGAGGTGCCGGCACTCGGCCAGGTAGATCGCGGACTTGTCCTTGTCGTCGCGCACCGACTGCAGCAGCGCCGCCATGTACTCGACGGGGTAGTTGGCCTTGAGCCAGGCGGTCCAGTAGGACACGACGCCGTACGCCGCGGAGTGGGCCTTGTTGAACGCGTAGTCGGAGAACGGCAGGAGGATGTCCCACACCGTCTGCATGGCCTTCTCGGAGTAGCCGCGCTCCCGCATGCCCTTCGAGAAGATCTCGTACTGGGCGTCGAGTTCCTTCTTCTTCTTCTTGCCCATGGCGCGGCGCAGCATGTCCGCGCCGCCGAGCGAGTAGCCGGCGAGCTGCTGCGCGATCGCCATCACCTGCTCCTGGTAGACGATGAGACCGTAGGTCTCCCCCAGGATCGGTTCGAGCGCCTCGGCCAGCTCGGGGTGGATGGGCTCCACCTCTTCGCGGCCGGTCTTGCGGCGGGCGTACTTGTTGTGCGAATCGGCGCCCATCGGGCCCGGGCGGTACAGGGCGCCGACGGCGGAGATGTCCTCGAAGCAGTCCGGCTGCATCGACCGCAGCAGGGCACGCATCGGGCCGCCGTCGAGCTGGAACACACCGAGCGTGTCGCCCGCCTGCAACAGCTCGTAGGTCTTCGGGTCGTCCAGGGGCAGGGTCTCGAGGTCGACCTCGGCCCCCGTGTTGAGCTTGACGTTGCGCACGGCGTCATCGAGGACGGTGAGGTTCCTGAGCCCCAGGAAGTCCATCTTGATGAGCCCGAGTGACTCGCAGCCGGGGTAGTCGAACTGGGTGATGATGGCGCCGTCGGCCTCGCGCTTCATCAGCGGGATGACGTCGATCAGCGGGGAGGCCGACATGATCACGCCCGCGGCGTGCACGCCCCACTGCCGCTTGAGGCCCTCGAGACCCATCGCGGTGTCCACGACGGTGCGGACGTCGGGGGTGTTGTTGTACAGCTCGCGGAACTCGCCGCCCTCGGCGTAGCGGTCGTGGTCCTCGTTGAAGAGGTCCTGCAGCGGGACGCCCTTGCCCATGACGTCGGCGGGCATCGCCTTGGTGATCTGCTCGCCGAGCGCGAACGGCATGTCGAGGACGCGGGAGGCGTCCTTGACCGCGGCCTTCGCCTTGATGGAGCCGTAGGTGACGATCTGGGCGACCTTGTCGGAGCCGTACTTCTGGCTGACGTAGGTGATGACCTCGCCGCGGCGGCGGTCGTCGAAGTCGATGTCGAAGTCGGGCATCGAGACGCGCTCGGGGTTGAGGAACCGCTCGAACAGGAGCCCGTGCTCAAGGGGGTCGAGATCGGTGATGCGCATCGCGTAGGCGCACATCGAGCCCGCGCCGGAACCCCGGCCGGGGCCGACGCGGATGCCGTTGCGCTTGGCCCAGTTGATGAAGTCGGCGACGACGAGGAAGTAGCCGCTGAAGCCCATCTGGGTGATGATGCCGATCTCGAACCGCGCCCGGTCCCACACCTCGTCGGAGATGCCGTTCGGGTACCGCTCCCCCAGTCCGCGTTCGACCTCCTTGATGAACCAGGAGTCCTCGGTCTCGCCGTCGGGGCAGTCGAACCGCGGCATGTAGGTGCCGATGGATTCCTCGAAGCTGGTCTCGATGCGCTCGGCGATCTCGAGGGTGTTGTCGCACGCCTCGGGGATGTCGCGGAACAGGTCGCGCATCTCCTCGGCAGACTTGAGATAGTAGCCGTTGCCGTTGAACCGGAACCGCTCGGGCTGGGCCTTGCGGGAGCCCGACGAGATGCAGAGCAGCGTGTCGTGGGCGTCGGAGTCGTCGGCGTGGACGTAATGGAGGTCGTTGGTGGCCACGAGCGGCAGCGACAGCTCCTTGGCGAGCTTCAGCAGGTCGCGGCGGACGCGGGTCTCGATGTCGAGGCCGTGGTCCATCAGTTCGACGTAGAAGTTCCCGGCGCCGAAGATGTCCCGGAACTCCGCGGCGGCCGCGATGGCGTTGTCGTACTGGCCGAGACGCAGGAAGGTCTGGATCTCGCCGGAGGGGCAGCCGGTGGTGGCGATGAGGCCCTTGCCGTACTCGTGGAGCAGTTCCCGGTCCGCGCGGGGCTTGTAGAAGAAGCCCTCCAGCGACGACCTGGTGCTGAGCTTGAAGAGGTTGTGCATGCCGGCGGGGTTCGCCGCCCACATCGTCATGTGGGTGTAGGCGCCCTTGGAGGACACGTCGTCGCCGGTGCCGTCCCCGAACTGCACGCGCTTGCGTTCGGAGCGGTGGGTGCGCGGCGTGAGGTAGGCCTCGAGGCCGATGATCGGCTTGACGTCGTACTTCTTGGAGGCCTTGTAGAACTCGTAGGCGCCGAACAGGTTGCCGTGGTCGGTGATCGCCAGCGCCGGCATGCCCATGCGTTCGGCGTTGGAGAACATGTCGTCGATCCGGGCCGCGCCGTCGAGCATGGAGAACTCGCTGTGGCAGTGGAGGTGAACGAAGGTGTCCGACATGTACTGCTCCTCCGCTCTCGACCGACGCGCGACCCCACCATACCCGCCCGCTCATCGCGCGGGCACCCCGCGCCCGGCGCGCCCTCGCCCGGGAGACGCACGAGCCAGACACGCGTCTCGATGACCCGCCACGAGCCAGACTCGGGTCTCGACGGACCGAATGCCCCGAAATGGCGGATTTCGCGCGTCGAGAGGCGAGTCTGGCTCAACGCGCGGGACCCGGGCGGGTCTGGGCATGAGCCTGACACGCGTCTCGATGACCCGCCACGAGCCAGACTCGGGTCTCGACGGACCGAATGCCCCGAAATGGCGGATCTAGCGCGTCGAGAGGCGAGTCTGGCTCGTCGCAACGGGGCGTGGGCCGGGGCGGGGCGGAGTGTGGGGCGGGGCGGGGTGGCCCCCGTCGAGGCGGAGTGGCAGGGGCCGCCGATCAGGCCTGGATCAGCCAGGTTAGTTCGGAGCCCGACTCGACGATGTGCTCACCGAGAGCGGCGTTGAACTCCCGCCCGTACTCCGCGGTGATGTGGGTGTGGAAGGCGTCCTCGTCCAGGTACTGCTCGAAGACGAACCAGCGACGCGGGAAGTCCTCCCGGTTGAACGGGAGGAACTGCACGTTGCCGGGCTCCTGACGGACCTTCTCCGTGAGCCCGGCCATGAGGTCGGCGACCTGTTCCTCATGGCCGGGCAACGCGGTGAACTCTGCGAACAAGGTCAACATGTTCGCACTCTAGGCACTCCCGGCCCCTCAGACGAGGAGTTGGCGCACCTCGGGACCGATGGGCCGCGGCAGCGACGACGATCCCTGGAGGAACTCGTCGACGCCCTGCGCGCACGACCGCCCCTCGGCGATCGCCCACACGATGAGCGACTGGCCACGTCCGGCGTCGCCGCAGGCGAAGACGCCGGGGACGCTGGTGGTGTACTTGTCGTCGCGCTTGATGTTGCCGCGCGGATCGAGGTCCACGCCGAGCTCCTCGACGAGGCCGGGCTTCTCCGGCCCGGTGAAGCCCATGGCCAGCAGGACGAGCTGGGCGGGGATGTGCCGCTCGGTGCCGGGCACCGGCTCGAACTTGCCGGCGTTGAACTTCACCTCGACCAGGTCGAGGCCCTTGACGTTGCCGTCCTCGTCACCGACGAACTGGGTGGTCGACACCGCGTAGAGCCGGTCGCCGCCCTCCTCATGCGCGGAGGTGACCTTGAAGGTCATCGGGTACGTCGGCCACGGCTGGTGCTCCGGGCGGTCCACGGGCGGCTCGGGCATGATCTCGAGCTGCGTGATGGAGCGTGCGCCCTGACGCGTCGACGTGCCGAGGCAGTCGGCGCCGGTGTCGCCGCCGCCGATGATGACCACATCCTTGCCTTCGGCGGTGATCTGGTTCTCCACCTCCTCGCCGAGCGCGGCGCGGTTGGCCTGGGGCAGGAACTCCATGGCCTGGTGGATGCCGCCCAGCTCACGGCCGGTGGCGGGCAGATCCCGGGCGGCCGTCGCGCCGATGGCGAGGACCACGGCGTCGTACGACTCGCGCAGGTCCTGCGCGGTGACGTCCTTGCCCACCTCGATGCCGGTCTTGAACTGCGTTCCCTCGAGCACCATCTGCTTGAGGCGGCGGTTGAGGACGGCCTTCTCCATCTTGAACTCAGGGATGCCGTAGCGCAGCAGGCCGCCGATCGCGTCGGCGCGCTCGAACACGACGACGGTGTGGCCGCGCCTGGTCAGCTGCTGGGCGACCGCCAGGCCCGCCGGGCCCGAGCCGACGATGGCGACGGTCTTGGCCGTGTGCCACTCGGTCTGCTTCGGCACGACGCGGGAGTCGTCCCACGCCTTGTCGATGATGGCGACCTCGACGTTCTTGATGGTCACCGGATCACGGTTGATGCCCACCACACACGCCGGCTCGCACGGCGCCGGACACAGCCGGCCGGTGAACTCCGGGAAGTTGTTGGTGGCGTGCAGCCGGTCCAGGGCCGTCTGCCACTCGCCGCGCCACACCAGGTCGTTCCACTCGGGGATCAGGTTCCCCAGCGGGCAGCCGTTGTGGCAGAACGGGATGCCGCAGTCCATGCAACGGCCGGCCTGCTCGGTGATGATGGGCAGGAGGGCACGGCCCGGCGTGCCGGGGTACACCTCCTTCCAGTCGTGGATGCGCTCCTCGACCGGACGCCTGTCCGCGACCTCGCGCGGCGTCGTCATGAACCCCTTCGGATCAGCCATGCGCGGCCTCCATCATCAGCTTGGTGGTTTCCTCTTCGGTGAGCCCGTCGGCGACGGACCGGGCCTTGACGGCCATGATGCGGGCGTAGTCACGGGGCACGACCTTGGTGAAACGCAGCCGCAGCTCGTCGTCACCCAGCTGGAGCAGGCCGTCGGCCACGAGAGAACCGGTCTCCTCGCGATGCTCGACGAGCAGTTCCCGGACGCGGGCGATGTCCTCGTCCTCCAAGTCGGTGGGGTCGACCAGTTCGGTGTTGAGCCGGAGCGGGTTGAGGTCGAGCACCCACGCCACGCCGCCGGACATGCCCGCGGCGAAGTTGCGGCCGGTCTGGCCGATGACGAGCACCTCGCCGCCGGTCATGTACTCGCAGCCGTGGTCGCCGACCCCTTCGACGACCGCCGTCGCGCCGGAGTTGCGCACGCAGAACCGCTCGCCAACGACGCCACGGAGGAACAGCTGCCCCGACGTGGCGCCGTAGCCGATCACGTTACCGGCAACGATCTGCTCGGCCGGATCGAACTGCACGTCGGGCTGCGGGGTGACGATCAGGCGTCCGCCGGAAAGCCCCTTGCCGAAGTAGTCGTTCGAGTCGCCGATGAGGCGCAGCGTGATGCCGCGGGGCAGGAACGCCCCGAAGCTCTGGCCGCCGGTGCCGGTGAGTGTGAACTCGATGGTGCCGTCCGGAAGCCCGCGGCCCTCGGTGGCCTTGGTGACCTCGTGGCCGAGGATCGTGCCGACGGTGCGGTCGACGTTGCGGACCGTGAGCGAGTGGCGCACCTGCTCGCCCCGCTTGATGGCGGGCTCGGCGAGGCGGATCAGCTCGGTGTCGAGCTTGGCGTCGAGGCCGTGGTCCTGCTTGACCGTGCAGTGGAGCGGCGTGTCAGCCGGCACGTCCAGGTGCGCGAGGATCGGGCTGAGGTCGAGGCCCTGGGTCTTCCAGTGGCCGATGGCCCTGCTGACGTCGAGCAGGTCGGACCGGCCGATGGCCTCGTCGATGGACCGCAGGCCCAGCTGCGCCAGGTACTCGCGGACCTCCTGCGCGATGAAGCGGAAGAAGTTGACGACGTGGTCCGGGTCGCCGTGGAACTTGCCGCGCAGCTCGGGGTTCTGCGTGGCGATGCCGACGGGGCAGGTGTCCTTGTGGCAGACGCGCATCATGATGCAGCCCGACACGACCAGGGGCGCGGTGGCGAAGCCGTACTCCTCCGCGCCGAGCAGCGCGGCGACGATGACGTCGCGGCCGGACTTGAGCTGGCCGTCGGTCTGGACGACGATCCGGTCTCGCAGCCCGTTGAGCAGGAGCGTCTGCTGCGTCTCGGCCAGGCCGAGCTCCCAGGGGGCGCCCGCATGCTTGAGCGAGGTCAGCGGCGCGGCGCCCGTGCCGCCGTCGTGGCCCGAGATGAGCACGACGTCGGCCTTGGCCTTGCTGACGCCCGCCGCCACGGTACCGACGCCGATCTCGGACACGAGCTTCACGTGGACCCGCGCCGAGGGGTTGGCGCACTTGAGGTCGTGGATGAGCTGCTTGAGGTCCTCGATCGAGTAGATGTCGTGGTGGGGCGGCGGCGAGATGAGGCCGACGCCGGGCGTCGAGTGGCGGGTCTTCGCCACCCACGGGTAGACCTTCGGGCCGGGCAGCTGGCCGCCCTCGCCGGGCTTGGCACCCTGGGCCATCTTGATCTGGATGTCGTCGGAGTAGGTGAGGTACTCCGAGGTCACGCCGAACCGGCCGGAGGCGACCTGCTTGATCGCGGAGCGACGCTGCGGGTCGTGGAGGCGCTCGGAGTCCTCGCCGCCCTCGCCGGTGTTCGACTTGCCGCCGATCCGGTTCATGGCGATCGCCAGGGTCTGGTGGGCCTCCATGGAGATGGAGCCGTAGCTCATGGCGCCGGTGGAGAACCGCTTCATGATGCTCTCGATGGGCTCGACCTCGTCGATGTCGATCGGCGTGGCGTCCTTGAGCTTCATCAGGGAGCGGAGCGTCATGATGCGCTCGGAGTTGTCGTTGATGAGCGAGGAGTAGCGCTTGAACGCCTCGTAGTCGCCCCGCGACGTCGAGTACTGCAGGCGGAACACCGACTCCGGGTCGAACAGGTGCGGCTCGCCCTCGCGGCGCCACTGGTACTCGCCGCCGACCAGCAGGTTGCGGTGGTTGAGCGGGATGCCGGTCGTCGGGTAGGCCTGCAGGTGGCGGGCGCGGATCTCGGCCGCCAACTCCTCGATGCCGAGGCCGCCGAGGCGGCTGGTGGTTCCGGTGAAGTAGCGGTCGATGACGTCGTGGTTGAGACCGACGCATTCGAAGATCTGCGCGCCGTTGTACGAGGCGATGGTCGACACGCCCATCTTGCTCATCACCTTGAGCACGCCCTTCGACAGGGCCTTGCCGATGTTGTCGATCGCCTTCTGGGGAGTGACGTCGACGTACATCTCGCGGCGGGCGAGGTCCTCGGCGCTCTCGAAGGCGAGGTACGGGTTGACCGCGGCGGCGCCGTAGCCGATGAGGAGGGCCATGTGGTGGACCTCGCGCACGTCTCCGGCCTCGACGACCAGACCGACCTGGGTGCGGGTCTTCTCGCGGACCAGGTGGTGGTGCACGGCGGCGGTGAGCAGCAGCGACGGGATCGGCGCCAGCTCCGCGGTGGAGTGGCGGTCCGACAGGACGATGGCACGTGCTCCCCCGCGGATGGCGGCGGAGACCTCGCGGCAGATCTCCTCGAGCTTCTTCTCCAGCGCCTTGCCACCGCCGGCGACCTTGTAGAGGCCTCGCACGACGTGGGTGCCGAAGCCGGGGAGCTCGCCGTTGCGGTTGAGCCGCACGATCTTGGCGAGCTGCTCCGAGTCGATGACGGGGCGTCGCATGGTGATGACGCGCGCCGATTCGGGGGTGGGCTCGAGCAGGTTGCGCTCAGGGCCGATCTGCGCCGTGAGGGACGTCACGAGTTCCTCGCGGATCGCGTCGAGCGGCGGGTTGGTGACCTGCGCGAACAGCTGAGCGAAGTAGTCGAAGATCAGCCGCGGGCGGCTGCTCAGCGCCGCGACGGGCGAGTCGGTGCCCATGGAACCGATCGGCTCGGCGCCGGTGTTGGCCATGGGGGCGACGATGAGCCGCAGCTCCTCCTCGGTGTACCCGAACACCTGCTGGCGGCGGATCACGGAGGCGTGCGAGTGGACGATGTGCGTGCGGCCGGGCAGGTCGTCGAGGTGGATCTTGTTGTCGGCCACCCACTTCTCGTAGGGATGCTCCTCGGACAGTTCGCCCTTGACGTCCTCGTCGGAGAGGATGCGGTGCTTCTCGAGGTCGAGCAGCAGCATGCGGCCCGGCTGGAGGCGGCCCTTGCGGACGACGTCGCTGGACTCGATGGGCAGGACGCCGGCCTCGGAGGCGAAGACGACCAGGCCGTCGGAGGTCTCCCAGTAGCGGCCCGGGCGCAGACCGTTGCGGTCAAGGCAGCCGCCGATAATGCTGCCATCGGTGAAGGTCATGCAGGCGGGGCCGTCCCACGGCTCCATGATCATCGAGTGGTACTCGTAGAACGCGCGGCGCTTGGAGTCCATCTCGGCGTGGCCCTCCCACGCCTCGGGGATCATCATGAGCACGGCGTGCGGCAGGGAGCGTCCACCGAGATGCAGCAGCTCCAGGACCTCGTCGAAGGAGGCCGAGTCCGAGCCGGAGGGGGTGCAGATCGGGAACAGGTCCTCGAGGTTGCCCGGGAACTTGTCCGACGTGAGCAGCGCTTCGCGGGCCCGCATCCAGTTGCGGTTGCCGCGCACGGTGTTGATCTCACCGTTGTGGGCGATCATGCGGTACGGGTGCGCCAGCTCCCACGCCGGGAAGGTGTTGGTGGAGAACCGCGAGTGCACGAGCGCAAGGGCGGACTCGACCCGCTCGTCGTGGAGCTCCGGGAAGACCTCCTCGAGCTGGTCAGTGGTGAGCATGCCCTTGTAGACGAGCGTGCGCGCGGACAGCGACGAGAAGTAGATGCCGACCTCGTGCTGGACGCGGCGGCGCAGCACGTAGGTGTAGCGGTCCAGGTCGATGCCGGACTGGCCGGAGCGCCCGGCGACGATGAGGTGTTCGAAGTGTGGCATGACGCCGATCGAGATCGGCGACAGGGTGCCGGTCTCCACGGGGACCTCGCGCCAGGCGAGGACGTCGAGGTCGATGTCGTCGGCGATCTCCTCGATCGCGGCCTTCGCCTTGGCGCGCTCCTCCACGTCGGTGGGCAGGAACGCCATGCCGACGGCGTACTCGCCGGCGTCGGGCAGGCGGGCGTCGACGACCTCGCGCAGGAACGCGTCGGGGATCTGGATCAGAATGCCGGCGCCGTCACCGGCGGCCTCGTCGGCGCCGGTCGCGCCGCGGTGGTCGAGATTACGCAGCGCTTCGAGGCCCTGCTCGACGATCTGGTGCCGGGGGGCACCATCCAGATGAGCGACGAAAGCGACCCCGCAGGCGTCGTGTTCGTAGGCCGGATCGTAGAGACCGACCTTGTCGCGGTGCGGGAACACGCTCTGAGCCATCTGCTGAGTCCTCCATCCAAGTCACGGACATGCCGCGGCGGGGGCCGTGGCATGAAAACAGTAATGGCCGCCGGGTGGTCGACCAACCTGTTCCACATGCCGATTGTGGGCGTAAAGGGATCTTTACGCCCCTGAAACCGTTCAGCCGGAACCGTTCAGCCCGCAAGATTACACAGAGTTTCCCCACCGGCGCTGGCTGTGACGCCGCCGGTGGACAGGTCGACGGTGACGTCGCACAGCACACCGTCGCCGACGAGTCTGTAGCTGAGCTGCTCGTTGTCGCGGTGGGTCACTTCGAGCGTGGCGGTGGCGAGCCAGGAGTTGCGGCGGCGGAACGCGATGGCGTCCTGGTAGGCGGCGAACGTGCCGGCGCCCAGCGCGGACAGTTCCGCGGGGGTGGCCGGCAGCGGGGGCCGGACCTCGTCGTCGCCGTGCCAGGCCTCGGTCTTGGTGCCGGTGAAGCCCTGTTCGTCGCCGTAGTAGACGCTCGGCATGCCGGGAAGCGTCATGAGGATGGTGGCGGCCATCGACGCATAGCGCGGGCCGACGGTGGTGGCGATGCGGGTGACGTCGTGGTTCCCTACGAAGGTCTGCGGCAGGAAGGCGGCGGAGAACTCGGCGTGCCGCTCCAGGGCGTGCGCGAGCTCCCACAGGTTGCGGTCCCTCATGGAGCTCCAGACGGCCTTCCACAGCTCGTACTGGGTGACGGTGTCCAGCGTCGAGTCCCTCACGAAGGAGGGGTAGTCGCCGTGGATGACCTCGCCGAGGAGGACGGCGTCGGGAAACTCGTGGCGGACCCGGGCCGCGACGTCGCGCCAGAAGTCCGCGGGGACGGCGTAGGCGACGTCGAGGCGCCAGCCGGCGATGCCGCGGCGCAGCCAGTGGAGCATGATGTCGGCGACGGCGTCGCGCACCTCGGGGCGGCCGTGGTCGAGTTCCACGAGCTCGTCGTGCCCCTCCCACCCCTTGGGGTGACCGTCGACGTGGCGGATCAGTTCGGGGCGCTCGGCGACGAAGCGGTGATCCCGGGCGACGTGGTTGAACACGCCGTCGAGCATGATGTTGATGCCGCGTGCCCGCGCCTCGGAGACGAGGTGGTCGAAGTCCTCGTCTCCGCCCAGCCGGGAGTCGATCCGGTAGTGGTCGAGGGTGTCGTAGCCGTGGGAGACCGACTCGAAGATGGGCCCGAGGAGGAGGCCGTTGCAGCCTAGTTCGACCAGGTAGTCCAGCCATGCCTCCAGCCGCCGCAAGCGTGGTTCGGGGTCACCGTGCTCTCCGCGGATCGGGGCGCCGACCGCGCCGAGGGGGTAGACCTGCCACCAGATCGCGTGCTCCATCAGCCCCATGTGGGACCCTCCTCACCAGTTGGTGCCGCCAGGCTACCCGGTGGCCCCGACAACCGGGGTGGGCCCTGGATCAGACGGCGATGAGGCGGGCGTAGTCGTCGCGCATCTGACCCGCTGACAGCCCGTTCCACACCACCTGCAGCGTCCGGTCCTCCCCGAAGCCGAGGACGTAGCTGCCGTGGTCCACCTCGTAGCCTCCGGACGGCAGCTGTTTGCCCTCCGCGATGTCGATGCCGAGGCTGAGCGCGGCGGGCTTGATGTCGTCGAGACTGCCGGTGAGGCCGATGAACGACTCGTCGACGCGGGCCAGGTATTCCTTGAGCACCTCGGGCGTGTCGCGCGCCGGGTCGGTGGTGACGACGATGAGCGTGATGTCGTCGACGACGTCCTCGGGCAGCCGACGCTTGGCCGTGGCCATGTCCGCCATGATCCCGGGGCACACGTCGGGACAGTTGGTGTAGCCGAAGAACAGGGCGACCGCCGGCGTGTCGGGGTCGGTGGCGAGGTTGTAGGGCTCGCCGTTCTGGTCGGTGAGGGTCACGTCGGGCAGGGGCGCTCCCCCGCCGTCGAGGTGGGTGCCGTTCCAGGGGCCCTGCTCGACGGTGGCCACGGGCTCGTCGTCGCCTGCGCACCCCGCGAGGAGAACGACGCCGCCGAGCCCGAGGAGCGCCCGGCGGCCGATCACCCGCGTGCCCGGTCCACGCCCGCGGCGAGATCGCCGGCGAGGCGGCGGATGCGCGCCAGGTCGCCCGGCATGTCGGCGCCGTCGGTGTCGAGGCACTTGAGGAGGGCGGAGCCGACGATGACGAGGTCGGCGAAGGAGCCGATCTCGGCGGCCTGCTCGCCGTTGCTGACGCCCAGGCCGATGCCGATGGGCAGGCACGGGTCGACCTCGCGGGCCCGCTTGACGATGACCGGCGCGGCATCGGACGTGGCGGCGCGGGCGCCGGTGACCCCCATGACGCTGGAGGCGTAGACCCAGCCGCGGCACGTTCCCATGGTGAGCGCGATCCGCTCCTCGGTGGACGAGGGCGCGATGAGGAAGACCCGGTCCAGCCCGTGCGCGTCGGTGGCCTCGAGCCATTCGGGGCAGTCGTCTGGCGGGAGGTCCGGGGTGATGACGCCGGCGCCGCCCGCGGCGGCGAGGTCCCGGGCGAAGGCGTCGGGGCCGTAGGCCTCGACGAGGTTCCAGTACGTCATGACCATCGGCGTCGCCGACGTCGCGGCCACGGCCTCGACGGCCTTGAAGGCGTCGCGGGTGTGGACGCCGCGGGCGCGCGCCTTGGTGGTGGCGTGCTGGATGACGGTCCCGTCCATGAGCGGGTCGGAGTACGGGATGCCGATCTCGACGAGGTCGACGCCGCGCCCTTCGTCGCCCTCGGTGATGGCCCGGACGGCCTCGATGGAGCCGTCGACGCTCGGGTACCCGACGGGTAGGTAGCCGACCAGCGCGGGCCGGCCCTGGTCCAGGCAGCCCGCGACGACGCGGCCGGAGATGCCCAGCCGGGCCTCATCGGTGAACTGGCTCATTCCATGCCTCCCACGGTGCGGTCGGGTTCCCCGGGCAGCCCGAAGTACTCGAAGGCTGTGGCCACGTCCTTGTCGCCGCGGCCGGACAGCGACACGAGGATCGTCGGGCGCGCCGACGGGTCCTCCTCCGCGATCCGCAGGCCGAGGCGGCGTGCACCCGCGACGGCGTGCGCGGACTCGATGGCCGGGATGATGCCCTCGGTGCGGGTGAGCATCCGGAAGGCCTCCATGGCCTCGGCGTCGGTGACGCCCTCGTAGACGGCGCGCCCGGTGTCGGCGAGCCAGGCGTGCTCGGGACCGACGCCCGGGTAGTCGAGGCCGGCGGAGATGGAATGGGACTCGATGGTCTGGCCCTCTTCGTCCTGGAGGACGTAGGTGCGGGCGCCGTGCAGGACGCCGGCGGAGCCCGCGACGATCGTGGCGGCGTGCCGACCGGTCTCGACGCCGTCGCCGGCCGCCTCGAAGCCGTACAGCTTGACCGACTGGTCCGGGATGAAGTCGTAGAACATGCCGATGGCGTTGGAGCCGCCGCCGACGCAGGCCGCGACGTAGTCCGGCAGGGCGCCGTGGTCGTCGAGCATCTGCTGGCGGGCCTCGGTGGAGATGACGCGCTGCAGTTCCCGCACCAGAACCGGGAACGGGTGCGGGCCGCCGACCGTGCCGATGAGGTAGTGCGTGTCGTCGACGGTGGTGACCCAGTCGCGCATGGCCTCGTTCATGGCGTCCTTGAGGGTCCGCGACCCGGCGGCCACGGCATAGACCTCGGCGCCGAGCAGCTGCATGCGGGCCACGTTGAGGGCCTGGCGCTGGGTGTCGACCTCACCCATGTACACGCGGCACTCGAGGCCCAGCAGGGCGGCGGCGGTGGCGGTGGCCACGCCGTGCTGACCGGCGCCGGTCTCGGCGATGACGCGGGTCTTGCCCATCCGCTTGGTGAGCAGCGCCTGGCCGAGGACGTTGTTGATCTTGTGCGCGCCGGTGTGGTTGAGGTCCTCGCGCTTGAGGAGGATGCGGGCGTTGCCGCACTCCTTGGAGAAGTTCTCGGCGACGGTGATGGGCGTCGGGCGGCCCGAGTAGTCGCGCTGGAGGCGGGCCAGTTCGGCGCGGTACTCCGGGTCCGCCTGGGCCTCGGTGAAGGCCTCGTCGAGTTCGGTGAGGGCGGCCTGGAGCGCCTCAGGGACGAATCGGCCCCCGAAGCGCCCGAAGTGGCCGGTGCTGTCGGGCACTGTCATGCCTGCACCCTTTCTGCGGCTGTCATGAAGTCTGCGATGGCGGTGGTGGGGTCGCCGTGTTTGACGAGCGCCTCACCCACGAGGATGACGTCGGCCCCCTGCGCCGCGACGGTGGCGACGTCGTCCGGCGTGAGGATTCCGGATTCGGCCACCTTGACCGGCCCGGGGCCGATGCGGGCGGCGAGTTCCCCGAAGCGGGCGAGGTGGACGTCGAGGGTCTTGAGGTTGCGGTTGTTGACCCCGATGAGCTCGAAGCCGAGCGCCAGCGCCCGATCGATCTCCTCGTCGGTGTGCGTCTCGACGAGCGGGGTCATGCCCAGCTGCGCCGTCAGGGCGCCGAACCTGCGGAGCTCGTCGTCGGTGAGCGCGGCGACGATGAGCAGGACGAGATCCGCCCCGTGGGCGCGGGCCTCGAAGAACTGGTACTCGTCGACCATGAAGTCCTTGCGCAGGACCGGGATGCCGACGGCGGCCCGCACAGCGTCGAGGTCCGCGAGGGAGCCGTTGAACCGCCGCTCTTCGGTGAGCACCGAGATGGCGGCCGCTCCCCCGGCCTCATAGCGCGCGGCCAGCGCCGCCGGGTCGGCGATGTCGGCGAGGTCGCCCTTCGAGGGCGACTTGCGCTTGACCTCGGAGATGACGGCGAGGCGGGGTTCGCGGAAGCGGGGCATCGGGTCGAGCGCCGGTGCGGCGGCCTCGGCGGCGCGCTGCACCTCGGCGAGCGGAACGCTCGCCCGGCGCTTCTCCAGATCCTCCCGAACTCCCTCGATGATGTCGTCGAGGACCGTCACGGCTGGCCGTAGCCCATGGCCTTCATGACCATGGTGGTGAGCCCGCCCACGAGGACGATCGCGGCGCCGAAGATCACCAGCGGCCAGTTCGGGCCGAGCATCGAGCCGATGGCGGCGAGCGTGAAGCCGATCGCGGCGGCGACCGAGCCGATCCACGCGGCGGGGCTCTTGCCGTGGTGGTAGTACTGCGGAGTACGTGCCATGAGCCTGGCCTTTCTTACATCAAGTGCGGTGCCGACGAGCCTACCCTGACGCGCCGCCGGGTCGCATGTCCTGTTCACCCGTGCCGCCGTCGTCCCTTTGAGTGGGGTCGTCGTCGGTGGGGTCCTCGCCGCGGTCCATGGCGGCCCAGGGGTCGTCGCCGCCGGGCCGCTGGGTGCGGGGGCGGTACGCCCACCGCGGGCCCAGGAGGATCACGCCGACCTCGGCGGCCGCCGCGACGGCGAACCCGGCGAGCACGAGCCACAGCCCCGCTTGCCCGGCCCAGGTGGCCCCGGCGAGGGCGAGCACGGCCAGAACGGCGCCCAGCACTCGCAGGCCGGCGCCCCGGACCATGAGCGACAGGCCGATGCCCGCGGCGAGCGCCCACGCGACGGCCTGCACGCCGCTGCCCGAGGACTGGGCGGCGAATCCGGCGGTCAGCGCGCCGACGATCGCCAGCAGGGTGACCGGCCAGCGTCCGGTCACGGGGCGGTCATCGCCTCAGCCCGGGCGAGGGCGGTGATGACGGCGCGGGCCTTGTGCTGGCACTCGGCGTCCTCGGTCTCCGGGACGGAGTCGGCGACGATCCCGGCGCCGGCCTGCACGTGCGCCACGTCGTCGGCCAGGACAGCGGTGCGGATGGCGATGGCGACGTCGGAGTTGCCCGCGAAGTCGAAGTAGCCGACGACGCCGCCGTACAGCCCGCGGCGGGAGACCTCGAGCCGGTCGATGATCTCCATGGCCCGCACCTTGGGCGCGCCGGAGAGGGTGCCGGCCGGGAAGCAGGCGAGCACGGCGTCGAGCGCACTGCGGCCCGGCGCGAGGCGCCCGGATACCGCGGCCTCCAGGTGCATGATGTGGCTGTAGCGGTGGACGTTCATGAACTCGGTGACCGTGACGCTGCCCGGCTTGCAGATGCGACCCAGATCGTTGCGGCCGAGGTCGACGAGCATGAGGTGCTCGGCCTTCTCCTTCGGGTCCGCGAGCAGTTCCTCGGCGAGGTTCTTGTCCTCCTCCGGGGTGGCGCCCCGGGGACGGGATCCGGCGATCGGGCGGGTGGTGACCACCCCCTCGTGCACCGTGACCAGGGCCTCCGGGCTGGAGCCCACGACGTCGAAGCCGGGCAGGCGCAGGAGGTAGAGGTAGGGGCTCGGGTTGGTGAGCCGCAGGGCGCGGTAGACGTCGAGCGCGTCGGCGAGGGTGGGGATGTCGAAGCGCTGGGACACGACGATCTGGAAAGCTTCGCCGGAGCGGATCTCCTCCTTGGCCTCCTCCACCATGGCCCGGTACTCCTGCGACGTGCGCTGGCGCTTGACGGCCGGCACCACCGGATCGCCCTCCTGGGTCGCCAGCGAGCGGCGCGGGGCGGTGACCTCCTCGGCCATCCGCTCGACGGCGGCGACCGCGTCGTAGTAGGCGCGCTCGACGCCCTCGTCGGTGCCGTCGTAGTTGATGGCGTTGGCGATGAGCCACAGCTCGCCCTTGAGGTGGTCGAAGACCGCCACCTCGCTGGTGAGCATCATGACCAGTTCCGGCAGTTCGAGGTCGTCGACGCACGTGTCCGGCAGCCGTTCGAGGCGGCGGACCACGTCGTACCCGAGGTAGCCGACCATGCCGGCGTGGAAGGGCGGGAGGCCCTCGACTGCGGGGGTGGCCAGTTCGCGCAGGGTGTGGCCGAGGACTTCGAGGGGGTCGCCGTCGGCGAGTCCGACGAGTTCCTTGCCGATCCATTCGGCGCGGCCCTCGTGCTCGGTGAGCGTCGCGGCGGTGCGCACCCCGATGAACGAGTAGCGGGAGATGACGCCGGCCTCGGCGGATTCGAACAGGAACGTCCCCTCGCGGGCGCCGCACAGCAGTTCGTACGCGGCGATGGGGGTCAGGTCGTCGGCGAGCAGCTTGGCGTACACGCTGACGACGCGCCGCCCGACGGCCTGCTCGGTGAACTCCTCCAGGGTGGGGGTGACCCTCATTCGACGTCCTCCAGGGCGAGCGGGGTGAAGAAGCAGGTGCGGTTGCCCGTGTGGCAGGCGGCGCCGGTCTGGTTGACGGTGACGAGCAGGGTGTCGCCGTCGCAGTCGACGGCCATGGAGACGAGCTCCTGCGTATGGCCGGAGGTCTCGCCCTTGACCCAGTACGCCTGCCGTGACCTCGACCAGTAGGTGGCCTTGCCCGTGGCCAGCGTGCGGCGGACCGCCTCCGCGTCCATCCAGGCAAGCATGAGCACCTCGCCCGTCGCGGCGTCCTGGGCGACGGCGGGGACAAGGCCGTCGGCGTTGTACCTGATCGTGGCTGTCATGGGTGACATTCTGCCGTGCCTAAGCTGGTGTCATGACCTTCGCCCAGCGTCAGCGCTCCGCCATCATCGACCTCATGGCCGAACTCGGCCCGTTCGCCCCCACGAAGTGCGGGGACTGGCAGACCCAGGATCTCGCCGCGCACCTGTACGTGCGGGAGCACCGGCCCGACGCCCTGGCCGGGATCGGGTTCTCGCGGTTCGAGTCGCGCACCGAACGGATCCAGCGTGAGGAGCTGCACAGTCGCGGCTTCCTGGGGCTGTTGGAGGAGCTTCGCAGCACCGGCTGGATCATGCGGCCGCTGGACAAGCTGGTCAACACCTCCGAGATGTTCATCCATCACGAGGATGTGCTGCGCGCCAACGACCGCAGCCAGTCGCTCACCGCCGAGGAGGAGAAGGAGCTGTGGCCGGTGGCCAAGATGATGGCCCGCCGCGCGCATACCGGCTTCGGCGGACGGCTGGTGCTGAGGCGCACCGACACCGGTGAGGAGACGCAGATGGGCCGCGGGGACCGTCCCGTGACGGTGTCGGGCACGCCGGGCGAGCTGCTCCTGCACCTGAGCGGCCGGGAGGCCGACGTTCGCATCGACGGCGAGCCGGACGCCATCGAGGCGTGGAAGGAATCGATCGGCGGGGTCAAGTTTCATCGAGTGGTGTAGTGGGGTTCCTTCTTAGGCGGTGATGGCGAGGGGGTCGGTCACCTCCTCGTTGGTGGTGATGGTGGTGAGGCGGCAGCGGGTGAGGATGTCGAGGCCGAGGTA